>DASYRX010000151.1:0-4691 GCA_036003845.1 Gemmatimonadaceae bacterium | reverse complement strand
AAGGACTCCCCAGCTGTCGCTGTTGGCGGCTGCCATCGGCCTGGCTGCGTCAGCGGGCACTACTCCCGCCCATTCGCAGTCGACGAGCACGGTGCCTAACGTGCGCTCTTTTGTACAAGTGATACGACTCAAACCGGATATGGTGAACGAGTGGATGATCCTTTGATTCAGGTGCTCCGCGAAGAGGCTGCCGACCGGATCAACGCTAAGAGCGCGGAATTCTCAACGCCGACGCAGGTCATCATTCGACGCCGTATCGCTGATCTCAGTTTCTAATCACTCGAGCGCTGCAAGGAGGGACGGGATAAAGCCACCGAAAGCGCCGTTGCTCATCACCAGAATCACGTCGTTTGGTCGTGCGCTCGCCGATACGAGGCGCGTCATTTCAGCCACATCACTCAACGCGTTCGCCTCGATACCTCGCTTCTGGAGCTGTAGCACGATCGTCTGCACGTTGAGTTGCTGATCGGCCGGGACTTTGTCATGCGCTTCCGGAACGCGGATAGTCACGACATCGGCGTGATCGAACGACTCGGCGTACTCCGCTTGGTGAATATTGCGCCGGCTCGTGTTGGAGCGCGGCTCGAAGACAGCCCACAACCTGCGATCGGGATAGCGCTGCCTGATCCCATCGATTGTCTCGCGTACGGCCGTTGGGTGGTGCGCGAAGTCGTCGATGACCAAAACGCCGCCGATCTCGCCGCGCGGTTCCTGGCGCCGTTTGACGCCGCGGAAGCTCGCCAGCGCGTCCGTTATTTCGTTAGGCGACAGGCCGAGTGAGCGCGCCGCGGCGTACACTCCGACCGCATTCTCGACATTATGGTATCCTGACATGGGAAGCAGGACGTCAGTATTCTCGCGTCCCGTGATCGAGAATCGCGCACCGTCAGGGCCAAACGTTAGGCCGCTCGCGCAGTAGTCCGCGTCGCCGCGCACCGCGTATGTGACGATCGGCGCTTTGCTGTAGGCGCGCGCCAGTTTGACAGCACGCGGATATGATGCGCTCACGCCGAGCCAGCCGTTTTCCGGGAGTGTCGCGCAGAGCTTTTCGAACGCGGACTCGTAATGCGCCAGGTCGGTGAAGATGTCGGCGTGATCGAACTCGATGCTGGTGAGCAGCACGCTGCGGGCGCGATAGTGCAGGAACTTGGGTCCCTTGTCCCAGTACGCGGTGTCGTACTCGTCGCCTTCGACAACGACGTGCTCGCCGCGGCCGATTCTGAAGTTGGCGCCGTAGTTGAGCGTAACTCCGCCGACGAGGAACGTTGGGTCGCGCCCCGCGTCCACGAGCACATGCGCCATGAGCGCTGACGTCGTCGTCTTCCCGTGTGTGCCGACGATTACGACGCTGTGCTTGCCCGCTGCAATCAATGAGCCGAATGCAGCCGGGAAACTCATCTGCGGAATGCGGCGCTCGCGAACGGCCGTCGCCTCGACGTTCACGCGTCGGATGACATTCCCGATAATCACGAGATCGGGGTTCGCGCGATCGAGGTTTGCGGGCGAATACGGCGTGAAGACCTCGATCCCCCATTCGCGCAGCATGTCGCTCATCGGCGGATACACATTCTCGTCGCTGCCGGTGACGACGTAGCCTAACGCCTTGAGCATGCCGGCGAACGCACCCATCCCCGTTCCGGCGACGCCCACAAGATGTATCCGCTTAACAATACCGGACGCTATATCTGTGAGGACGACGCCGTCCTCGCCGGCATGTGTCACAATACTGCGCCTGGAGCTGAAGCTTGGAGTCTGCAGTCGTGCGTGCTCCGAAGTGAGCATGCGATGCTGATCAGATCAAACCCTGATGACGGATAACACACGACTGCGGACTCCAAGCTGTAGTTGGCGTTATCCAAAGAACAGGTACGCGATGAATATCGCCGCGACGATCCCGGAGAAGTCGGCGATCAAGCCGCACGCTACAGCATGCCTTGTCTTCTTCACGCCGACGGAGCCGAAGTACAGTGCCAGGATGTAAAACGTGGTATCGCTCGCGCCCTGGAAGATGCTGACGAGGCGTCCGACAAACGAATCGGCGCCGTACGTCTTCATTGCATCGAGCATCATGCCGCGTGCCCCGCTACCGCTCAGCGGCTTCATGATCGCCGTCGGCAACCCAGGAACCCAGCTCGTATCCAGCCCCATCGCGGCGAACATCTGGCCGATCCCCGAAACAAGAAAGTCGAGGGCGCCAGACGCGCGAAAAACGCCGATGGCGACAAGAATTGCGACGAGGTACGGAATGATCCGTATCGCGACAGAGAATCCTTCCTTCGCCCCTTCGATAAACGCCTCATACACGTTGATCCGCCTAACAAAACCCAGGATGACAAAGCTGCAGATCACGCTGAACAGCGTCAGGTTGGCGACGAGGTTCGAGATCGTCGCGACCTGTTCCTGCGGCAGGCCGGAGAAATACCAGATCGTCGCCGCGATCAGCGCCGTTAGGCCGACGAGATAGGCAAGAATTACGCGGTCGAACAGGTTGATGCGCTGCACGATCGCGACAGCGATCAGGCCGATCAACGTATTGATGAACGTGACGAGCAGCAGCGGCAGGAAAATGTCAGTCGGATTCACCGCGCCAGCCTGCGCCCTGTACACCATGATGCTGATGGGAATGACAGTGAGTCCCGACGTGTTCAGGACCAGGAACATGATCTGCGCGTTCGTCGCCGTATCCTTCTGCGGGTTGATCTCCTGCAGCTCCTGCATCGCCTTGAGTCCCAGCGGCGTCGCCGCGTTATCGAGGCCGAGCATGTTGGCGGCAAAGTTCATGATGATGGAGCCGTGTGCCGGATGATCGGCCGGGACCTCGGGGAACAAGCGCCGAAAGAACGGCTTCGCCACCTTCGCCAGCATGGCGATCGCACCACCCTGCTCGCCGATCTTCATGAGACCGAGCCAGAGCGTCAGCACACCCGTTAGGCCAAGTGAGATCTCGAAGCCTGTCTTGGCGTTGTCGAACGTGCTCGTGACCATCTTCGTGAAGATCTCGAAGTCGCCGAAGAAGATCAGGCGCACGAGTCCCACGACGAGCGCGATCAGGAAGAACGCGATCCAGATGTAGTTGAGGACCATGCGGTCGGCTCAGACGTCTGTTCGAGTTAGCAACTCCACCAGTACGGGGACGTGATCGCGCATTAAAACTTCGGTTGCGGCCAGGGGGAACTCATAAGTGACGACCGGCAACCCCGTATCGGCACCCCAGCACCCAAACGACCCGGGCGTAGGATAACCAACGTCCCTAACGAGCGGCATACCGGTTCGCCCGGCGAGCCACCGCCCAAGCGCGCTCTCATTGGCGTCGTCGATGCACGCCAGCGGCGCGTGCAACGCGACCACTGCTTGGGGCTCGAGCTCCTCGATCAGGGCCATGAGCGCCTGCGTCTCAGGCTCCGAGCCGGCGCTAGATCCAGGACTCAGCAGCACGTCGCTCGGATCCTCCATCGTCGAGCGATGCATGACAGCGTTAGGCTGCCAGTCGCGCGACGGGAAGTTGCGGTTCAAGTCAACTCCGCGCGCATTCCCACGCGTACCACGAACCAGCCCATCAGGATTGGCAGCCAGCACCACGGCGGAGTGTTCGGGCGGCTCCATCAGCTGCCGCAGCGCGCGCGACAGCGCGTACGTCGTCTCCGGCTCCTCACCGTGGATGGCCGCGAAGACCAGCAACGAGCATTTCTTCCGCGGGCGCCACACTTCGAGCGGCAGCCCCAGATGCGATCTGCCGTACGAGTCGGGCTGCCAGGGGATCGTTCCCCACTGAGGGCGGGGTCGCAGGTTCAACCTAACGCGTGCTCGTTTCGATCACGAAAGATCGAGAATCGTATAGCAGCGACGGCGTCGGACGCAAGTGCCGCCCGGACACGCGACAGCCCGAGCGATTCAACGACGCCTAACGCGGATTAGTGACAGCTCGCGGTCGCTCGGTAGAGATCCAGACGGTCGAAACACGTCATCGGCGTGCAGGCCACACGGGCGCTCTCTGGTCGGGCGGACATGAAATAGAGTGATCGCTGATCGTTTGAGAGAAAGGGTGCGAGGGTCATGGCCAGTGGCGTGTTGACTGCCGCGAGCTTCTCTGGCGTACCCCACTCTCGAGTGTGACCCGCGCGCTTCGCAACCCACAGCTCCACACTCCCACCGCGCTCTGAGGCGAAGTACATGCTGTTGCCGTCCGCCGATAACGCCGGCGAAAACTCGGCACGGGCCGAGTTGATGCCGCCGGACACCTTCTGAGGCGCAGCCCACTGACTATCCGGACTGGCGCGAGTGCTTACCCAAATATCGGAGTCCTGACTGTCGAACGTCGTCGACCGATTGAAGTAAAGCGTTAGGCCGTCCGCGCCCGGAGTGGGGAAGGCTTCGAACGCATCCGTGTTGAGAAGTGGCCCCAGGTTGACTGCGCGGCTCCATGGGTCACGTCGCGACGTGCGTCTGGCGACGTACATATCGCCTTTCCCAAAACCGCCGGTTCGGTTGGATGCGTAGTACAGCGCTTTACCATCGCTGGAGAGTCGCAACGAAAAATCATCGCCCAGCGAGTCGTTGATCATCCCGCCGGCGTTGATCGGCTCGCCCCATGGAGCTGTCGCGTTAGGGCGCGTTGCAACGAAGATGTCCTGCTGACCCCTGGGAGCAGACGGATGCCGTGCGGACGTAAATAGCAGCTCGGTTTCGTCTGC
>DASYRX010000150.1:0-5329 GCA_036003845.1 Gemmatimonadaceae bacterium | reverse complement strand
GATCGCGCTGAATAGCGGCAAAGGTACTTTCACGCTGCAACCGCTCCCGACCGAGGCGCAGTTTGCCCCTGTCTACGCCGCGCTCCCCGGGGATTTCGACGGCGATGGGATTCTCGACCTCGTGCTCGGCGGCAACCTGTACGGAGCGACGCCGATGCTGGGACGCTACGACGCCAGTTACGGGCTCGTGCTGCGCGGAAAGGGGCAGGGAAGTTTCCAACCGGTGCCGGCCGACGAAATGGGCCTAACGATCGAAGGCCAGATTCGCGACATGAAGTTCCTGCGACGCGCGGGGGGTGAGCGCCTCGTCGCGGTGGCTCGCAACAACGCCCATCTCATGCTGGTCAAGCCTTCCCGACTCCGGTGAAGGGTCCAACACGGTCGGAAGTGGCTGGAGCCAGCGACGACGCTTCAGTCAGATCCTTCGATGATGTGGTTCAGGACGGTAATTGCCCTCGCCGTAGTCGGCTCTTTGCGGCACCTTAGTCGGACCTCGATCGGACCTCTCATTTAATCGAATCGATGCCAACTACCCAGCTGTCGTCCCTCGATTACGTCGTCATGGCCATCGACTTCGCCGTCGTGCTCGGCATTGGCTGGGCACTGCTGAGAATGATGCGCACATCGACGGACTTCTTCCTCTCCGGCCGCTCGCTTCCTCCGTGGGTGACAGGGCTCGCCTTCCTCTCGGCGAACCTGGGGGCGCAGGAGGTCATCGGGATGGGTGCCTCGGGGGCGAAGTACGGCATCGCGACGAGCCACTTCTATTGGGTCGGGGCGATCCCGGCGATGGTCTTCGTCGGCCTCTTCATGATGCCGTTCTACTACGGATCGCGTGCCCGGTCCGTCCCGGAGTATCTCAAGCTCCGCTTCGACGAGAAGACACGCACGTTGAATGCGGTGTCCTTCGCCGCGATGACGGTCTTCTCGTCAGGCATTTCCATGTATGCGATGGGGAAGCTCCTCAACCTCCTGCTCGGCTGGGATTTCGACGCGAGCATGCTCGTTTCTGCGGCGATCGTATTAGTGTACATCTTGTTGGGCGGCCTAACGAGCGCGATCTATAACGAAGTGCTGCAGTTCTTCATGATCGTGTTCGGATTCGCGCCGCTCACCTGGCTCGGTCTTCGCGCCGTAGGCGGTTGGGATGGGCTCACCGCCCGGCTCACGCAAACGGCGACGGCGAACGGTTTTCCTGAAGGTGCGTACACGCACGCTTGGCAGGGGCTGGGGAGCGCGTCGACAAACCCGATCGGCGTCGAGTGGTTTGGTCTCGTCATGGGACTCGGCTTCGTGTTGTCGTTCGGCTACTGGTGCACCGACTTCCTCGTCGTTCAGCGCGCCATGGCCGCTGATTCCATGACCGCCGCTCGTCGCACGCCACTCATCGCCGCGCTGCCCAAGATGATGTTCCCATTCCTGGTTATTGTGCCGGGAATGATAGCGCTCGCGTTAGGTACGGTAGGCGGTGATGCGTTCATTCCAGCCAAGCTCGCGGCCGATGGATCGCAGCTGCTCGACGCGACCGGTAAGGTCGTGCTGGACTACGATCTCGCCACGCCGATGATGCTGGTGCGATTCTTTCCCACAGGCATGCTCGGCCTCGGCCTGACGGCTCTGATGGCGTCCTTCATGTCAGGCATGGCCGGCAACGTAACCGCATTCAATACGGTGTGGACGTACGACATTTATCAGGCGCATATCCGCAAGGGCGCTCCAGATGCGCACTACCTCTGGATGGGTCGCGCGGCGACTGTGGGCGGTATCGCACTCTCGGTGGCGGCAGCGTACGCAGCGACGGCCTTCAACAACATCATGGACTTCCTGCAGCTCGTCTTCGCGTTCGTGAACGCGCCGCTGTTTGCGACATTTGCGTTAGGCATGTTCTGGAAGCGCAGCACTGGCCACGGAGCGTTCCTCGGTCTTGTCTCGGGAACGTTAGGCGCGGCGCTGCATCATGGGCTCACACTGGCAGCGACGTCGGTTCCCGGGATCAAGGGCGGGTTCTTCGGCATATTGCACCGATATCCGAGTGACATGGCGCAGACGTTCTGGACGGCGATCGCAGCATTCACCACGTGTTTTGTCGTGACGATCATTGTGAGTCTTACGACTCGACCGCGTCCTGATGAAGAACTGCGCGGGCTTGTCTACGCGCTCACGCCGCGCCCACGCGACGAAGCGCGCGGTTTGCTGCAGCGGCCGTTAGTTCTGGGAGTCGGCGTGCTTGCCCTGACGCTGATTCTGAACCTCATCTTCCTCTAAGTTCAGACCACAGACCTCAGACCACAGACCTATATGAGCGGCGAAGCCCGGCTCGACCTACGATACCCGATCGGCGGCTTGTTCACTGTTCTCGGGTTGATCCTCGCGGGATTTGGCATCGCCACATCACGCGACACAGGGATGTATGAGCGCGCCACGTCGGTGAACATTAACCTGACGTGGGGACTCGTTATGCTCGCCTTCGGCGTGTTCATGATCGTGCTCGCCGTTCGCGGACGCCGGTACGCCGGAGCGGAGCCGGCCACAGAAACACCCGAAGGCCAGCTGACAGAAAAACGCGAGCACGTGCTCGGGCTCGAGAAAGAGTAGCCGCGAGCACGTGCTCGACTTAGGTCACGCTTCTTTGTACGCCCACGCGCCGGCGATCGTGCCGACGATATTCGTGATGAGCGCCAGAATACCAATCTTGACGGCGATACCCGTCGTCATGACACCTGCCTGCGTGAGTCCGGACATAACGAGAAACACGGCGAGCCAGAGGATGATGCCAGCGTATGCTGCGGTTTTCGCGCCGGCACCAAATCGCGGCCGAATCGCGGCATAAGTAAAGACAGCGAGGATTCCAAACAAGAAGTCGATGATGACCCACGTAGCGATGCCACTCGCGCTTTCCATCGCGCTTGGATCGAGGCCTAAGCGCGTGAAGTTCGCGCGCAGGTCGGCGCCGGCAATCACCGTATTCGTGATGAAGTCGAGAACATTGAAAACGAGGCCCGCGAGCAGTCCACCAGTGACAACCTTCCCCGTGTTGATGCCGGCCATAAGTGCTCCTTGCGAAGGGGTTGGACGCTACTGCGCGCTCAGATGCTACGAGTTTTCGGTCGAGGCCGCCAGAGTTGTATGAGGCACGCGAGCGCGTGGTGGCTTGTCGCGATTTCGATGTTCACGGCGTGTCGGGCGTCTGCTCCGGCGCGCGAGCCGACAAGCGCCGCGAGTTCGACGGCCACCACTTCGTTCGATCCGTCGCTCGCGTTCGCAACCCTGTTCAGCGATGTGCAGCTCGGCCGGCTATTCCCCGATTCCAAGACGTTCGTGGATGCGAGGGTTCGGCGTAGTCCAGCTGATGTCGCGGCTGACTATGCCGCGGCGCGTAACGCACCCGGGTTTTCGCTCCGCGCATTCGTCGAGGAACACTTCGAGATGCCGCGCGCGACGGCGGTGGTTTTTAACTCGGATACGGCGCAATCCATGGAAGAGCACATCCGCGCACTGTGGCCAACGCTGACTCGTGCCGCGGATGTCCCCGACCCGCAATCCACGCTGATCCCCCTACCTAACGCCTACGTCGTACCAGGGGGACGCTTTCGCGAGGTGTACTACTGGGATTCGTATTTCACGATGCTTGGCCTGCTCGAGAGTAAACAGTTCGATCTCGTGCGCAGCATTCTCGACAACTTTGCCTATCTCGTCGTTACCGTCGGGCACATTCCAAACGGCAACCGCACGTATTACCTGAGCAGAAGTCAGCCGCCGTACTTCGCTGCCATGGTCGGTCGCTACGCCGCGGCAACCGATACGGCTCAGGCGTTGCGCTACCTCGATGCACTGGAGAAAGAACACGCCTTCTGGATGGATGGCGCGGCGCGACTTGCCCCGGGAACCGCACATCGGCGAGTCGTTAGGCTTCCGGATGGTGCAATCCTCAATCGCTACTGGGACGATCGGCCGGACCCGCGACCGGAGTCTTTCCGCGAGGACTACGAGCTCGCTCAGACGCTGCCAGAGTCGCAGCGCGAGCGATTCTACCGCAACGTGCGAGCGAGCGCCGAGAGCGGCTGGGACTTTTCCAGTCGCTGGATGCGCGATCCAAAAGACCTGCGCACGCTGGAGACGATCGATCTGGCGCCGGTAGATCTCAACAGTCTGCTGTACCACGCCGAGCGGACGATCGCGGCGTTGCACGCCTTTCGGCGCGCGGCAGGTGACACGGAAGCGGCGCAGCGTTTCAGTGCGGCCGCGGATGCACGTCGTGACGCAGTGCTCAGCCACATGTACGACGTAGCGGGAGGTTTTTTCTTCGACGTTCGCTGGCGCAGCGGCGAGCGAGTCAGCGATCGGCCGACGCTCGCCGCGGCGTCGCCGCTCTATTTCGGCCTCGCGACAGCGGAACAGGGACGTGCCGTAGCTGCTCGATTGGAGCGCGAGTTCGCGCGTGGCGGGGGCTTCGTCACGACTCTCATTGCGTCAGGCCAACAGTGGGACGCGCCTAACGGCTGGCCGCCGCTCCAGTGGCTGACGATCGAAGGAGTGCGTCGCTATGGCCGCGGCGAGCTGGCGGACAACATGCGCGACCGCTGGATCGCTTTGAATCGGCGCACGTACCGCGTGACGGGGAAAATGACCGAGAAGTACGATGTTGTCGACGTCAACCGTCCAGCCGGCGGCGGCGAATACCCCACGCAAGACGGATTCGGCTGGACGAATGGCGTGGCGCTCACGCTATCGGCGCAGCAAGCGCGGCTTCCGGCGCCACCTGTTAGGCAGTTGGAGCCCGTGCGATGAAGAAGGCCTTTGTCGTCGGCGTCGTTGGTCTCATCCTGTTCGAGTTGGCAAACGTCTATTTCATCATGCCGATGCCCGGAAGCCAGCGCATGCGCAGCGTCGAATTCGCGCATTTGCTGTTTACGTGGCGCTGGTCGATCCGCGGTCTGTTTGGACTTCTGCTACTGATCGGTCTCGCGCCTGCTTGGCGCACAGTCGGATGGCGCCGGTGGCTCGTCCCCGCATTCCTAGTGGTGCTCGCTCCCGTGACATACATGGCGAACTTCAAGATGGCCGCCGACCAGATGTTCAAGCAGCCGACGTCCCTCGTTATGCAGCCAGCGGTGCGCAATACGGTTCCTCTGGATCGCCTTGTCGTGGGCATCGAAGTCAACGGAGACGCGAGGGCCTATCCTCTACGTTTCATCGGCTACCATCATCACGTGCGCGATGTCGTGGGCGGGCAGCCGGTACTCGTGAGCTATTGCACAGTGTGTCGCACAGGCCGCGTGTTTGTCCCTGCCGTCGACGGAAAGCTCGAGACGTTTCGCCTCGTCGGGAT
>DASYRX010000149.1:0-2361 GCA_036003845.1 Gemmatimonadaceae bacterium | reverse complement strand
AACGTGATCGGCGTTTTGAGCGGACCGCCGGAACGAGTGCAGCGGTGGATGCAGGCGGCACCCGGCCGATTCATCGCCGGCTTTCAGTTTCAGTTCGGGCGCGAACAAGACAGCCTAACGCCGGACTCGCTGCGACGACTCTACTCCGCGGGACGTTTCGCTGTACTCGCGGAGGTCTCGAACCAGTACGTCGGCATCGCGCCGAGCGATCCGAAGTTCGATCCCTATCTCGCCGTTGCCGAGGAGCTCGATTTCCCAGTCGGCATTCACATAGGAACGGGACCGCCGGGCGCACCATACCTCGGATTCGATCGCTATAGAGCCGCGATGCACAGTCCCCTCACGCTCGAGGACGCGCTCATTCGGCACCCCAAGCTGCGCGTGTACATCATGCATGCCGGTTGGCCGATGGTCGACGATTTGCTTGCGGTACTTTGGGTACACCCGCAGGTCTATGTGGACATCGGCGCGATCGTGTTTGCATTGCCTCGCGCCGAATTGTACCGCTTCCTGCAGAGGATCGTGGACGCGGGTTTCGGCAAACGCGTGATGTTCGGATCTGATCAGATGGTTTGGCCGGGCGTCATCGAGCGCTCGATCAAACTGATCGAGGATGCTCCATTTTTGAGTGCCGCTCAGAAGCGCGACATTCTGTACAACAACGCCGCGCGATTTTTGCGACTCACCGATGCAGAGATCGCGAAACACCATAGGCGCTGAACCGCGACGGGCCTAGTCTGCTTTCTGCCACGGATCTGATGCGCCTGCACGTAGAGGCGCTCTTCACCCGCGATGCAGCCGGGCGTCTGCTGACAGTGAATGACGCCGGCGCCGCCCCCGCTCCGCGATTCTTTTTGGGCTGCACGCCTAACGGGAACGCGTGGTGGTTTCGGCACGACGTTGATGCGGCACTGGCCGACGACCTGCGCCGCCTTTGCGAGTCGCAGCCCGCGGGAATCGAGAACGTCGACGCCGACGCATTCGTCGCACGACTCTCTCGCGATGAACCCGTGCGCAAAACATGGACCGGGCCGGTGTATCACTTTCCGGCCACTCTGGCGGGCACTGATACTGACATCGTTAGGGTGACCGCTCATAACGCGACACTGCTTAGCCCATATCTGGAAGACTGGCTCGGTGACGTCGCCACATGCGTGCCCATGGCAGCGGCGCTTGAAGACGGAAAGGCGGTTTCCGTCTGCGCCAGCGTTCGCATTACGCCACGCGCGCACGAAGCCGGCGTCGACACCAATCGCGACTTCCGCCGGCGCGGACACGCCACGCGCGCCGCGAATGCCTGGGCCAGAGCCGTTCGCAAACTGGACCGAGTCCCGCTCTACAGCACCTCCTGGAACAACACGGCGTCGCGCGCTCTTGCAAAACGACTCGAGCTTATACAATTCGGATCTGACCTACACATTACGTAAGTCGTTCGAATCCGACTCGGTTGGTGAGCGATGCGCCTAACGCGCCTGACTCTGCTTGTGCTCGTAGCCCACGCGCCCGCGCTTGCTCAAGCGCCCGCAACGGTCCTGGCTGGGCAGACGACGATCACACTTCCAGACACGAGCAACTATTCGTTGATCGCGCGTCACCTTCTCGCGCTCGAAGTTGCCCGCAGCGCAGCGATCGCTCGCCACGATACAACGTGGTTATCCAACCTGTACGCTCCCGATTTCCGCGGAGTGCCGGCCAACGGCGCGCTCGTGGACCGCGCGACGCTGCTCGGCGTATTCACTCGCGACAATCCCAACAGCCGTTTCTTGATAGACGAGCTGGTCATCCGCGATTTCGGCACAGCCGCCTCAGTCATGGGAAGGCTGCGCACAACAACATTGGCTGGAGAAGTTGTCGCGGAGTCGCGCTACGTACACCTATACATCTCGCGCGATAAGCACTGGTGGATCGTCAACGCCGTCGGCAGCCCCGTTCAAAAGCGTGCTCCGAGAGGCGGTTAGATCACGGCGCGCGTGACGTCGTGTGGGAGAGCAGGGTTTGCTCGTGTGTTGAGGGTCTGAGGACCACATGACGGGACACCGTATTGCTCGAACGATCACATTTCTTTGCGCAGCGATTCCACTCGCGTGCTCTGATTCGCTTGCTCCCGGCGACGTCCTCGGCACATACGTGCTGCATAACGTCGCAGGCGATGCACTGCCGACTGTGCTATACACGACGGACTACGCGACAATCCGCGTATTTGCCGACACGCTACGCTTTGCGCCGGATGGTCGTGGCAGCATCAACACGCTGCGCGAGAGCGAACCGGTGAAGGGAGATGGACCAACGGAACCGTTCCGCTGGCAGACAGGATTCGCGTTCAAACTCATCGACGATCGGATCGAAGTCACGTTCGATTGT
>DASYRX010000148.1:0-33573 GCA_036003845.1 Gemmatimonadaceae bacterium | reverse complement strand
CGTCTTTCAGCGTGCGATCTTCCCGCTCGTCGCGGGGCGTCACGCCATAGCGCCCGCGCGACTCAGCTACTCGCTGCCGCTCTCGACGTCGTTCTTTAGCCGAGAGGAAAGCCGAACGCTGCGAGCCGAGAGCCTAACGGTCATCGCGCGTGATCCGCCGCCCGGTCCGGCTGGGCGACCGTCGGACTTCGCGGGAGCGGTTGGGATGCTCAGCGTGGAGCGTCGCGCTGACACCGATCGTCCCCAGGTTGGGCGACCATTCGTCCTGACGGTCTCCGTGCGCGGCGTCGGCAACATCGCCCTGCTCCCTCGGCCGGGCATTCGCCTAACGTGGGCCCAGTTGGTGCAGGGTTCGGAGCGCGTGCAGATCGACACGACTGGCCCGCTCGTGCGCGGCGTCAAGGAATTCGACTATATCGTGACGCCTACCACGGCAGGTGTGCATAGCGTCCCGGCGCTTCAGTACGCGTACTTCGATCCCTACGCTCGGCGCTATGCGAATGCCACGGTGACGGACCTGCCGCTGACGGTGGCGCAGGGGACGCTCGTCGCGGCGCGCCCGCAGGTCGGTGAAGGCGCCGAGCCTCTCAGCATCCGGCGCTCGTATCGCGGATCGCTGCCACCGCCCATTTCATCCTATGCTTCGTACTGGCTCGCCCTTGCTGCGGCTCCGATCCCCGCGGCCGGCGTAGCGTTCGTTAGGCGCGCTCGGCGGCGCGCCGTGCGTCGCAAGGGGCACGCGCTGCACCAGCTCGCCGCACACAGGGGCTCGGCAGGTGAAGCCGCTGTGCGCCGCGCGCTGACGACCGCTCTCGCGGACCGGCTGCAGGTGGATGCGGCGACTCTGGCTGACCCACGCCGTATCGTGCGCGCGCTGCGCCGACGTGGCGTGACGCGCGAGACGGCGCATCAGGCCGCGCATCTGCACGCCGAGCTGGACGCGGCTGTCTTTGGTGGTTCGCAGCAGCGCGTCGATCCCGCCGTCGCCGCGCGGGCGGCCAAGATCTTCGACGCCATCGATCGCGAAGCGACGCACCGGCGGTCCTCGTTAGGTAGGCTCGGCGGCTTTGCCTCGGCCTTTCTGCTCGTGGCGGGCGCGTCCGTGGCCGGAGCGAGCCAAGGCCCGTCTGTCGATGCGCAGACATTCGAGCGCGGCGTCGCCCTCTATGAATCGGGCGCATACGCCTCGGCCCAGCGCATCTTCGCCGCGTTGGCCGCCGCTGAGCCTCGCGCCGCAGATGCATGGGCGAACTCCGGAACCAGCGCGTGGCAAGCGCACGACACGGCCGGTGCCGCTGTATCGTGGCAGCGTGCGTTGCGCTTGGATCCGCTGGACAGTGAGACGCGTGGAAGGCTGGACCTGGTTCCGAGCTTCAGAAGCGGGTTTTTCGGCGATGTTCCGCCGTTGCCATTGAGCGTGGTCGTATGGCTCGGCGCCATTGCGTGGGCCGCGGGCTGGGGACTGCGACCGATCCGGCGCCGCTGGACATCGATCGCAGCGACGGGGTCGCTCATCGT
Source organism: Gemmatimonadaceae bacterium (assembly GCA_036003845.1). Lineage (GTDB taxonomy): Bacteria > Gemmatimonadota > Gemmatimonadetes > Gemmatimonadales > Gemmatimonadaceae > DASYRX01. The sequence continues at coordinate 32,055 of DASYRX010000148.1, read as the reverse complement.
CGCCAGTGCGGCGCTCGTCATCGGCGTGAGGCTCAGTGAAATCGCGCACGGGCGGCAAGCCGCGGTAGTGCGTGCGCCGGAGCGGCTGCGCAGCGGACCCTCGTTAGGCGCCGATCTCGCCGAGGAGGTCATGCTTGGCGAAACCGTGCGCACGCCAACCGCGCGAGGGACGTGGACTTTCGTTCGCCTCGCCGACGGCCGAGAGGGCTGGCTGCCAACGGAAGGCCTCGTATCACTCGAGGTTCGCGACTGAGGTGCCGCTCGGCTCGACTCTAGCGGGCACGGGCGCGAACGCTGCGACGCGCATTGCCGTGCTCCCATCCGCCGTCGCCGATCAGATTGCGGCCGGTGAGGTCGTTGAACGCCCAGCGTCGGCAGTCAAGGAGCTGATCGAAAACTCGCTCGACGCTGGAGCGACGCGCATCGACATCGAGGTGGAGGAAGGAGGACTAGCCTCCATTCGCGTGAGCGACGACGGCATCGGCATGTCACCGGAGGATGCTCGACTCGCCATCGAGCGGCATGCGACGTCGAAAATTCGCGGTGTCTCTGATCTGGTCGGAGTTGCGACCTTCGGTTTTCGCGGCGAGGCATTGCCGTCCATAGCATCGGTGTCCCGCTTCGAGCTCGTGACGGCGCCTAACGTGCCTCCGGGCACGCGCATCCGCGTGAGCGGCGGCGCTCTCGACGCCGCCGAGGAGGCTGTTCGCCAGCGCGGCACAACCGTCACCGTGCGAGATCTTTTCTACAATGTGCCGGCGCGGAGAAAGTTTTTGCGCAGCGCGCGCAGCGAGTGGCGGGCGATCGTCGACGCAGTTACTAACGTGGCGCTGGCCCGGCGTGACGTGCACCTAACGCTGGCACATCAGGGGCGAGCCGTGGTCGATCTGCCGCCCACAGCGCGCTTGCGCGCGCGCATCGCCACGTTGTGGGGTTCGCGGTCGGCGGACCGATTCATCGACGTGAGCGACATTCACGGACCGCTCACGGTGATGGGACTTGCCGAGCGACCTTCCGATGTCGGAACAGCGACTCGGCGTGCCGCGTTCCTGGTGAATGGACGTCCGGTGCGCGACGCCGGGATGATCCGCGCCGCTGAAGCCGCGTATCGCAGCACGTTGCCTGCCGGTGTGCGTCCCTCGCTCATCCTCGAGGTCACGCTTCCGGGCGACATGGTGGATGTCAATGTGCATCCAGCCAAAGCGGAGGTGCGCTTCCGCGATCGCTGGACAGTAGAGCGCGCGATCGAGGCAGCCGTTAGGCGGGCTTTGGGGACGAGCGATAGCGCCGCTGTGTTCACGCACTGGCGTCCGGCACCGCGCGCAGTCGACGCGGCGCCACCTAACGAAGCATCGCCCTACTTCGACGAAGGCAATGGCGCTGGCTCGGCGGTCCTCCCGATTCCGGCCGCGCCTTCTGACGACGAGACCCTGTTCGCGATCGAGGAGGACGCCGACGCAGCAACGCAGCAGCCGGTAGAGCAGGCAACGCTCCAAGCCGACATCATCCAGCTGCGGCGCACGTACCTGCTGTACGAGCACGACGACGGAGTCGTCCTCGTCGATCAGCACAGCGCGCACGAGCGAGTGCTGTACGATCGGCTCATGCACGCGTTCGAAGCGGGGAAAATGCCGTCGCAGCGGTTGCTCTTTCCCGAGACACTGCATCTGAGCAGCAGCGAGCTTGAGGCGCTCGATGAGCATCGCGCCGAGCTCGAGAAAATCGGCTTCGAGATCGAGGACTTTGGTGGGCAGAGCATCGTCGTGCACAGCGTTCCTGTGCTGCACGCGCGCTTCGACGCGATGCGCTGTCTGCGCGAGACACTCGCGAGCCTGACAGGCGATCGTGGGCCGGCCGTGCATAGTCGCCACGAGCACCTTGTGGCAACGATGGCGTGCAAGGCAGCGATCAAGGCCGGAGACGCGCTGCAGAGCGGCGAGATGCAGGCACTGTTGCGCGATCTGTCACGCGTGTCGTTCGCGGCGCACGATGTACACGGGCGCTCGGCTGTCGTGCGGCTCTCGTGGATAGAGCTGGAGCGTCGGTTTGGCCGACGTTAGGCTTCGCGTCATCGTCGGACCCACGGCCGCCGGCAAGTCAGCACTCGCACTCGCGCTCGCTCGCAGCACCGGCGCTGCAATCATCAGCGCCGACTCGCGCCAGGTCTACCGCGGCTTCGACATCGGCACGGCGAAGCCGGCGCCTAACGAGCAAAAGGAGGTGCCGCACGTCGGTATCGATGTCGTTGGTCCGGAAGAGCGCTACTCCGCAGCGCGGTTTGCCGTCCTGGCGCGCGCTGCCATCACCGATTACAGCGCTCAGGGTCGCGACGTCGTCGTCGTGGGAGGTACCGGGTTTTACATCCGCGCGCTGGTAAGCCCGCTCTTCACTGAGCCGGACCTCGACGAGCGTCATCGCGCAGAGCTTGGCCGCTATCTGGCTACAATGGACACCCTGACCCTGCGCGAGTGGTGTGTCCAGCTAGATCCGCCCCGCAGCACGCTTGGCCGCACCCAACTCCTTCGTGCGCTCGAGATCGCGTTGCTCACGGGCCGCAGATTATCCGATCACTTCCGCACCCAAGGCGACGAGGGTGAGATCAGCGCGCGATACCTCGTCGTAGATCCCGGCAAGGCGTTGACGCAGACAATCGAGAATCGCGTGGACAAGATGCTCGACGCCGGTTGGATAGATGAGGTGCGGAGGCTCGCTTCAGGCGTGCCGTCCACAGCACCAGCCTGGAACGCTACGGGCTATGAGATGCTCCGTCGTTATGTTGCAGGCGACGAAGCTCTTGATTTGGCCTCGGTGCGGAGCCGTATCATTCAGGACACGCGCCAGTACGCCAAGCGGCAGCGCACGTGGTTTCGCCATCAACTTTCGGGGGACATGCAGATACTCGATCCTAACGAGCCGGCCGCGTTCGACCGCGCGCTCGCCTGGTGGAGAGACTCATAGTGGCAATGCGCGTCGGCATTACCTGTTATCCGACGTATGGCGGCTCCGGGGCTGTCGCGACCGAGTTGGGCATGGCGCTCGCGTCGCGCGGGCACGAGGTGCACTTCATCACCTACCGCCAACCGTTTCGTCTGCCGCGCTTCCTTCCTCGCGTCTATTTGCACGAAGTGGACGTGGGGAAGTACCCGCTTTTCGAGTACCCGCCTTACGACTTGGCGCTTGCAGTGCGCATGCACGAAGTCGTGCGCTCGCACAAACTCGACCTTTTGCACGTGCATTACGCGATCCCGCATGCGACCAGTGCCTGGATCGCCAAGGAAATGCTGCGCAAGGACGGTGAAGACATCACGGTCATCACCACACTGCACGGCACCGACATCACGCTCGTCGGTCAGGATCGCTCGTACTATCCGATCACGCGCTTCTCGATCGAGAAGTCCGATCGCATAACCGCCGTTTCAGTCTTCCTGAAGAAAGAGACGATCGCCGCCTTCGGCTGCACGGGTTGCGACGTCGAGGTCATTCACAACTTCATCGACCCTGATGTGTACCGCCGCGCTCGTTATGCATCGCAACTGCGCGATGTAGCGGGCGACAGGAAAGTTCTCATCCACGTGTCGAACTTCCGCGAGGTCAAACGCGTGCGCGACGTCGTGCGCATCTTCGCGCGCGTGCAGCGAGAGATCCCGAGCATACTCATCATGGTTGGTGACGGCCCTGACCGGGCGGATGCCGAACAAGAAGCGCGTGAACAGGGGCTCGCGGACGCAGTTCATTTTCTCGGCAAGATCGATACTGTCGCGCCGCTGCTCGCCTCGTCCGATCTCTTTGTGCTTCCCAGCAACTTTGAATCGTTTGGCTTGAGCGCGCTCGAAGCGCTGGCGTGTGGGGTTCCGGTCGTCGGCTCCAACGCGGGCGGTTTACCTGAAGTGGTGCGCGAAGGCGTGACAGGCATGCTGCGGCCCGTCGGCGATCTGGACGGCATGGTCACAGCGGCCATCGAGATACTCGGTAATCCCGAGCGCTGGCACTCGATGAGCGAGGCCGCCGCGGCCGACGCCCGCGCGCGTTTTTCGCGCGACGAGATCGTGAGTCAATACGAGGCGCTCTACATCGATGCCATAGCAAGTGCGGCGGCACTGTCGCCGACGAAGTCGCCTGCCTAACGCATGACGGTCTTTCAGGCGATCGTGCTCGGCGTGTTGCAAGGCCTCGCCGAGTTCCTTCCGATTAGTTCGTCCGCACATCTCGCGCTCGCCCCGTGGGTCTTTCGCTGGCAGGATCCTGGCCTCGCGTTCGACGTCGCGCTGCACTTGGGTACGCTCGTGGCCGTGTTGTGGTACTTCCGCCGCGAATGGATCGCGCTGATCGCATCGGCCTTCGAGATCCTGCGCAACCGATCGATCGAGACGTCGGAGCAGTGGCGAGTCGTCTTTCTCGCCCTGGGCACGATTCCCGGCGCGATCGCCGGTGTCTTGCTCGAGGACGCGGCCGAGACGAGCCTGCGCTCTCCGGCGCTCATCGCCGCGATGCTCATGATCATGGGGGGCGTGCTGTGGGCTGCCGATCGTTATGCAGCCAACGACCGTCCGCTCGCGAGCATGCGCTGGCGTGAGGCGTTGCTCATAGGAATCGCGCAAGCATTCGCGCTGATTCCTGGTGTTTCACGCTCGGGGGCGACGATGTCAGCGGCCCGCGTTCTGCGCTTTGACCGACAGAGCGCCGCTGTGTTCAGCTTCCTGCTGAGTATGCCGATCACCGCGGCCGCGGCTATCGTCAAAGTGCCGGACGCGATCGACGCGGGTGGTTATTCGGCGGCACTCATCGCCGGCGTGCTCGCGGCGTCGTTGAGCTCCTGGCTGGCGATCGCCGTGCTGCTGCGCTACCTGGCGCGCCACTCGTTCGGCATCTTCGCGCTCTACCGGTTGTTGTTAGGCGCCGTAATCCTGGTGCTCGTGGCCGCGCGTGGCTGACGCCCTCGTCGCGGAGCTCGACGGGCTGAGCGCCGAGGCCATTGCGCGCGAGCTGGACCTCCCGTTGGTTCAGCTGTACGACGAAGTGACGTCCACGATGGACATCGCTGCCACGTTAGGCGACCAGAGCTCGCCGGCGGGTTCATTGGTGATCGCGGCCGCGCAGCGTACCGGTCGCGGACGCGGGGGCCGCCGCTGGGCATCGCCGGCGGGCAAGGGACTCTGGCTCACATTGCTCGAACGCCCCAACGACGCGAGCGCGCTCTCGGTTCTTCCGCTGCGAATCGGTCTGCGCCTCGCGGGCGTTCTGGAGCGCTGGACTTCGAGCCCGATCCTGCTCAAGTGGCCCAACGACCTCTACGTCGGCGGCGACAAACTGGGTGGAATCTTGATCGAAGCGCGCTGGCGCAACCACCGCTTGGACTGGGTGTCGATAGGAATCGGGATCAACTTTTCGGCGCCCGACGCCATGCCGAATGCGGCGCACCTAACGAACGGCGCCACGCGGCGCGACGTTCTGGCCGAGATGATCCCCGCATTGCGGGCAGCCGCAGCCGCGAGAGGCTCGTTAGGAGCCTCCGAGCTGGTCGCGTACACGGCGCGGGACTTGGGGGTGGGACGCCGTTGCCGCACGCCTGTCGAAGGCGTCGTCCAGGGTATCAACGCGGACGGAGAACTGGTGGTCGAAACGTCTGCCGGCGAGCGGCGATATCTTACAGGCAGCCTCGAGCTCGACCCGTAACGGTCTTCCTCAGACCTCAGACCTATGCTCTTGGTTTTCGACGTCGGCAACACGGAAACGACGATCGGTTTGTTCGCCGGTGAGAAACTGCGCGCACACTGGCGCATCACCACCGACGTTGCGCGCACGCCTGACGAGCTCGCGCTCGTCATCGGTGGTCTGCTACACGGCGCCGGCATCGCAACGAAAGAACTGACGGGCGTCTGCATCGGCTCTGTCGTCCCGATGCTCACGGCGCCGCTTGCCGAGGCCTGCCAGAACCTAACGCGGCTACGTCCGATCATCGTGGACGGCAGGTCGCCGCTGCCGATCACGCTCGACGTCATCGAACCGCAGACCGTTGGTGCCGACCGCATCCTGAACACGCTCGCTGCCAGCCGCCTGTTCGCGCATGACACAATTGTGGTGGACCTCGGCACAGCCACGACGTTCGACTGCATCACGAAAGACGGTGTCTTTCTTGGTGGCGTCATCGCTCCCGGCGTGCGCACGGCGATGGAGACACTCGTGAGGCGCACGTCCAAACTGCCGCAGACCGAGCTTTACGCACCGAGCGACGTTATCGGCCGCCGCACCGAGGACTGCATCCGTTCAGGCGTGATCTTCGGCTCGGCGGAAGCGATCGACGGCCTCGTTAGGCGTATCCGCGCCGAGTGGCCGGGGGACGAGGAGCCGCTCGTCGTCGCGACAGGGGGGCTCGCCGAGGCGTTCGCGCCGTTTTGCGAGTCGTTCGAGCGGGTCCTTCCGGAGCTAACCCTGATCGGTCTCCGCATGGCTCACGACCTAATCACGGCAGCTCCCTTAGACTCAGCCGCCAGCATCTCTGCCGCGTCCAGCCGATCTCTGCATTAAATCGTTGCAGGATAGGCATTTAGCCTCACATCGCGTTCGCAGTTCCCCGACTTGATAAGGCATCAAGGCTCCGTTAGACTTGTCACTCTGTTAGCACTCACCACTGACGAGTGCTAAATCATCATCAAATGCCCAATTAGGAGGGGTGAAACGCTATGGCAACTAAAAGCGCAGCGTCCGTGAAGGTAAATCCTCTCGCGGACCGAGTAGTCGTGAGGGCGCTCGAGGACGCCGAGACGATGCGCGGCGGCTTGTATATCCCGGACACCGCCAAGGAGAAGCCGCAACAGGGAGAGATCGTTGCGGTGGGCCCTGGTCGCTTCGAGGATGGGAAGCGCGTGCCCATGGATGTGAAGGCGGGCGACAAGGTGCTTTACGGTAAGTACAGCGGCACCGAAGTCACCGTCGACGGCGAACAGCTGCTCATTCTCCGCGAGTCCGACGTGCTCGCGATTATCAACTAATGCCGTTCCAACCTAACGGTTCGCGGCAAGAGAGCGCCGTCTAGGGCCGTTGGAACAGTACTAAGCGTTCACGTCACTCACGCAAACCTAACGAAACCATCTCCGATCAGGAGCAACGCAATGGCTGCAAAGGAACTCCACTTCAATACCGAAGCGAGGGCTGCGCTTAAGCGCGGCGTCGACAAGCTCGCCGAAGCCGTAAAGGTCACGCTCGGCCCCAAGGGCCGGAACGTAGTCATCGAAAAGAAGTTCGGCGCCCCGACCGTCACGAAGGACGGCGTCACCGTCGCCAAGGAAGTCGAGCTGGCTGATTCACTCGAGAACATGGGCGCGCAGATGGTGAAGGAAGTCGCGACCAAGACATCCGACATCGCGGGCGATGGAACGACGACCGCCACGGTGCTCGCGCAGGCGATCTTCCGCGAAGGGCTCAAGAACGTCACGGCCGGTGCCAACCCCATGGCGCTCAAGCGCGGCATCGAAAAAGGCGTCGCCGCGGTAGTCGAGGAGCTCAAGAAGATCTCTGTTCCCACCGCGGGCAAAAAGGAAATCGCGCAGGTCGCATCGATCTCCGCGAACAATGACAAGGAGATTGGCGAGCTCATCGCCGACGCGATGGAGAAGGTCGGCAAGGACGGCGTCATCACAGTCGAAGAAGCGCGCGGTATCGAGACGACGCTGGAGACCGTGGATGGCATGCAGTTCGACCGCGGCTACATCTCGCCGTACTTCGTCACCGATCCGGACAAGATGGAAGCCGTGCTCGAGGATGCGCTGATCCTCATCCACGACAAGAAGATCTCGTCGATGAAGGACCTCCTACCCGTGCTCGAGAAAGTCGCGCAGTTCGGCAAGCCGCTCGTGATCATCGCCGAAGACATTGAAGGCGAGGCGCTCGCGACGCTGGTCGTGAACAAGTTGCGCGGCACGCTCAAGGTCTGCGCGGTGAAGGCGCCTGGCTTCGGCGATCGTCGCAAGGCGATGCTGCAGGACATCGCGATCCTAACGAATGGCCAGGTCATCTCGGAGGAAGTCGGCTTCAAGCTCGAGAACGCCGTCATCTCCGATCTCGGCAAGGCGAAGCGCATTGTCGTCGACAAGGACAACACGACGATCATCGACGGCGCCGGCGAGGCCGACAAGATCAAGGGTCGCATCAAGGAGATCGACGCCGCGATCGAGAAGGCGACGTCGGATTACGACAAGGAAAAGCTGCAAGAGCGTAAGGCGAAGCTCGCTGGTGGTGTTGCCGTCGTGAACGTTGGTGCGGCGACGGAGAGCGAGATGAAGGAGAAGAAGGCGCGCGTCGAGGACGCGCTGCACGCCACGCGTGCGGCGGTTGAAGAGGGAATCGTCCCGGGCGGCGGCGTCGCATTCTTGCGTTCGCAGCGCTCACTCAAGTCGCTCAAGCTCGAGGATCCGGATGAGCAGATAGGTGTTGAGATTGTCCGTCGGGCACTCGAAGAGCCGATTCGTATGATTGCGCAGAACGCTGGCGCAGAGGGCTCGATTGTCGTCGAGAAGGTGCGTTCGTCGAAGGACGACGCGTTCGGCTACAACGCGCTCACGGATTCGTACGAGAACCTGACGCAGGCGGGCGTGATCGATCCGACGAAAGTTGCGCGCACGGCGCTGCAGAACGCTGCGTCGATCGCGGGACTACTCCTCACGACTGAAGCGATCGTCGTTGAGAAGAAGGAAGAGAAGTCAGCACCCGCTGGTGGTCCGCCGGGCGGCGGCATGGGTGGGATGTACTAAGAACCAGGTGGTAGGGGATAGGCGTTAGGGGTTAGCTTAACATGAACGGGGCCTTCGTCGATCGGGGGCCCCGTTATCGTTATGCGCAAGCTCGAATTGAGCTAACCCCTAACCCCTAACCCTCAATCCCTCGTTGGTTGTGTTGATTCGAATCAAGAAAGGCCGGGACGGACCTAACGTCTTCGTTTGCACGCGTGCGGACGGATCGGTCGCCGTGCAGCATCAGCGGCAGACCCATTTTGCGCCGCACGACCTAACGCATTACGCCGTCGAATCCGTTTTGCGGCATCGCGGATTCTACTCGCTGTTGGCAGAAGGCTGGAGTCTCGATGACTTCGGTCCGCCTTGGCCGCGCGGTCGAGTCGAGCTGGCAGCGGATCTCTCGGAGCGCATCGTCGGCCTCCTCGACGTCGAGAGAGGTTCCGGCGTCATCATGTCCGCAGAAGACGCCAATACGTCTCTGAGAGACCACTACGCGCGCATGGGTGTCAGAGCAGAAATCCCGGCGCTAAGCGAAGATCAACTCCGTGAGATCCGGCGTTTGCGCGGCGAGTTGCTCAGTCAGTGGGGCGCCTTGGCACCTGGTGATGCGCTGGAGCTTCCGTTTCCGCGTTAGGCGACCCGCCGCCAGGCAACTGACTAGCAGCCCGCGCCGTGGCCGCGATCTTGCCACGTTTTCTACCGCAGAACTAGAGTTTCACCGTCGAGCCTGGCTCGAGGGCCCTTTTGTATTTGGAGGCGTTATGAGCACTCGCGTGATCGTGGTACGTCGCGGGAGCCACCGCTATCGCAATTTCCTACTCGCGATCGCGGCCGGTGCTGCTATCCGCAAGGGTGTGCACTTCATCGTCAGCCGCAACCTGCACAAGCGAAGCGCTGCACTGCGCGAGCTTCGCAAAGCAGTCGGAACGCCGGACGAGATCAAGACGAAAGCTCGCCGCACAGCCAAACGTGTCGCTGCCGGGGCGCGCCAAGATGTCCGCAACGTTGTCGAGCACGCCAAGAAATCCGACGTTGTCGTCGTGCTGGAAAACGACGCGGCGGAGCTCTTCGATCGCACGAAGGACGCATCGCAGCGCCTCAAGCGATCAGTGATGAAGGGGATAAAGCAGGGGAAGACAGTCGTTGCGAGCGTTCCCACGCTCCCCAAGCTGGGGCAACGCTGGCAGAAAGTCGTGCGATCGGTGACGCGCGCCTAGCGCCCTCTCAGCGCGTCGGCCGGCTCACACGCGCCGGCCGTAGAGCTCGAACGGCAAACGAAGCTGCGTGCTGCCGACCGGGCCGCACACGACGTCCTGCGTCGCTGCCACGACCGTTCCCTGAAAGCCGGCACTCTTGAGGACCCGCCGGGCGTTGCCTAACGCGACGTCCGGCGAGTTGTTTACCTCGCTCAAGTGGCACAGCACGACGTGTTGTGCGCGCCGCTTCACGGCCGCGCGCATGAGAATCCCCGCGGCGCGATTCGATAAATGACCGAACGGTCCGGCGATGCGGCGCTGCACGGACGGCGGATACGGTCCCGCGCGCAACATCCCCTCATCGTGGTTCGATTCGAGCACGAGGATGTCCACGTGGCCGCAGGCCTCGGCGAGACCTGACGACACATATCCGAGGTCGAACGCGATCACCGCGCGCTCGCCCGAATCGTTCGCTGTGATAAAGTAGGCGCACGGCTCTGCGGCATCGTGCGGGACCATCCACGACTCGATGAGCAACTGGTCGAGCAGCGTTGGCTCGCCACGACTCACGATTTCGCGACGTGCTCTGCGAAGATCGGGAAGCTCAGCATGAGTTCCGCGCGTCGCATAGATCGGCCAGTGAAAGCGCCGCGCCAGGACCCTTGCTCCGCGCGCGTGATCCTGATGCTCATGAGTCAGCAGCAGGGCGAGAATACTCTCAGGCGCGATGCCGATGCGCGCGAGCCGAGCGCATGTGCTTCGCGGGCTCAAACCGGCATCGATGAGAATGCGAGTCGTGCCGTGCTCCAGGAGCACCGCGTTACCGAGACTGCCGCTGCCGAGGACCCACAGCCTCACGAGCGCCACCGCTTGGCGTGCGCCGCGGCGAGCTGTCGCCGGGCACGCACACCTAACGTGACGTCGCGGCGCGCCATCACGCGCTCGACAACCTGGAGAAAGCGCTCCAGGTCGTACACTTGCGCTCCAGGTCCCCAGGCGAACGGCGGCACGGTCTTGGGCGCGAGCCCGTCGTACACCACGTTGGCGCCGGCGCCTATCACGCTGCCCGTCGTTAGGCGCGTCCCGATGCCCGTCTTGGCGTGGTCGCCGAACAGGGTGCCGAGGAATTGCATCGCCGTGTCCTGCGCGCCGTGCGGCGTCCACATGCTCACGTTGCCATACGTGTTCTTCAGATTGCTGTTCACCGTGGACGCCCCGAGGTTGACCCAGCGACCCAAAACACAATGACCAATGAAACCATCATGTGCTTTGTTCGCGTGCCCAATGAATATCGTATTGCTCACCTCTCCATGCACACGACATTCGTCACCGATGCTCGCAGCGGCCACGCGCTCACCCAAGACCATCGTGTTAGGCCCGATCGCGCACGGTCCCATGAGACGTGTAAAACCACGAATGTGAGATCCGCGCCTGACGAGTATCGGTCCTGTCGAAGCGTCGAGCAGCACGTGCGGCTCGATCGTCGCTCCCAACTCCGCAAATACGGGATGGCCGCGCAGGATTGTCGCATCCTTTGGATTCGCTGTTTGCAGCGTGGGCCCGAGCCGCAGGATGTCTTCGCTCAACATTTCGGGGAGATAGCGCACCAGATCCCACGGGGCCTCCAGCCAGCGTCCGCTCAACTCGGCGCGCTTGGCGGTCGGATCGAGAAGGGATTCCAGCTCGGCGCCCGCCGTGCGAAGCGCCGAGGCCGGCGTCGCTCGTGTCAGTCGCAGTGCGGCGAGTCGCCCGCCGATTGTCCAGGCTGCCGCATGTCCATCGAGCAACGCCTCGAGTGGCGGCAGCGCGCGCGCGTTCGCTATGACAGTTCCAGCGGGCAACTCGTTCTCGAGGAACGCGCCCGGCGCACCCGCTTCCTCGAAATCGTCGAGATGCGCCGCGCCGATGAATCCGGCGGCGGAGACGCCTAACGCGGTTTCCCAGCGTTGCCGATTGAGAACTACGCCCGCTCGCAGCTCGGAAACCGGACGCGTGAGCGCGAACGGCTCGAAATTGCGCGCCGCGGCGTCGTCATACAGGATCAGTTTGCTCATGCCCGATCGCGAACCGACGCGGGCAGGTGTGTCAGGAGCTCCTTGAGGTCCGCCGCGCGCTCCATGCTGGTGACGAGCGTGAGGTTGCGCTGCGCGACGACGACCAAATCGCTCACGCCATACAACACGACGTCCACGCCGTCCGCGGCGTGAACCACATTGCCAGTCGAGTCGATCGTGTAGACCGGACCACTAACCGCGTTGCCGTCGGCGTCGAGCTCGCGCACCCGTCGAAGCGCGCTCCATGTGCCGACGTCGTCCCATCCAAAGTCGCCGGGGAGGACAACGACTCTACTGCTGCGCTCCAATACGCCGACGTCGACCGAGACGGACTTCACGGCAGCGAAGAATGCCACGCGGTCGTTTTCATGCTCGGTGATTGCCGGCGCGACTTCTGGAGTCAAGCGTAAGACTTCGTCCAGAAAATCGGCGACGCGCCAGACGAAGATTCCCGAATTCCACAGGCAACCGGCAGCGACGAGTCGTTCGGCCTGTGCGCGTCCTGGCTTCTCGATGAAGCGCGCGACTCCACGTGCCGCTCCATCCAGTTTTTCTCCGGGTTCGATGTAGCCGAAGCCCGGATCGGGGCGAGAGGGGACAACGCCGACCGTCACGAGCGCACGGTGCGTGACGGCCGCCTCGGTTGCTCGCGTTAGGCATTCGCGAAAGCCGACGGCGTCTCCGATCGCCCAGTCGGCATGCACCGACAGCATGACGGGATCCTGCGCGTCGCGCTTCTTGATCTCGAGCGCCGCCCACGTCAAAGCAGCTGCCGTACCCGCGGGCTTGGGCTCGGCGATGACATTCTCGCTAGGCAGGGCAGGTAACAGCGCGCGGATCGGGGCGACGAGTGACTCGCTCGTTAGCAGGAGGATCCGCTCCATGTCCACGATCGGCGCGAAACGCTCGACGGTGTTGGCGATGAGCGGATCGCTATCGATCAGAGCGAGCAGCTGTTTTGGACGAGATGGCGTGCTGAGCGGCCAGAAGCGCGTACCCGTGCCCCCGGCCAACACCACTCCCCAGCGACTCACGCGCGCTCTCCCTCCTGAGCGCGAGCTGGTGTGTCAATGCCGACAAGCTCCGCCACGCGCGTATACAGGCGCTTCGGGCTGAACGGTTTCGTGAGAAAGTCGCTAGCGCCTAACTCCATCGCTCGCTGGAACTGTGTTTCCTGTCCGGCCGCCGTAAGAATCAAGCAGGGCACGTCGCGCCATCGCTCTGACGATCTGATCTTCGCCAAAACGTCGAGGCCCGAGACATATGGCATCATCAAGTCCAGCACCACGAGATCAATCGGCTCGTCGCGTTCCAGCAGTTCGAGCGTTTCCTTGCCATCAAAGGCCAACGTGACGCGGAATGGGCCCTGTTCCAGCTTCATCTTGATGATGCGGCCGATGTGTGGCTCGTCATCGGCGACGAGGACATGTCGCGTAGTTGTCACTGGACCGCTCGTCACGCCTAGTGCCGTTCCGACTCTAGAGAGACGTGGCTAAACAGAATCAATTCTGTCAGAGCGCTCTCTGTCAGTCTGGCTGCTGAAAGTTGGAACGGCACTAGATGATGCTCGCGATGCGTCCGCGGAATCGGCGCAGATCGTAGAGCAACGGCGCGGCATTCGCGCCTCGACTCAACAGCACGAGAAGTGAGGCATCGCTGGAGAGCACGGCGGCCAGTGCGAGACCATGCTCGAATTCCATTATAGTACTTACGAGGTCGCCGCGTCCGCCTTGCGATTGACCGTCGCCGGTTGCGCCGCCGAGGAGGGTGACAGCGTTGAGGACGCGAGGCAGGTGCGCCGCCAGTGCGTCCAGGTCTACCGCAGAGGAACCCGATCGACCGTCAACAAGTAGACCATCTCGACCGATCACCAACACAGCTTCGACGCCTTCGTGTTGAACGATGGCTTCGACGAGTTGTTTGAGTGTTGGTGAAGGCGCGGGCGGCATCCGGTTCCAAGCATAACGGGGACCAGGTACCTGTCAAGCGAGCAAACGCTTGATGTCTCATACCTTACGCGATACTCTACCCAGGAGATCAATGGTGATTCGAAGACTGATACAGCGACGCGCACGAACGCTGTCGTTTTGGTTTTTGGCCGCCGCAGCCGGTGGAGTCGCGGCGTGCGACGATCCGATCGGCCTTCAAGCCGGGATCGGCACGCTCACGGACACGTTCACGGTTTTCGCGCTGAGCGGGACGCCGACGAGCGTCCCCGTTGCGTTGAGCACGACCGACCGGATCGCGGTCCGCATGGCGGACAACCTCGCCTTTGATGTGGCCTTCGACCTCGATGCGAGCGGCAGCATCAAAGCATTTCCTGTGCGTCAGATCGTGCCATTCCGAGTGATTGCTGGGCTGCTTCAGCCGTCGCACCGCGTCGGGCTGCAAAAGGCCACCACGACATTCGACAACCTCACACGCGCTCCGAGCGGCGGCTACAACTACGATTCAGTGACAGTTGTGCGGGCGGGAGAGACACTCATAGTGGAAGTGCAGGCGACGCAATGTTCGTTCTCTTTTTCGCCTAACCTGTACACCAAGATCGCGATCGACAGCGTCTTTGCCTCGTCGCGCTCCATTCGCATTCGCACGGTCCACGACCCGAATTGCGGATTCCGCTCGTTCAAGCCGGGCATACCTAAGGATTGATGCCGTTCCAACTGACTCCCTGCGAATCCGCGACTAAACCAAATCAGCTACTCGCGCCGGGGTAGAGCAGCAACAAAAACAGCATGCACTACACATACGTTCTCCGCAGCACCCTAGATGGAAGAATGTACACCGGTGCCACCAATGATCTTCGGAGTCGCCTCACGTTGCATAACGATGGGCGTGTGCGTTCGACTGCTACGCGTAGACCGCTCACCCCCATCTATTTTGAGGCGTGCTTGAGTCCCGACGACGCTTTCCGGCGCGAACGGTTTCTCAAGACAGGAAAGGGGAAACGATACATTCGGAACAGGCTGGCCGCGTTCCTGGGTGAATCCCATGGTGGCAAGTTGGAACGGCACTAATGCACGACCTGCGCGTGTTCCGCGAGCACGTCGATGCACTCCGAGACGGCATGCGGCGGCGCGACAAGCTGGATCAGTACGGCGCGAGCATCGATGAAGGAGTGGCGCTCGACGCACGCCGGCGTTCCGTCATTCAGGCCGTCGAAGAGAAAAAGGCCGCACGCAACCAGAACAGTCAGGAAGTCGCGCGGCGCAAGAAGGCCGGCGAGGATGCGACCAGCCTCATCACCAACGGTCGCGCGTTAGGCGACGAGATCTCCGCGCTCGAGAACGAGCTGCAAGCGGCCGAGTCGCGGCTGAGCGAGCTGCTGCTCGATCTTCCAAACGTCACGCTGGAAGACGTGCCCGCCGGCGGCGAGGAAGCCAACCGCGTGGTCTCCACCTGGGGCACGCCGCGTCCGAGCGACGGAGTGAAGCCGCACTGGGAGATCGGCGAGGCGTTAGGCATGCTCGACCTCATGCGCGGCGCCAAGGTGAGCGGCTCGGGTTTCGTCGTCTTCCGCGGACTCGGCGCGCGTCTCGTGCGCGGGCTCATCACCTGGTTCGTCGATACACACGTGCGCGACCACGGCTACGAAGAGATCTGGCCACCTGTCGTCGTGAATCGCGCGACGATGATCGGCACCGGTCAGCTGCCCAAGTTCGAAGAGGACATGTACGCGCTGCGGGACGATCCACTCTTCCTGATTCCCACAGCCGAAGTGCCGGTGACGAACCTCTACCGCGACGAGATCCTCGACGCATCGGCGCTGCCAAAGGGTTTTGTTGCGTATACGCCATGCTTTCGCCGCGAAGCGGGAGCGGCAGGGAAGGACACGCGTGGGCTCCTGCGCCTGCACGAATTCGACAAAGTCGAAGTCGTGCGCTACTGCACGCCGGAGCAATCCCCCAACGAGCACGAACGCCTAACGCGACACGCCGAGACCTTGCTGGAGCGGCTCGAGCTGCCGTATCGTCGAGTGCTGCTTGCCGCCGGCGATACGGGCTTTGGCAATGCCAAAACGTACGACCTCGAGGCATGGGCGCCCGGCGTCGGCAAGTGGCTGGAAGTCTCCTCCTGCAGCACGTACACGGATTTCCAGGCGCGGCGCGCGAACATCCGATACCGTCCAGCGCCCGGTGAGAAGCCGCGCTTCATTCACACGCTCAACGGATCGGCGCTGGCATTCCCGCGCACCATCGCTTGCCTGCTCGAAAACCATCAGCGGCCGGACGGAACCGTGACAGTACCCGAGGCGTTACGCGGCGTGCTCGGCACCGACCGCCTGGTTTGACGCATGCGCCGCGGCGCGCTGATCCTCCTCGCGTTCGCGGTCGTCATTCTCCTCGGCTCCTACGTCGTCTACAGCCGAAGAGTCGTTAGGCAACTGCAAATGGAGGCCTCGCGCTCGGGCCAGATGTACGCGCAGATCTATCGGGCACTGAGCGATACGGCGGGTGACCCTAACGCCGCGCTCTTCGATCTCGCCGAGCACATCCGCGATTCCGGTATCCCGCTCATCCTCACCGACGCAACGGGACGCGCCACAGCAGTCGCCAATCTCCCGTTTACGGCAGCGGACGATCCCCGCGTGAGCGACTGGATCGCAAGGCTCGACCGTGAGAATCCACCGGTCCTCGAGCGCGACGTGGGCACCGTGCACTTCGGCGATACCCCGCTCGTGCGAGGTCTGCGCATCATCCCCGGATTGCAGGCGTTTCTTCTGCTTCTCTTGCTGCTCGTGGGAGTGTACGCGCTGCGTGTACGCGGTCGCGCCGAGCGCGAGCAGGTGTGGGCTGGAATGGCGCGCGAATCTGCACATCAACTCGGAACTCCGCTGTCGAGTCTCGACGGCTGGATCGACATCCTCCGCGACAAGTCGTCCGAAGGGGACGAGCTTACGCAGCGCGCGCTGAAGCATATGGACGGCGACCTCGAACGCCTGCGTCGAGTCGCGCATCGCTTCGAGCGCATCGGACGTCCGCCGAGTCGCGAGCAAGTCAACCTCACGGAAATCCTCGATCGCGTGGCGAGTTATTTCCGCGCGCGTGTTCCCTCACTCGCGCACAGCGTGCGCATCGAGACGCACTGGGATTCCGAGCCGCTCGAGATGCAGGGCGATCCAGTCCTTATAGAATGGGCTGTGGAAGCGATCATAAAGAATTCGATCGACGCGCTGGCAGGCCGCGGTGGCACGATCACCCTATCGGCCGAGCGTCTCGCGGAAGGCGCCACGCGAGTGCGCTTGAGCGATGATGGACCGGGCGTCCCGCGCGAACTTCGCGCGCAAATCTTCGAGGCTGGCTTCTCTACGAAGGAGCAGGGTTGGGGGATCGGTCTCGCCCTGGCGCGTCGCATCGTGACCGACGCGCATGGCGGAAAGTTGGAGTTGGTTCCGTCGGAACGAGGGGCGACGTTCGAGATTATTTTTCCCGCGTGACCGCAGGTGCATCGGCGCGAGATCTCCTCGCCACACTGAATGAGGCACAACGCGAGGCCGTCGAGCATGGCGACGGTCCGCTGCTCGTGCTTGCCGGGGCAGGCTCCGGAAAAACCCGCGTGCTGACGACGCGCATTGCGCATCTCGTGCGCGAGCGCAGTGTGCATCCAGGATCCGTCCTCGCTGTGACATTCACAAACAAGGCCGCAGGCGAGATGCGCGAGCGGATCGCCGGTCTGCTTGGCGCCGACCCGCGCCACATGTGGGCCGGTACGTTCCACTCGATCGGCGCTCGCATCGTACGCGCGCACGCCGAGCTCGTCGGTCGCACTCGCTCATACACAATCTACGACGAGGACGACTACGTCGCGCTTGTTAGGCGGCTCATGGAGCGTCTCAACATCTCGACGCGCGATACGTCGCCGCAGGCCGTTGCCGCTGTCATCTCCGACGCCAAGAACAAGCTCATTTCAGAGACAGAGTTCACCAACCTGGCGCGCGACGCGTTCACGAAAGCGACGGCCCGTGTGTACGGCGCTCTGGAAGGAGCGCTGAGGCAAAACAACGCCGCGACGTTCGACGATCTGCTCACGCTTCCGGTCGCGATCTTCGAGCAGCACGAGGACGTGCTCAGGCTGTATCGGGACCGTTTCCAGCATATTCTCGTCGACGAGTACCAAGACACGAACCGCGCGCAGTACAGACTCGTCGCGCTGTTAGGCAGCGTGCACGGCAACGTGACTGTCGTTGGCGACGACGATCAATCGATCTACGGTTGGCGCGGCGCCGATATCCGTAACATCCTCGACTTCGAGCGCGACTTTCCTAACGCCGCGATCGTGCGGCTCGAAGTGAATTACCGATCCACACCGGAAATCCTTCAGCTGGCGAACGCCGCGATCGCGCCGAACAGCGAACGTTTGGGCAAGACACTTCGCGCAAGCCGCCCACGCGGTGCGAAACCGCGGTTGCTCGCGTCGCTCGATGAGCGCGACGAAGCCGACTTCATCACCACCGAGATCGAAAAACGGCGCTACGGGACCAGCGCAGTGCCGTACCGCGACGTCGCCGTTCTATATCGCACGAACGCACAGTCGCGACCGATCGAGGAGACGTTCCGCCGTAAGAACATCCCATACCGCATCGTCGGCTCGGTGCGCTTCTACGACAGGCGCGAGATCAGAGACCTGCTCGCGTACCTCAAGCTCATCGCCAACCCACGCGACGACGAAGCATTCCGCCGAGCGATCGGCGTTCCCAAACGCGGGTTGGGTGACACGAGCATCGACGCGTTGGCTACTGCTGCAACTGCGGCCGGCAAGTCGCTGCTGGAGGCGGCCGGCGATGAATCCCTAACGACGACGCTGCGACCAGCGGCGCGCACTGCGCTCGCCGACTTTGCTCGTATCATCGCGCGCTTGTTTGAAAAGTCACGCGACGCCTCAGTCGATGAGCTGCTCCGCGCGCTGGTAAGCGCGATCGGCTACGAAGCCGTACTCCGCGCAGAAGGTCCCGAGGGCGTGGAGCGTCTGGAGAATGTGGAGTCGTTGATCGACGGGGCGGCAGAGTTTGTCGTGGACGAGGGTGGAGAGGTCGGCCTGACGCCGCTCGACCACTACCTCCAGCGCACAACGCTCGTCGCGGGGATCGACATCCTGGACCCAAACGCCGACGCGGTGACGCTGATGACGCTGCACAACGCGAAAGGGCTGGAGTTCCCAACGGTTTTCATCGCAGGTCTCGAGGAGGGACTCTTCCCGATCGCGCGCGCGCGCGAGAGCGACACGCAGCTCGAGGAAGAGCGCCGACTCTTTTACGTGGGTATCACGCGCGCCGAAGAGACGCTGATTCTCACGCACGCGCGTAGCCGGCGCCGCAACGGCGAACAGATGCATTCCTTGCCTTCGAGTTTCTTGAACGAGCTGCCTCGCGAGCTTGTGCAGTCGAGCGCGACCGTGCGGCTACGTGGGAGCGGCCGCTTCGGCGCCTTCTCCGATGACGCCGCGGAGCCGCGTGCGTTCGTACATCGCCTAACGCCGTCCGCGCGTCGCCCTGGCAGGCCGGTCGAGCGGCATACGCTAGCGGCGGGGGGTGCCCCACACGACGAATCCCAGGACGCGCCCCTCTTCTACGCAGGGGAGCGCGTCAAGCACCCCAAGTTCGGTAGCGGCACAATCGCGGAGCTGGCCGGCGCCGGTCGCCAAGCCCAAGTGGTCGTCGACTTCGACGATGGCGAGATCGGGCGCAAGCGACTCGTCATCGCGTTCGCTGGACTCGAGCGCGGACTCGGCTGATGCCGTACCAACTCCTCGGGAGTGGGCTCGCTGGAAGCGCAATCACAGGATGCACGTCGGCCAGAAGCATGCCGGCAAAGTTGGTACGGCACTGATGGCCGATCGCGTCAGCGAAAAGGACGTTAGGCACGTCGCGTCGCTGGCTCGTCTTCGAATCGAGCCGGCGAAGATCGAGCAGCTGGTGCGCGAGCTGAACGGCATTCTCGAACACATGGACGTTCTCGCTCGCGTCGACACCAGCGGCATCCAGCCGTTCGTTCCGGAGAAACTCGACGCGATGCCCTTGCGGCGAGATGAGGGCCCGTCGGTTCCTCTCGCTCGACCGGTGTCTGACATTGGGCCAGAGATGCGCGACGGGTTCTTCCTCGTGCCGCGCTTGGCGACGCACGAAGACGACGGATCACACAGCTCGTGAGCTCGAGCACGTGCGATCTGACGGCGGCGGCGCTCGCGGAGCAGGTGCGTTCGGGGGCGGTGAGCGCGCGTGATGCCGTGAGCGACGCGTGCAGTCAAGTCGACGCAGTCCACGCAGGACGCGACGGGCTGAACGCCGTCCTTTGGGAAGATCGTCCCGCGGCGCTCGCAGCGGCTGCCGAGTTGGATCGCCGGCGAAGTGCTGGGGAGACGTTAGGCGCTCTCGCCGGCGTGCCGCTGATGCTCAAGGACAACATCGCCACGCTCGGCCTGCCGACAACCTGCGGCTCGCGCATCCTGGAAGGCTATCACTCCCCGTATGAGTCGACGGCGGCTACGCGACTGCGGGAAGCCGGCGCGGTCATCCTCGCAAAAACCAATTGCGACGAGTTCGCGATGGGCTCCTCCACCGAGCATTCCGCGTACGGTCCGGCGCGCAACCCACGCGACGCGACGCGTGTGCCCGGTGGTTCGTCCGGCGGCTCGGCGGCTGCAGTCGCCGCGGGCATCGTGCGTATCGCGTTAGGCTCGGAGACCGGCGGCTCCGTGCGACAGCCCGCATCGTTCTGCGGCGTGGTTGGGATCAAACCAACGTACGGCCGCGTGAGTCGTTTCGGTCTCGTCGCTTTCGCCTCGTCGCTCGATAACATAGGCGTTTTCGGCCGCACGGTTGACGACGCTGCCCTCGCGCTGCACACGATTGCCGGTCACGACCCTCGCGATGCGACATCGGCGCAGGTTCCCGTGGACGACTACCGCGCCGCTGCGAGCGACGGCGTGCGCGGAATGGTGATCGGCAAGCCGCGTGAGTATTTCCCCGATTCGCTCGCCCCGGATGTGCGCGACAGATGCGAGAGCGCCCTTCGCGCGCTCAAGGCGGTAGGCGCCGAGATCCGCGAAGTCTCGCTGCCGACCACCGAATACGCGATTCCGGTCTACTATATCGTTGCGCCCGCTGAAGCGTCGTCCAACCTCGCGCGCTACGACGGCGTCCGTTATGGCCGCAGAGTGCCTCGAGCCAGCCTCGCCGACATGTACGAGGCAACGCGTTCCACCGGCTTTGGCCAGGAAGTCACGCGCCGAATCCTGCTCGGCACGTACGTCCTCTCGGCTGGGTACTACGACGCCTACTATCGGAAGGCGATGGACGTGCGCGCGCTGATCGCAGCCGAGATTCGCGGCGTGTTCGCATCCGGCGTCGATCTGCTCTTTACGCCCACGACGCCAACACCGGCCTTTGCGTTAGGCGCCAAGACAGCCGATCCGTACGAGATGTACTTGAGCGACATCTTCACGGTGACGGCGAACCTGGCGGGTATCCCGGCGATCTCGCAGCCGATCGGCAAGATCGACGGTCTCCCCATTGGCGGACAGCTCCTGGCGCCGCACTTCGCTGAGCGTCGCATGCTCGCTGCGGCCTACTCGCTCGAGCAGGCGTTGGGAGTCAGCTCGTGAGCAGTGCGGCGTACGAAATGGTCGTGGGCCTCGAGGTGCACGTGCAGCTCAGCACGGCCACCAAGGCGTTCTGTGGCTGCTCCACCGATTTCGGCGCAGCGCCGAACTCGCATACGTGCCCGGTCTGCCTGGGGCTCCCCGGGGCGCTGCCTGTCTTGAATCAACGCGCGGTCGAGCTGGCGACGCGCGCAGCGCTCGCGTTAGGCTGCGAGCTGCATGGGCGTTCCATCTTCGCACGCAAACACTACTTCTATCCCGACCTCCCCAAAGGCTACCAGATCTCTCAGTACGATCAGCCTCTCGCGACTCGTGGCGCTGTCACCTTCGCCAGCGGCGCCGAACGCGTGACGCGCAGCGTAACGATTACACGAGTGCACATGGAGGAAGACGCAGGGAAGTCGATTCACGATCGCTTTCCTCAAGCCAGCGCGATTGACCTCAACCGTGCCGGCGTTCCACTCATCGAAATTGTCAGCGAGCCCGATATCCGATCCGCCGCCGAGGCGCGCGACTACCTGCGCGAGCTCAAACTCGTCCTCGAGTATCTCGAGGTGAGCGATGCTAACATGGAGGAGGGAAGCCTCCGCGTTGACGCGAACATCAGCGCGCGGCCAGCCGGCTCCACGTCGCTTGGCACCAAGACCGAGATCAAAAACATGAACTCGTTCTCGGCCGTCGAGCGGGCACTCGAAGCCGAGTTCGCGCGGCAGTGCGCCATGCTCGACCGCGGCGAGCGCGTCGTTCAGCAAACCATGCTCTGGGACGCCGTGCGCAACGAGATCAGGCCTGCTCGCAGCAAAGAAGAGAGCCACGACTACAGATACTTCCCGGATCCGGACCTTCCGGCGCTCGTTCTGAGCGACGCCTGGCTCACGCAGATACAAGCCGCGCTTCCTGAGTTGCCGGCGGCGCGGCGCGAACGGATGCGCACGGCCTTCGCGTTAGGTGCCCAAGACATCGAGGTGCTAGTGGCCAGTCGAGAGTTGGTAGACTATTACGAAGCGGTTGCAGCCGCACACGGCGACGCCAAGGCAGCGGCGACCTGGGTAGTCGGCGACGTGCTGGCAGCGCTGAATCACGAGAAGATCGAGATATCCAACTTTCGCGTGACGCCGCACGATCTGGCGCAACTTCTCGACCTTATTCGCGACGGTCGCTTGAGCCGTAACGCAGCGAAGCAAGTGTTCGCCACGATGCGAGCGACGGGCGATAGCGCGGCAAGCATTGCCGAGCGCGAGGGTCTGCTACAGGTCAGTGACGATGCAGCGCTAAGCGGTTGGATCGATGCCGTCTGGAATGCGCACGCGGCAGAGGCTCAACGCCTCGTTGCCGGCGAGCAGAAGTTGTTAGGCGTCCTGGTCGGGCTCGTGATGAAAGAGTCGAAGGGGCGAGCCGACCCAAAGCGCGTGAATCAATTGTTGCTGTCGCGCGCGGCTGGTGGGGGAGGCGGATAAAGCGGAATGGTGAGGCGCCGCGAGTGATCCAACGTGGTCACAGGCATGCTGAAATGCTTGGCGGCCGCGCGGTGCGCGGCTCGCGCGTCCACGGGCTGTCCGGCTCCGGCCACCGACCGAATGCCCAATGCTTCACGGCGGACGCGCTTGGCCATGCGCAGTGCCCGCGCGCCAGACGGATCCTGAGCCTGCGGCTCCGAGCGGTCCAGCCGCGACAATACATCTATTACATAGTCGAACGCACGGCCGAGGTAGCCGCTCACGTCAATGTCGGCGAGGTCCCAGCGACTCCGCTCGCTCATGAGCTGGAAGATGCGCTGCCACGAATCCGAATCTGCCGCGCGCACCATTCCCCGAAAAATTCGCCGGTTCGTCGGCGTGGAGAAAATCGTCGGACTGAGGATGCGGTCGAGATGCGCGTCGCTGCGCGAATGATCCAGCAGAATCAGCTCTCTCGCCCGGCGCGACACGCGCTCGCCGAGATGCGTCTCGAAGCGATTCTCCCAATAGCTGTGCCCCAACGCCACCGTGCTCGACGTCACTGTGAGGCGATAGGGAACGAAGTAGTTGTGCGCTACGACGTCGGCAGCGAGGTGAGCGAGATAGCCTAACGCGAATGCCCGAAGAGGATCGTCGCGTGCCTTGTCGTATATCTCGAGCCCGACTGACCACGCGTGGCAGTTGCGGCCGGTCACCGCGTACTTCTTCGCGATACTCGTGTCGGCCGCGATCGACCCATACAGAAAGTCGTACGAAAAAGCGCGGACCAACTCGCCCACGCTCGCAGGCAACAACTCAGGGGCGCGAAGGACTGCCTCGCCCAGATAGACGTGCGTCCCGGGAGTCCACGCCCACGCAGATGCTGGCATCAGCGCGACGATCAAGAGCGCGCAGACAACGCATGCGACGAAACTCCAGGTTCTCATTCCTTATCGTCTTCCGCCTCGCGGTCGCGAATCTCGACTTTGAGCTCGGCCTCCGTTCGTTTTCTGGCGCGACGCTTCTTCCCGCGAGTCAGCAACGCTCGGGCCAAGTAAGCCGCCGAACCGAGATGCCTAACGGTGGACGCTGCTGACTCCGCGAGGTCTTTGACCTGGTTCTGAGTGTCCTCGAGCAGTCGATCCACTCGGCGGATACGGCGATGCGCCAGCGCGAGCACATGATCCGCACGGTCCGCTCCCTTGTGGACAACACCGCCCACGTGCTCGATCTCACGTCGCGCGACCGACACCGTCACGCGCACGTCGTCGAGAATCGTCCGCGCGTCTCGCGATATGCCCGAAACGTCTCCTGCGGTTCTCTCAACCAGTGTCGTGAGCTGTAGAACCGCCTTCCTGAGCGTCAGCAGAACGAAAACCACACCTACCAACAGCACTGCTACCAGGAATCCCACGACGATCTGGCTAACAGCGGCCCACGTCGCCATTCCGCTCGAGACCTGCGCGATCAGTAGCATGTCGGTCCGTGTGAGAGACAACTGCCTCGCTTTCTCTCATGCAAGCTCTTCACCAGCAGGACGACGCTCAAGGGTGAGCTTGCCGTTAGTGCCGCTCCAACTGAATCGCTGAGGAGCGTCATGTGTGCGGTGGAACGCAACAAGCTGGAACGGCGCTAGCTTGACTGCCTACGACGAGCCCGTCATATCTTCGCGCTCCTTACCCGTCACCCTAACGTTCGAAATGGCCACTGTGCAGTACGTTGTCGAGGGCGGCCGCCGGCTCTCCGGCAGTATACGGCCTTCCGGCAACAAGAACGCGGCACTGCCGATCATCGCCGCTGCGCTTCTCACAGAGAAGCCGGTCACGCTGCATAACGTGCCGCGCATCCGTGACACCGAGACGCTCGTTGAGCTGCTGCGCTCCGTTGGCGCCGAGGCGACGTGGCATGAATCGAATGAGCTGCGCGTGCATGCCAAAGTAGTTCGCACTGCAGAGTTGGACGCTCGACTCTGCGCTCGCATCCGTGCGTCGATTCTGCTGGCTGCGCCGGTTCTGGCGCGTTGCGGCGAAGTCGTCCTCCCGCCGCCGGGTGGCGACGTCATCGGCCGCCGTCGGGTCGATACGCACTTCCATGTGCTCGAACGACTCGGCGCTAATGTCGACGCGCGCGATCAGTTCTCCTTCCGGGCGAAGGAGCTCCGCGGCGCCGACATCTTCCTGGATGAACCGAGCGTCACGGCGACTGAAAACGCGCTGATGGCCGCCGCTGCGGCGAAGGGGAGAACGGTACTACGCAATGCCGCGAGCGAGCCACACGTGCAGGACCTCGCGAGATTCCTCGCCGCGCTTGGCGCGCACATCGAGGGCATCGGCTCCAACGTCATGACGATTGAAGGAGGAATGACGTTAGGCGGCGCCACGCACACGATCGGCCCTGATCACATTGAGGTTGGATCGTTCATCGGCCTCGCGGCTGTGACGCGCAGCAGCTTGCGCATCGAGGACGTCGGCGTCGAACACCTGCGATCGACGCTGCTCGGCTTCGAGCGGCTGGGTCTCCAGGTCCGTGTCGATGGTGACGCTCTCGAGATCCCCGAAGAGCAGGCACCTGAGATCAAGGCCGACCTCGGCGGGCACGTCCCGACGCTTGCGGATCAGCCGTGGCCAGCTTTCCCAGCCGATCTCATGTCAATCGCCATCGTCACCGCGACACAGTGCGCCGGGCTGATCCTGATGCACGAGAAGATGTTCGAGTCACGTCTGTTCTTCGTCGACAAGCTCATCTCCATGGGTGCGCGCATCGTGTTGTGCGATCCGCACCGCGCGCTAGTAGCCGGGCCAACGGAGCTGCGCGCGGCACGCGTGTCGTCTCCCGACATCCGCGCCGGAATGGCGATGCTCCTTGCGGCGTTGAGTGCCAAGGGCCGCAGCGTCATCGAGCACGCGGAGCAGATCGAGCGGGGTTACGAGCGCATCGACGAACGTCTCAACGCTTTAGGCGCGAGCATAACGAGAACGACCGAGAACGCGTGACACCGCTAGTGCCGGCAGACGTCGAACCTGTCCAAACGTTCGACATCCCCTCGATCGTTGCATTTACAACAACGCGCGAGCGAGGCGACTTCAATGTCATTGGCGACAAGCCAGCCGGCGAAGTAGTCGCGCACTGGCTCGATTTGCAGCAGGAACTTGGAGTAGCGCGCTTCGCGTATGCGAAGCAGGTGCACGGGCGTCGCGTCGTCGTGCATAACGAGGCGTGGTCGGGCTGGCTCCGCGTCGCGGACGCCGATGGCCACCTTGCCTTCGCGCCCGGGACTGCGTTGGCTGTTACACTCGCTGATTGCGTCCCGGTATTTCTCGCGCATCCGAGCGGCGTTGCCGGTTTGCTGCACGCAGGTTGGCGCGGCATTGCCGGCGGCATCGTCGACCAAGCCGCGGATGACTTGGCGACGAATGGCGTATCGATCGCGGACTGCGATGCGCACCTTGGCCCTGCGATCTGCGGCAAATGCTACGAAGTGGGGCCCGAAGTCATTCGCGCGATCCGCGGAGACGTCGTCCACGAGCCCACGCTGCTCGACCTTCGTGATGTGTTAGGCAAGCAGCTCGAACGGCTCGGTGTGCGCCGCATCAGCATCTCGAAACTGTGCACGCGCTGCCATAATGAGCGCTTTTTCTCGCACAGGGCAGGTGATGCGGGACGTCACATCGCCGTCATCGCCCGGATCGCTTGACGCCCCTCAAGTCCGACTCTACATTCTGACCGTCGCGCAAAGAGCACGCGCCGAAATGTGGGGTGGCCCCCCACATTTTTTTGTTCTCATAAATGACCTAGAAGGGACATGAACTCAGAGCTGGAAGCGTTTGTACAACAACAGGTTGACGGCCTCGGCTATGATCTTGTCGAGTTCCGCCGTGGCGGAACACGCTATCGCCCGCTTCTCGATGTCAGGATTGATCGTCGAGACGGCACGCGCGTGTCCGTTGATGACTGCGCTCTCGTGTCCCGCTCCCTCGAACGACAACTCGACAATTCTGACATCGCCGGCAACGAATACGTGCTCGAAGTCTCTTCGCCGGGAGTTGAGAGACCGCTACACACGCCAACCGATTGGCGCCGTTTCGTCGGCCGTCGCGTGCGCGCCAAGACGCGCGCGTTCGACGACGTGCCCGGCGCATCGCTCGAGTTCGATCTGCAGGACGTTCAAGGCGACGACGAACACGCCGTCGCTGTCTGGAGTGATACGAAGGGTGAATTGCATCGACTGCGTTTGGCCGATGTCATCGAGGCACGCTTGGTCTTTGTGTGGAACCGCGAGTAGAGGGCACCGATGATTGGCTCAACTGAAATGCTCGCAGCTATTAAGGAGCTGACAAACAGCAAGCAGCTGGATCGCACGGAGCTGCACGGTCTCCTCCAGGACGGCATTCACGCCGCCCTGGCGAAGAAGCACGGCCCTAACGTGCAGGCCGAAGTCGACATCGATGAGCACAAAGGCAGCATTCGCATTGTGATCCTCAAGACCGTTGTCGAAGAAGTCACAGATCCAAGCCGCGAAGTCTCCTTGGAGGAGGCACGCTTCGAAGACGTCGAATTCCAGCCGGGCGATCTCATGGAGATCCCGGTTGACTTCGCCGAGTTCGGACGCGCCGCCGTGCAGGCCGCGAAGCAGCGCATCATCCAGCGAGTGCGCGAAGGCGAGCGCACGCGCATCCGTGACGAATTCTCAGGCAAGGTTGGCGATCTGCTTTCGGGCGAAGTGCAGCAGATCGAGCGCGGGAAGCTCGTCGTTATGCTCAACAAGTTTCGCGAGGCGGAGGCGATCATGCCCTACCGCGAGCAGAACCATCGTGAGCATTTCCACCAGGGCGATCCGATCCGCGCCGTTCTCAAGCGTGTCGAAGAGACGCCCAAGGGACCGCGACTCATTCTGTCGCGCGGCGATCCAGCCTTCGTTCAGGCGCTCTTCAAGCTCGAGGTCCCAGAGATTCAGCAGGGGATTGTCGAAATCCGCGCGGCTGCGCGCGAGGTCGGCAGCCGCTCGAAGATCGCGGTCTGGTCGCGTGATGATTCAATCGATCCGGTCGGTGCCTGCGTCGGCCTCAAGGGCTCACGCGTTCAAGCCGTCGTCAATGAATTGAACGGAGAGCGCATCGACATCGTGCCGTGGTCGTCGGATCCCGAGCGATTCGCCAAACTTGCCTTGGCGCCTGCGCGAGTCGCGCGAGTTTTTAGCGATCCAGAGAATCGCACTATTCAGGCGATCGTTGACGAAGATCAGCTCTCGCTCGCCATCGGTCGCAACGGACAGAACGTTCGGCTGGCGTCCGAGCTCACGGGTTGGAAGATCGATCTCTACTCCAGCCGTGAGTGGATGGAGCGGAGCGACAGTCCCATCTTCGCGCCGTTGCCGGAGGAGGAAGAAGAGGCGGCGGACGTCCGGCTTACCGATATCGAGGGGCTGGAGCCGGCGGTCGTTGCGGTTCTCGAGGGCGCTGGCTACCGCACATTCAACGACATTATCGATCTCGAGCGCGAAGACCTGTTGCGGCTCCCCGGCATTGCGCCTGAGGAAGCTGATCGCATCATGACGCTGCTGAGCGAATTAACCGAGGATGGGAGTGACGAAGCTGCAGGTGGTGGCGGGGCAAGTGCTGAGGCCAACGAGTCTCCAAAGGATGCTGCCTAACGTGGATGCGGTGACCGAGCGTCAATTGCTGGGCCTCGTTGGGCTTGGCCTGCGAGCACGTACTGCCATAGTCGGCGTCGATCGCGTGCGCGACGCCGCGCGACGCGGACGGCTCGTGCTGGCTATCGTCGCGCCCGATGCTGCCCGGAACAGCCTCGACAAGCTGCTCCCACTGCTCACCGCGAAGCGAATCGAAGTCGTCATGGGACCGGCCGCCAGTTCGTTAGGTGCTCTTGCCGGACGTGACTCCGCGGCTGCCATCGGCATACTCGACCCCGAGTTGGCGCGTGGTCTCCGCCACATCGTGCAAGGGAAGGGGAGGGGGAGGAAGACGGCGTGAGCAAACTCCGAGTGCACGATCTGGCAGGCGAGTTCGGCGTCCCCACCGAGGACGTCATCAATGTGCTGCGCGCCATCGACGTTCCGGTGCGCAGTCATCTCACCGTGCTGACGGACGATCAGGTCGCGCGTGTGCGTGCTCGCTGGGAGCGTGAAAAGCGCGCGCTGAAAGAAAAAGCAGCCGCTCCCACCGCGGCCCCTTCGCGTCGTCGCAAAGGCGCCGCGGCCGCGTCGACGCCCCCAGCGCCGGTTCCAGTTGCCGAGCCGGCCGGCGTTAGGCGACGTCGCCGCGTCGAACCGGTGGTGGCCGAGCCCGTGCCTGACGAAACGAGCGTCGCCACGGAAGTCGCGCCGCCCGCGGAGGCGCCAGGCGAGGCAGAGACTGTCGAGACAGAGGAAGTGGAGGTCGCAGCGGAAGCACCCGTGGCAGCGCCGCCACCACCGCCACCGCCGCCAGCTCCACCAGTGGCGAGGCCTGCGCCGCCACCACAGCGTCCGCAGCAACCCATCGCGCACCAGGCGCCGCAGCAGGAGCGCCCGAGACCGCGTCCCATCGCGCCGGGTCCAGCCCGTCCGCGACCAGGTCCCGGAAGCTCGCCGTTTGTGCCGCCGCGTCCTGTCGCGTCAGCGACCCCGCAGGGAAGCGTCGGTCTTCCTTCCCGCGACAAGCGCGGCGGAGGCCCGCCGCCTTCGACGCAGCAACAGGGGAGGAGGAAAAAGGGGAAGCGCGGCGCTGTCGACATGGACGAAGTGCAGCAGACTGTCTTCCGCACCATGTCGCAGATGCGTGGCACGGTGCCGGCCAAGAAAGGCGTGCGACGTCCGGAAGAATCACGGGAAGACATGGAAGCGGCCCGCCAGGCTGAGGTCGAGCGCGAGCGCAAGACAGTTCGCGTCAACGAATTCATCACCGTCAGCGAGCTCGCCGACATCCTCAAGGTTCCTGCGACGCAGATCGTCGGCTTCGCCTTCAAGAACCTCGGGCTCATGGTGACGATCAACCAGCGGCTCGACTTTGATCAGATCGAGTTGATCGCCGGTGAGTTCGGCTTCCAGGCCGTGCGCGAGCAAGAGTACGCGGCCGACGTCGCCGAGCAGCAAGTCGTCGACACCGCGGAGGAGCTCGAGTCGCGACCTCCGGTCGTCACGATCATGGGGCACGTCGATCACGGCAAGACGTCGCTGCTGGACTACATCCGCAAGGCGAACGTCGTCGCCGGCGAGTCGGGCGGAATCACGCAGCACATCGGCGCGTACCATGTGGAGCTGCCTAACGGGAAGCGCATCACCTTCCTCGACACGCCGGGTCACCAGGCCTTCACCGCCATGCGTGCTCGCGGCGCTCAGGTCACCGACATCGTCGTGCTTGTCGTCGCCGCAAACGATTCGGTGATGCCACAGACGATCGAAGCGATCTCGCACGCGAAGAACGCGGGCGTTCCGCTCATTGTCGCGATAAACAAGATCGATCTGCCTGACGCCAATGCCAACAAGGTCTCGCAAGACTTGTTGCAGCACGGTGTCGTGCTCGAGCAGTTCGGCGGTCAGACCCTTTCGACAGCGATATCGGCGAAGAAGGGAACCAACGTCTCTGAGCTACTCGATCAGATCCTGCTTCAGTCCGAGCTTCTCGATCTCAAGGCCAACCCCAATCGCCACGCTGTTGGCGCAGTTATCGAAGCGCAGCTGGATCCTGGGAAAGGACCGGTGGCGACGATTCTCGTGCAGAACGGCACCCTGCGCGTCGGTGATGATTTCATCTCCGGCATCTATTCCGGACGCGTCCGCGCGTTGCTCGACGAGCGAGGCCGTCAGGTGAAGGCTGCGGGGCCGGCGATTCCGGTTCAAGTGCTCGGTCTCCAAGGCGTTCCGATGGCAGGCGATCAATTCCTCGTCGTCGAAGACTCGTTGCAGGCCCGCGACATCGCACAGCGACGCGAGCGTCTCGAGCGCGAAGCACGTAGCCGGCGCACGTCCAAGGCTGGCGTCACGCTCGAAGACTTCATGGCGCAGACGGAAGCTGGAGAGAAGCGCACGCTGCGCATGCTGATCAAGGCAGACCAGGGCGGTCCGGCAGAAGCTCTCGCGGATGCGCTGCAGCAGCTCTCGAACGCCGAAGTGGCCGTGGAAGTCGTGCACCGCGGCGTCGGCGCCATAACCGAGAGCGACATCCTGCTCGCCCGTACGGCTGGCGCGATCATCGTCGGCTTCCACGTTAGGCCCGATAACAACGCTCGCGCGGCCGCCGAACGCGAAGGCGTCGACATCAAGCTGTACCGCGTCATCTACGATGCCGTGAACGACGTGAAGTCCGCGCTGGAAGGCATGCTGCGTCCGGAAGAGAAGGAAGTCATCTTGGGCGAAGCCGAAGTGCGTGAGATATTCAAGATTTCGCGCGTAGGCACCATCGCTGGCTGCCACGTGCGCAGCGGGATCATGTCTCGCACCGGCAAAGTTCGCGTGATCCGCGACGGCGTCGAAGTGTACGACGGTAACTTCCTCTCGCTGCGTCGCTTCAAGGACGACGTGAAAGAAGTGAAGGAAGGCTATGAGTGCGGCATCGGCATCGAGAACTTCAACGACATCAAGGTCGCTGACGTGATCGAGTGCTACAGGCGGGAAGAAGTCGCCCGCACGCTGGCGGGAGACGGCAAGCGTGGCGCCTAACGCCACGCTGCGCACATCCCATGGCCGACTCTCGCCGCGCTGATCGCGTCGCTGAATCCATTCGCAGCGAGGTTGCTACCTTCCTGGCGGAAGGCGCCAAGGACCCGCGCATTCGCGCATTCGTTACAGTGACCGGCGTCGAAGTCACGCGCGACCTGCGCCAGGCACGCGTGTTCGTGAGTTTGATGGGCGACGACGCCGACCGCGCGTCGACGGTGGAGGGGCTCGACAACCTGGCGTCGCATCTGCGCTCGCGCATAGGGAAGTCGCTGCGGCTCCGCGTGACGCCCGAGGTTGAGTTTCGCGTCGACGATAGTATCGCAAGGGCGGCGCGCATCGATTCGCTGCTCGCGCAGGCGCGTGAGAGCGACGCGTCCGCGGCGAAGC
>DASYRX010000147.1:0-6667 GCA_036003845.1 Gemmatimonadaceae bacterium | reverse complement strand
TGATGCGTGCCTGCGGCCACCCGGGCCGCCATATGAATGCACGAATCCGAAATGGATTGACGAAACTGGCGTAGCCGACAATCCAGCCGCTTTCACTTACATCGGTCGCTCCTCCCCGAGGGACACCGGGAATGATTGACGGCTGGTCAGTACCCCAATAGTAGACAGGTACGTCGTTCCCCGCGTTAGGCGTATAAGCCACGCCTACAACAACTCCTGATTCGTTAATAGCCGTCAGATCTGTAATCGTGCGGCCAGCCACGGGCGTCAGGTAGCGACGTCGGCCAAAACGCTGCACGAACGGCGCATATAGGCCCGACTCAGTTCTCTCAACGCCTGCAATATGTCCTAGGTTGTTTATGGCGCTTGCAGTGATTGTTGAGTAACCCGCACTCGGTGTTATTGCGACGACGTTCCAACTGGAGGCCCCAATCCGATCGAGCGCGGGGGCGAGGTTCTTGGGCGGCAGTGTCGGCAGTGTCGTGTCTGCGCTGCATGCCGCCAGTGCGATGCACCAAACGAGTGGTCGCGTGAGTATCCGCATACGCCGTCCCCTGCCCAAGAGTGGTCGGACCTCAAAAAACGACTCTGATTTTTTTCGCGCGCACAGCCGTATTGATGTGCCTGCAAGTTTCGCACTTTGGTTATTCCAACCTTTTTCTTACGAGCCGCGTCTAACCTAAGAACCTTAGGTAAGGATGCCGCCTGTGCCACAGGATCTCGACCTCCTCCGCGGAACACTCGACCTCTTCGTCCTCAAGACGCTGAGCTGGGGCCCGATGCACGGTCTCGCTATCGTGCGCTGGATCGAGAGCGCCTCGAATTCCCAACTGCAGATCGAAGAAGGCGCGCTATACCCCGCCCTGCACCGCATGGAACAGCGCGGCTGGCTCAGCGCCGAGTGGGGCATCACGGATAACAACAGAAAGGCGAAGTACTATCGCCTCACGCCACGCGGACGGAAGCAGTTCGCTACTCAACTCTCGATCTGGGAGCGCTACACGAAGATGGCTGCCGCGCTGCTCTCAGCGAGGGGAGCGACTGTATGAAGCGTCTCTTTCGACTGCCGTTCTCGCGCGCGCGCGTGCGCGGCGACGTGGATGCCGAGCTTTCTTTCCACCTTCAGGGACGCATCGAAGAGCTCATCGCGGCTGGAATGTCGCGCGCCGACGCCGAGCACGAGGCGCTGCGCCGCTTTGGCGATCGCTCGTTCGTGGCGCACGAGCTGGAGCGCATGGACGTGCGTGCCTACGAGCGGCGCGCGTTAGGCGAGCGCCTGGCCAGCCTCTGGCGCGATACGCGTTATGCACTGCGCGGGTTGCTGCGGCGTCCGCTCTACGCGGGAGCCGTGATCCTGACACTCGCCCTCGGCATCGGCGCCAACACTGCCGTGTTCTCGGTGTTCAAGACGGTGTTATTGCGACCGCTGCCAGTGCCCGGGATCGATCGTCTCGTCGTCGTCATGGGCGATTTCCCGCTCATACACCAACGTTTCGGCGTCTCGGCACTCGAAGCGATCGATCTGTTCGAACGCAAAGACCTCTTCTCCACAGCGGCTGCCTCGACGGGAGGATCCGCAACTCTGATTGTCGGCGGAGAGCCGATGCGAGTGTCCGGCGCTTCAACGCTTGGCGAGTTCGCCAGCGTCTTCGCTGTGCAGCCGTTGCTCGGGCGTTTCTACAGGCCGGAAGACTCGCAATTCGGACGGCCCGCCGTTGCTGTGCTGAGCTACAGACTCTGGCAACAGCTCGGCGGCGACAGCTCCATCGTCGGCCAGATGCTGACGCTCAGCGACAAAGCGCACGAAATCGTCGGCGTGCTGCCGCCGAACTTTTCGTATCCATCACAGGCGATGTACTGGCGTCCGCTGGTGCTCGACTCGGTTGTGCTGAACCCTGAACAGAGCCGTGGCACAGTCATTTTTCGCTTTGTGGGCCGCATGCGCGACAGCCTAACGAGTACCCGACTCGCCAGCGAGCTGCGTGTGCTCACACAGCGCTGGCACGAATCGTATGTCTCTAATTACAAATCGGGCGGGCACATGCTTGTCACAGTGCCGCTCGTCGAATACCTGGCCGGGCAGCTCAAGCCTATCCTCATCGCGCTGTTCGGCGCCGTAGCGCTCGTGCTGCTCATCACGTGCGCGAACGTCGCGAGTCTGCAATTGGTTCATGCGAGCGGCCGCACGCGCGAGCTTGCGGTACGGGCCGCACTCGGCGCCGGACGAGGAGCGATCGCGCGCCAGGTCGTCCTTGAAAGTGCTCTGCTCGCGCTGGCAGGCGGCATCGGCGGCGTCCTGCTCGCTCGGCTCGGCCTAACGTGGCTGAAAACGCTCGATATCACACGCTTTCCAGCACTCAAGGATCTTCAGCTCGATGGTTTGGTGCTGGCTTTCACGGCAGGCGCAGTGGTGCTCGCCGGGATCCTGTTCGGTAGTGCACCTGCGTTGCGCGCGTCACGCGTCAGTGTCAACGATGCGCTGCGTGATTCTTCCCGCGGAACGAGTGCCGGCGCCGCTCGTCATCGTTTCCTACGCGCCAGCGTCGTCGTGCAAAATGCGCTCACGCTGGTGCTGCTCGTCGGTGCGGTTCTGCTCATTCAGAGCCTCAATCGCTTGCTGCGTGTCGATCCCGGATTCCAGCCGCAGAACGTCGTCACCTTTAGCATCGCGGTTACCGCGCGCTATCCTTACGGAGCCCCACGCGTGGCGTTCTTTCGCTCGCTCGAAGAACGCCTGCGCGCTATTCCCGGAGTACAGTCTGTCGGTTTTGCCGCCGGCACCCCGTTCAGTGGATCGGCGGGAAGTACGTCTTACAAACTTGCCGGAGTGCCGACGCAGCCCGGTGAAACCGGTCGCCACGCGAATCAGGCGTTCGTGTTCGGCGACTATTTCCGCGCGTTAGGCATCCAGATCGTTCGTGGCCGCGGGTTCACGGAGGCGGACTATGCGTCCGGTTCGCCGGTCGTCGTAGTGGATGAAACGTTGGTACGACAATCCTTCGGCGACAAAGACCCGATCGGCACGCAGATCGAGCACGGGCCCGAAGGCACGATCATCGGCGTCGCACGTTCGGTGAAGCTGGCTGACCTGAGCGAGCCTGCGCATCCACTGGTCTATCACAACTTTGCCAACGGAGGCTTTCTCGCGGGAATGACGGCCGTTGTGCGTTCATCCCTGCCGCCGAGCGCCGTTATTGCCGCTGCGCGAGCCGCAGTGAAGGCGTTGGATCCGTCGCTTCCGATTTCGAGCGCTCGCTCTTTGAGTGAACGTGTCGCCGAGTCGTATGGCACGCGCAGTTTTGCCACGGGTGTGCTGAGCGTATTCGCTGCGCTGTCGCTCGTCATCGCACTTTTGGGTGTGTATGCCATGATGAGCTACGTCGTGAGCACACGAAACAAGGAGATAGGCATCCGTTTGGCGTTAGGTGCGGCGCGTACCACGATCGCGCGCATGGTGTTGATCGATGCAGCGAAGATCGCTGCGGTTGGTCTCGCAATTGGGGTCGCGGCGTTTCTGGGGCTCGGTCGGCTGCTGCGCGTACTGCTCTTCGGCGTCGGCCCGTACGATCCGGTGGCGTTAGGCGCAGCGGTGGCGCTGATCGGCATGATCACGCTGCTCGCGTCGTACCTCCCCGCGCGACGTGCCGTGCGAGTCGATCCGCTGACCACTATGCGCGCCGAGTAGCCCCAGCCGCTGGGGGGAGCGCGACCAGCGGGGAAGCGTTCAAAACGCGCACATCGGGAAACGCCGACGCGAGCGAATCGCCATGCGAGACGCCGCGTAACTGCGTGTCGAAGAAACCGCGCACGTGGCGTGTGCCGCTGGGCGTGCCTTGCTCCGCATCGCGGGATACGAGATCTGCGCGAACAGCCGCCGCGGACCGAGACAGAGTCACTTCGCGTCGAATCGACCCAGGTACGACGCGCGATGCCGACCGCATTTGCTCCCGTCGGCTGGGGCAGCGAGATCTCCGCCGCTTGTTGTGCGGCGACTATCGCCCGACGCGGCTACGATTGTCGTGATCATTTCGTTTCGACAACTTTGACAGAGAGCGAATGTAGCGACGGCTCGAGCAACGGCAGGCATGAAGATGTCAGAGAACCGCACGGCCAGTGCTCTCGCTGCGGACGTAGGCGGACTAACACAGACGGCCTTGCATTCTCTTCCGCGTTTGTCCGCGTTTGTTCGCGGCGAAAACATTGGTGTTTGGGTCCTGCACCTAACGAGAGGCAACGATGGATCCCGCCACTGACCCGATTGCCGAAAAGCAAGAAAGAACGGTAGTATTCAAAATCGGTCCTATGCGGCTTACGGGAATCGCCGCCGTATTCGCGCTCCTGGCCGTGCTGGCGCTGATCGGCGTTCTCGTCTTCCTCATGAAGCCGACGCTGCGGATGTCCCTCGCGGCGGCGCTGTGGATCATCCTAACGATTTACTGGACCGCGGCTGCAAAGAACGCGGCGACGGCGAAAAGAACAGAGTCCCTTGAGTCGCGCCGCTTGCATCAGAGCTTGCTCTGGGCGTCGCTTCTGCTGCTCTTTGTGCCCGTGCCCGGATTGCGCGGGCGCTTCGTCCCGTTACGCTCCGCGATCGTCGTCGCCGGGTTCATCGTGCAGGCTGGGTCATTCTTCCTGGCAATGTGGGCGCGACGCTACTTGGGCCGGAACTGGAGCGGTGCGATCAGCGCCAACGTCGATCACCAATTGATTCGCACGGGACCTTATCGACTCCTGCGCCACCCCATCTACAGCGGCTTGATCGGGATGTATATCGGAACCGCGCTCGTGTCAGGCGAGCTGCACGCGCTAATCGCGGTTGTAATAGTCGTAGCCGCGTATTGGCGCAAAATCAGAATGGAGGAACGGCACCTCGTCATGCTTTTCGGCGCCGAATACGATGACTACCGCCGGCGTTCATGGGCGCTCTTACCAGGCCTTCTCTGACCTAACGCCTACGGTCGCACCTTCGAATGCACACGCGCTCAGGCTCGGGGGGATGTCACCGGTTTCCCCTTTGATGCACGACGGAGTCTGCCTGAAACCTGCCGATCCATCGAGACCTTGACGACAGCAAGCAACGCGTGACGCGACGCGGCCATTCGGGGCAGGGATGCCACCAGTCGAGCGGATACATTGTGACCTCGTATGCTTCTCACCATTCGCACCACGCACAGACCTGCGACGGACTTGGGGTTTCTGCTTCATAAGAACCCCGCCCGCGTTCAGTCTTTTGAGCAGTCGTTTGGTCAGGCGCACGTCTTTTATCCCGAGGCGTCAGCGGATGCATGTACAGCGGCGCTTTTGCTTGATGTGGATGCTGTTGCGCTGGTAAGAGGTCGACGCGGCCCAGCCGGCGAAGGGGGCACTCTAGCGCAATACGTGAATGACCGACCCTATGTCGCGAGTTCGTTTCTCAGCGTAGCTATCGCGAGCGTCTTTGGCAGCGCGCTTGCCGGTCGTAGCAAGGAACGACCAGACCTCGTAACTACGCCGATTCCGCTTAGAGCGCGCATCGCCGTGGTGCCTTGTCGCGGAGGCGCGGAATTCTTGCGACGACTCTTCGAACCGCTTGGGTACGCCGTCACAGCAACGTCGCATCCGCTCGACATTGCGAATCCGACTTGGGGTGACAGCCGGTATCTCACGGTCGAGCTGTCAGGCACGAAGCGTTTGAGCGAACTACTCACACACCTGTACGTGTTGGTGCCGGTTCTGGATGACGAGAAGCACTACTGGGTCGGTTCGGACGAAGTGGAGAAGCTCCTACGTCATGGTGAGGGCTGGTTAGGCACTCACCCGGAACGCGAGACAATCGCAATGCGTTACTTGTGCCATCAGCGCAGCCTCGTCGATGAAGCCATTTCGAGACTCGTAGTGGACGAAGACCCGAGCATCGATGAAGGAGCGGAGATGCCTGGAGGTGCGGAAACCCAAATAGAGGAGCCACTCAAGCTGAACGAGCAGCGATTGTCGACCGTGGTAGCGGCACTCAAAGCCGCCGGTGCGAAGCGTGTTGTCGACCTGGGCTGCGGTGAGGGCCGGCTCCTCAGGCGGCTTCTTGACGATCGAGACTTTGAAGAGATCATCGGCATGGACGTATCACACCGCGCTCTGGAGACGGCGAGCGCACGGTTGCGACTCGATCGCTTGGCGCCAATGCAGCGGGAGCGAATTCGACTTATCCACGGATCACTCTTGTACCGCGATTCACGCCTGACGGGATACGATGCTGCCACGGTCG
This sequence comes from Gemmatimonadaceae bacterium, assembly GCA_036003845.1. Classification (GTDB taxonomy): domain Bacteria; phylum Gemmatimonadota; class Gemmatimonadetes; order Gemmatimonadales; family Gemmatimonadaceae; genus DASYRX01. The sequence goes on along the minus strand of DASYRX010000147.1, from coordinate 426 downwards.
TCGAAGTAGTCGAGCATCTCGATCCACCACGGCTCGCGGCATTCGAACGAGTCGTGTTCGAGTTCGCGCGACCTAGGGTGATTATTCTGACCACGCCTAACGCCGAGTACAACGTGCGGTGGCCAACACTCGGCGCTGGCACGTATCGCCATAAGGATCACCGATTCGAGTGGACGCGCGACCAGTTTCAGAACTGGGCGCGCGCGCTCGCCGTGCGGTTCGCTTACGATGTGCGCTTCGTACCCGTCGGAAGCGATGACCCGCAAGTTGGGCCTCCTACTCAAATGGCAGTGTTCACCCGGACGCAAACGAATGTCTGAAGGTCGGCGGAACGACGAGCCGACTGACAGCGCGGCGCGCACGCTTACGGTGCCCGAGCTCGCGCTCGTGGTTCTCGTCGGCCCGTCGGGCTGCGGAAAGTCGACG
>DASYRX010000146.1:0-5788 GCA_036003845.1 Gemmatimonadaceae bacterium | reverse complement strand
CTCGGCTTCGAATACGGCTACAGCACGGCCGACGCGAAAGCGCTCGTGTTGTGGGAAGCACAGTTCGGTGACTTCGCCAATACCGCACAGCCCATCATCGATCAGTTCATCGCCGCGGACCGCGCGAAGTGGGGCCAGGATTCCTCCGTCGTCCTCCTCTTGCCTCATGGTTACGAAGGGCAGGGACCGGAGCACTCCAGCGCCCGGCTCGAGCGCTTCCTGCAACTGTGTGCCGAAGGAAACCTTCGCGTCGCCTATCCGTCGACTTCGGCGCAGTACTTCCACATCCTCAGGCGCCAGGCGAAGCTGCCTAACAAGCGGCCGCTGGTGTTGATGCAACCCAAGTCGATGCTGCGTCTCGCCGAGGCTTCAGCTCGCCTTGAAGAGCTGTCCGCCAGCGGCTTCCAGCCAGTCATCGACGACCCAACGATTCAGCGCCGCGAGGAGATCACGCGCCTCGTGCTGTGCACGGGGAAGATCTACTACGATCTGGCCGCCGCCGAACGGCCCACCCATGTGGCAGTCGTTAGGGTGGAGGAGCTGTATCCGTGGCCGCATGAAGGCGTCTCGTCCGCCATCGACAGGTACCACAATCTGAGCGAGATCGTTTGGGCGCAAGAGGAGCCGAAGAACATGGGCGCGTGGACATATGCGGCGCCACGGCTTCGCGCATCGGTTGGCAATACGATTCCGATTCGCTGCGTGGGCCGGCCAGAGCGTGCCAGTCCCGCCGAAGGGTTCGCGAATTCGCACCAAGTAGAGCAGGCGCGCATTGTGGCCGACGCGCTCGCGGCACCGAAGGCATTCGTCCGCTCGTAAGGCACGATGCGTGGCGCCGCGGCGTTCCTGACGCTTGCGCTCTTGTCGCGTCTCGCAGATGCGCAGGGCCAAGTCGGTCCACAGGGCCAGTATGGCGGCGAAACGTTAGGCCTCCTGGTTCAACAGCTCGGCGTTTCCGCGCGCGTGCTCATGATCGGCGCGCATCCGGACGACGAAGACTCGCAGGTGCTCGCCTGGCTCTCGCGCGGACGCGGAGTAGAGACGGCGTATCTCTCGCTCACACGCGGCGAAGGTGGCCAGAACATCATCGGCAGCGAGCTTGGTGACGCGTTAGGCCTTCTACGCACCGAAGAGCTGCTCACCGCGCGGCGCGTCGACGGTGCGCAACAATATTTTACGCGCGCGTTCGACTTCGGCTTTTCGAAGACCGCGGAAGAGACCTTCTCACGCTGGCCGCATGACGACATGCTGCAGCAAGTCGTCGCGGTCATTCGCGCCTTCAGGCCGCACGTGATCGTGAGCGTGTGGAGCGGAACGCCACGCGACGGCCATGGCCACCATCAAGTGTCCGGCATCCTGGCGCGTGAGGCCTACGACGCGGCCGGTGATACGCTCAAAGTGCCGCCCCAAGCCACGTTAGGTCTTCCGCCGTGGATCCCGCTCAAGTTCTACCGCGCGTTCTTCGCGGTGGACACCAGTCGCACAGTACTGCGGTTCAACGTTGGCGAGTTCTCGCCGCTACTCGGGACGTCGTACGCCGAGATCGCCGCCGAGAGCCGTTCACAGCACAAATCGCAGGCCTTCGGTTCGATCGCTCGGCGCGGCGTGCGCTGGTCCGCACTGCAGCTGGAACACACCCGCGTCGGAACTGCCGCCGACGGAAATGGCAGGGGAACGGGCGACCGCTCGGTCTTCGACGGCGTCGATACGTCGTGGTCGCGCTTCCGCTCGATCATGAGTCGCGCCGAGCAGGCGGCGCTGCTGGATTCGCTAGGTGCGCAGTTCCAGGTCGTTCGCAGCAGCCTCGACCTCTTCGCGCCGAGCCCGTCACTCGTAGCGCTCAGTACTCTCTCGCGCACGCTGGACAGAGTGCGTGATGCGGGATTGGGCGCCGTCACAATCGGCAACGAAGCGAGAATGTCGGCGTTGCAGCTCGATCTCGTTAGGGCCGTGGACGTGGCGCGCGATCGCACCAGCCGCGCCATTCAGTTGGCCGCTGGCATCGCCGTCGAAGCGACGGTTCCACGCGAGCTATTCGCGACGAACGAGCGACTTCCCGTCACGGTCGCGAACTACAACCGCGGGCGCGACACGCTGCGCGTCATCGAGCGCAGCTGGGACTTGGGTGGTCTCCAACGTCAGCCGGCGGGCGTTCCATCCGGAGTAGCGATCGCTCCCGATAGCGCGACAATCGATACGATCGCTGCCACGATTCCGTACGTGACCGTCCCATGGTGGATGGCCGGTGGCCGCAGTGCCGCGATGTACGAGCCGCGCGGCATCACAGGTCCGGAGGCATCGCGCGATGTCGCCGCCACACTTGTGCAGACGTTCGAGCTGAGCGGCGTGCGCGTTCGAGTGCGAACGCCGGTCGTGTATCGTTATGCGGACCAAGTGAAGGGCGAGGTGAATCGCCCGCTCGCCATCGCGCCCGCCGTGTCGATCAGGCTCGGCCGCTCGATCGAGTACATGCGCGCGAACACGCCCATCGACCGCAGCGCGCTGGTCACGCTCAGTTCCGCGTTAGGCACGCCCCAAGCCGTGCGCGTCACGCTGATGCCGCCCGCTGGCCTGAAGCCGGATTCTACGGTACGTCAGGTGCCACTCGCTGGTGCTGGAAGCACGGAAACCATCGCCTTCCGAGTGAGGGGTAGCCTCCCGAAGGGCATGCACGAGCTGCAGGCCATCGCCACAGTTGGTGACATGGCGTTTCAGGCCGGCTACATCCTCGTCGACTACGATCACATCCGTCCACGCCGGATGTACATCGCGCCGAAGACGCAAATCTCCGCCGTCGACGTGCGCGTGCCGGCAAACATCTCCGTGGCGTACGTCCCTGGCGTCGCCGACCACGGAGCTGCGGCGCTGGAACAGTTAGGCATTCCGGTCACGACGATCGAGCCCGCACAGCTCCGCACCGCGAACCTGCGTCGCTTCACAACGCTCGTCGTCGGGCCACGCGCGTACGACGCCTCACCGGAACTGCGCGCATCGCGCGATGTCGTGCTCAACTTCGCGCGCGCCGGCGGGACTGTCGTCGTGCAGTACGGGCAGTACGAGATGCTGCAGCCGGGCATCATGCCGTATCCGATCACGCTCGCGCGGCCGGCCGATCGGGTGACCGACGAGAACGCACCGGTTCGGTTCGCCGCGCCGCTCGCGTCGGTTTTGCGCGTGCCTAACGTGATCACCCAGAGCGACTTTGCTGGATGGGTGCAGGACCGCTCGCTGTATATGCCGCGTACGTTCGATTCGCGCTACACGGCGCCACTCGAAATGAACGATCCGGGGGAGCCGCCTAACCGGGGAGGCCTTCTCATGGCGCCTGTAGGGCGCGGGCTCTACGTATACACGACGCTCGCACTCTTCCGGCAGCTTCCGAGCGGCGTTCCAGGCGCGGCGCGCCTGTTCGTCAACCTCGTGAGTGCCAAGGCCTCCGCCGGTCGCACGACGGTTCAGTGACGCGCGCGCGCGTCGTGATCATAGGCGGCGGATTCGCCGGAATCGCTGCTGCCAAACGCCTCAAGCACGCAGCGGTGGACGTCGTCGTGGTCGATCGCACGAACCACTTCGTCTTTCAGCCATTGCTGTATCAGGTGGCGACTGGAGGATTGGCGCCCAGCGACATTTCGGTGCCGATCCGCTGGCTGCTGCGTTCACAACGGAATACGCGCGTGGTGCTCGCCGAGGTCACTCGCATCGACCTGACGCGCCGCGTTGTCGAGCTTGACGGCGGGAAGGAGCTCGAAGAATTCGATTATCTCATTCTCGCGGCAGGCGCCCGGCATTCGTACTTCGCGCATAACGACTGGGAGACATATGCGCCTGGCCTGAAAACCCTGGACGACGCGCTGACTGTGCGCGAACGGTTCCTTATGGCGTTCGAAGACGCCGAGCGAGCCGATGACGAGGAAACGCGCGCCGCGCTGCAGACCCTGGTTGTCGTCGGCGGAGGACCAACTGGCGTCGAGCTGGCAGGGATGATGAGCACGATCGCGCGCACGGCGCTGCCGAGCGACTTCCGGCGCACGGATCCCAGCAAGGCGCACGTGATCCTGCTCGAGGCGGGAGACCGGTTGCTACCCGCGATGCCACAAGACCTGTCGCTGCACGCGAAGGATGATCTCCAAAAGCTTGGCGTCGATGTGCGCCTCGGCTCCAAAGTGACGACTGTGACGGACGAAGGCGTGCGCTATCTGGGTGTCGACGCCGGGCCGACGCCAATCTTCATCCGATCAGCATCGGTCTTCTGGGCGGCGGGGAACGCGGCCGCCTCGTTAGGTGCCCAGGTCGGCGGCCAGCTCGACCGCGCTGGGAGAGTCGTGGTCGCGCCTGATCTGAGTGTGCCGGAGCAGCCTAACGTGTTCGTCGTCGGTGACATGGCGACACTGCCGTACAAACCGGGAAGACAGGTGCCGTGGGTCTGTCCGGCGGCCATTCAGGAAGGAAGGCACGCGGCCGAGAACGTGCTCAGAACGATCGCGCAGCAGAAACGCCGGCCTTTCAACTATCGAAACAAGGGCGACCTCGCCACGATCGGACGCCACCGCGCCGTTGCCGATTTCGGCGCGTTCACGGTGTCGGGCGTGCTCGCCTGGCTGCTTTGGGTGACCGTACACATCTTCTACCTCGCAGGCTTTCGCAATCGCTTGAGTGTCATGCTGCAGTGGGCATGGTCGTACTTCACGTATCAGCGCGGCGTGCGATTGATCGTATCGGAGCACGGTCGGCATCCTCCGCAGCACGCGCTCTCCACGACACGCTGAAACGCAATGCGTGTCGCTGTCCTCTGTGATATCCACGGGAATCTGCCGGCGCTGGAAGCCGTTCTCCAGGACGTTAGGCACGTAGGGCCGGATCGTGTGGTAATTGGCGGCGACGTACTTCCAGGGCCAATGCCCCGAGAATGCCTCGACGCGCTGCTGGGGCTCGACATTCCCGTGCAGTTCATCCACGGCAACGGCGACCGCGAATCGCTCGCGCACCTGTCAGGCAGGGAAATGACGACGGTACCGGAGCCGTTTCGCGGCCCGGTCATCTGGGCGGCGGAGCAACTCGGTCAGAAGTATCGGCCGATTCTCGCCAGCTGGCCGTTGTCGCTCAGCGTCGACATTCCATCGTTAGGCGTCGTCTTTTTCTGTCACAGCACGCCGCGCAACGACGTGGAGATCTTCACGCGCCTCACTCCGGAAGAGGTACTGAAGCCGTTGTTCGAGGGATTGGGAGCTCAAGTGGTCGTCTGTGGCCACACGCACATGCAGTTCGATCGCATGGTCGGCAGCGTGCGCGTGGTGAATGCCGGTAGCGTGGGGATGCCGTTCGGCGAACCGCGCGCCGATTGGCTCATGCTCGGTCCCGATATCGAGCTGCGGCACACGAGCTACGACCTCGCCACAGCAGCCGAACGAATTCGCGCGACGCAGTATCCCGAGGCCAACGAGTTCGCCACGAACTATGTTCTCACGCCACCAACAGAAGCTGACATGCTGGAACGCTTCGCTCCGTTCTCTTTGAAGTAGGTGGCCGTGCGCGTAACGTCTCCGGGCTCGTTAGGCGATGTCGAGCGGGAGGCCGTTACCAACCTGTGCGCCACTGGGTTTGGGCTGGCGTGCTCGACAACTACCAATCGGCGAACCCCGACGCTAGCGCGGGGTGTAATCGAGACCGTGTCTCCCCAAGAAGCAGATGACGCACACACGCAATTCGGCCAATTATTTCGCAGCCCGCTTGAAGGGTCGCTTTCGCTCCAAAGCAGCGCTCGCAACGATGCTTGTCGTTCCGATCGCCT
>DASYRX010000145.1:0-3314 GCA_036003845.1 Gemmatimonadaceae bacterium | reverse complement strand
CGGGCCGCTTCGAGATCTCGAATCAGCTCAGCCAGCTCTTGTCGACACTCTTGACGCCTCTCAACGAACTTTTCGATCCGCTCTCTGCCAACGACGACCATGCTGGTTCCGTGTGTCGTGCCAGTCGCCGACGGAAGAGATAGTGCCGGCTATATTTCCCATTTTGGGAACTTAATTACAGTTATTGTTCCCGCAAGTGGTAATCCGAGATTCTGAGCGTGGTCGGCGCCTTGGGCTCTTCTTCCGCAAGGTGACTCGATCGTCGTAGCTTCGCCGAGTGAGCACCCGCGTCCCCGGCCATCATCATGTGTGGCACAGCCCGTCAGTTGGACGGCAAATGCACGTGCGTTGGTTCGGGCATGGAGGCGCGCGTCTGCTCGCCTTTCCGACGACAATGGGCAACCACAATGAATGGCCGAACCGCTACATGCCCGACGTGCTCCGAGAGCATATCCAGAGAGGATGGTTGCAACTCTGGTGTCTAGACCACAATCACGACATCAGCTGGTACGCCAAAGACATCCACCCGCGTGAACGCGCGCGACGCCACCTCCAATTCGATCGCTACATCAGAGACGAGCTCCTGCCGTTCACAGCGCACGTGAACAACAACCCCTTCGTCATCGCGACGGGCGCGAGCTTCGGCGCCTTTCACGCGATGAGCATCGCGCTGCGCAATCCCGACCGTATTCACCGGGTAATCGGAATGAGTGGGATGTACGACATCAAAGGGATGACAGGCGGCTACTCGGACGATCTCGTCTACCAATGCAATCCGTTCGATTTCGTTCAGCATGAATGGCAGCGCGAACGGCTCGAGGCACTCCAGCGCCAGGACATCATTCTCACCATTGGGCGTGGCGATCCCTCGTATCAGGACAACGAAGAATTCTCGGTGACGCTATGGCGCAAAGGAATCGGCAATGCCTTACGAGTATGGGACGGGCATGCGCATGATTGGCCGTTCTGGGAGAAGCAGATCGTGATGTACGTCGGGGGACACGACTAGGTCTGAAGGTCAGAGGTCTGAGGTCAGAGGGGGCTTAATGAAAAAGATCGGATTATTTGTCGGACGCGAATGGTCGATGCCGCCGGAGCTCATCAAAGAGGTGAACTCGCGCGACGTGGGCGTCGTCTGTGAATACGCGAAGGTTGGCGCCGAGGCACACGACAAGCCGGTGCCGTACGACGTGCTGATCGATCGCATTTCGCACGAAGTCCCGATGTATCGCTCGTATCTCAAGAAAGCGGTACTCGACGGCAAGACAGTCATCAACAACCCGTTCATGTGGACCGCGGACGACAAGTTCTTCGGCGCCGCGCTCGTCTCCAAGCTCGGCATCGCGTCGCCGAAGACCATCGTCCTGCCTAACAAGGAGTACGTCCCGGGCATCGTCCCCAGCGAATCGCTGCGCAACCTGGAGTATCCCCTCGACTGGCAAGCCGTCATCGACTACGTCGGCCTCCCCTGCGTTCTCAAGGACGCGCACGGCGGCGGTTGGAAGCAGGTGCACATCTGCCACTCACTCCAGGAGCTCATCAACGCCTACGATCAGTCCGGCTTGCTCACGATGATCGTGCAGGAGTTCATCAAGTTCGAGCACTTCGTTCGCTGCCTGTGTTTGGGACAAGAAGACATCCTGCCCATGAAGTACGACCCTAGTGAGCGGAAATACATCGTGGACCACGCGCATTTGTCCGAGGCCATGGGGAGCAAAATCGTCGAACAGTCACGCGGAATTTGCCGAGCGTTAGGCTACGACATGAACTCGATCGAATGGGCGATCCGCGACGGCACGCCGTACGCGATCGACTTCATGAACTGTGCTCCCGACATGGACATCTATAGCCTGACCCCCACGTACTTCGAGTGGGCGGTCAAGCATCTCGCCGACGTCGCCATCAAACTGGCCAAAGAGCCGCGGAACCAGGCCGGTGAGCTGGGTTGGGCACGGATGTTCAAAGCGTCGCGCGCGGAAGCGAAGCGCACGTCCGGGCCGGGACCCGCGATCAGCCGCAGCATCTAGACTATCAAGTGGCCGACTCGCCGATCGCAGTCTATCACGACGGCCTAACGCCGCTAGTCGCCGCAGACACCGCCGAGCAGCTCGATCGCCAGCTGCGTGCTCGCCGGCTTGTCTTCGGAGATCGCGCCCTCTGTACGGTTCTGCGGCCACGATTGATAACGGTCGAGCAGCTGAGCGGGCTGCAGCGGCGCATCCGCGCGATCCTGCGTGCATTTCGCGCGGCGTACGACCGTGCGATGCGCGACGTTCCGTTCCGCGCCCACTTCGGTCTCGAAGCGTGGGAAGAAGAGTTGATCCACGCCGATCCTGGGTATGCCGAACCAAGTCCAACGTCGCGGCTGGACTTTTTCTGGGTGCCGGAAACCGATGCGTTAGGTCTCACCGAGTACAACGCGGAGACGCCGGCGGGGGCGGCGTATAACGACCAGCTCGCCGACGCGTTCATCGATCTCCCGGCGATGCGTGCCTTTGCCAGGAAGTTCGAGCTGCTGCCGTTGCCGGCCCGCGTGGGCGTGATCGGCGCGCTGCTCGACGCGCACACGGAATTCGCTGGTACGCGCAAACGCCCGCGCGTTGCCATTCTCGATTGGGACGACGTGCCGACGCGCGCCGAGTTCGATCTGTATCAGGAAGCCTTCGCCGCGTTAGGCATTCATTGCGCGATCGCCGATCCACGCGCCTGCGAGTATCGCGGCGGCAGGCTTTGGCTCGAGGGCGCGCCAGTCGATCTCATTTACAAACGCGTGCTGATTACAGAGCTCGTGGACCGCTGCGGGCTCACTCACGATGTCGTGCGCGCCGTGCGCGAGCGCGCGGTGTGCATGGTGGACGGTTTCCGTTGCAAGATCCTGCACAAGAAGGCGAGCCTCGCCGTGCTGAGCGACGAGGCAAACGCCGCCATGTTCGACGACAATGCACGCGCGGCGATCGCAGATTGCATCCCCTGGACCCGCGTCGTCGAGGAGCGCCGTTCGACATACAAGGGTCGCCCGGTCGACCTCGTCCCCTTCATTCACGAGCAACGCGAGCAGCTTGTTCTCAAGCCGAGCGACGCATACGGCGGAGAGGGCGTTGTGCTCGGTTGGAAGAGCGACGACGCAGCGTGGGCCGCGGCTGTACAGACGGCGTTAGGCTCACCCCACATCGTCCAGGAACGCGTCGCGATCCCCAGCGAGCCGTATCCCAGCTGGGTCGATGACAAGCTCGAGATCTACGACCGGATGCTCGACACCGCGCCATTTGTAACACACGGCGACTATATGGACGGGATGCTCACGCGGCTATCAA
>DASYRX010000144.1:0-10204 GCA_036003845.1 Gemmatimonadaceae bacterium | reverse complement strand
CATACAAGGACTTCAAGGGCATGAAGCGTCCGACGACGATGGTCATTGAGGCGCAAGGCTTCCAGCAGGTGCTCACGATATCCGAAGTCACGTTCGACGATGTGCAGGACTCGGAAATGGTTCTGCCGCCCGATATTCAAGCGCAACTTCCGAAGAAACCCTAACGAACACTCCAACAGCCGCGGGCCCGCAGAGTCTTGCGGGCGCGCCGAGTTTCCAGCCTCTCTCATGAGCATCAAGGCTCGCCGCTTCTGGCCGTTGCTCTGCCTGCTGGTCGCTACAGACTGCACGACGAAGCGTCTGGCTGAAACGCATCTCGCGCCGGCGCACGTTCCCCACGAAGTCATCGGCGATTACGTGCAGCTCACCCTGGCACACAATCCCGGCGCGGCCTTCTCGTTCTCGTTAGGCCCACTCTCGCGTGTGATCTTCTCCGTGCTGGCGCTGGTCGTGCTGGCCGTGCTCTGGCGGCTGTATCGCGATACGTCCAGCGGCGATCGCTGGCAGAGCGTGGCGCTCGCGCTCGTGGCCGGCGGCGCGCTGGGCAACCTGCTCGACCGTCTACGGTCGGCGCGGGGCGTGGTCGACTTCATCGACCTCGGCTACGGGTCGTTCCGTCTGTGGACGTTCAACGTGGCCGATGTGGGCGTCACCATGGGCGGGCTCCTGCTCGCCGTGCTCTTGCTGCGACGCGCGGAGGCAGGCAGCGTTGCGGCAAGCGTTTCAACAAAGGAGTCGACGTGACTTCGCTGATCCTGGCGCTGTCGCTCAGCGTCTCGTGCTCGGCCGGCGTACCTAGCGCGCGGCCGACGGACATCGATTACGCCAAGCTCTTCGCGAGCGGCATTCCGTTCTCGCAGTTTCTGAGCAACGCGAAGGAACGCAAAGAGCTGTGGAACTCGAACTACGGCCGTGCCGCCGTGGCGGACGCCGTGATGGCGCGGGCGACGCGCGTGACCGGCACGTGGAACGTGCTCGTCGTCGCCGTCGACAGCTGCAGCGACTCGGTGAGCACGATCCCCTATATCGCCAAGCTCGTGGAGTCGATGCCTAACGTCACACTCCGAATCGTCGATTCGAAGGTGGGGAAGGAAGTGATGGAGGCGCATCGCACCCCGGATAACCGCGCGGCGACGCCAACCGTGATCCTGCTGGATTCGAGCTTCACCCCACGCGGCTGCTGGATCGAGCGCCCGCGAGAATTGCGCGAGTGGATCTCCGGCGAAAAAAGGGCCAACGGCGACAGCGCCGTCTTCAGCGGCAAGATGAACTGGTACGAGAAAGACGCGGGCGCATCGACTGTCGCTGAATTCGTCGAGCTGCTCGAGAAAGCGTCACGTGGCGAGGTCGCTTGCGACGCGAAGTCTAACGAGAAGAGCCTTTAACCACGGAACCGCATAAAACGCGCGGAAACGGCGCTGCATTTTTCAAAAGTTTGGTTTTACAGCGCGTTTCTGCGTCAACCCGCGGTAGAAAGGTTTTTGCGATCTCCGCGCCGTATACCTAGTTCGTCGCCTTAGGCGGCGCTCCAAACAGGAAGTCCACCGCCAAATTCGCCAGCGCTCGCATCCCAGGCACCAGCGCCGCTTCATCTGCAAAGAATCGCGGCGAGTGATTCGGCGCGGCGCTACGCGGATCGGTCCCCTTGGGCGTCACGCCGAGGAAGAAGAACATCCCCGGAACCTTGCGCTGATACAGCGAGAAGTCCTCAGCCGTCGTCGTCTGCTGTGCCGGGAGAACGTTCGCGGCGCCTAACGTGCGCCGCAGCGTCGGTACCATGCGCTCCGTGAGCGCAGGGTCGTTGATCGTCACCGGATAGCCGCGCTGCGTGGTCACAACGGCGACGGCTCCGGCGCCACGCGCGATCCCTTCGGCGGTGCGCACAACGCGAGCGTGCAGCGAATCGCGCGTCGCTTCGTCGAATGTGCGGATTGTGCCGATCATCTCGACGCTGTCAGGCACGATGTTGTTGCGCACACCGCCGCGGATCATTCCCACGGTGACGACAGCGGGCGTCAGGGTGAGATCGACTGTCCGGCTCACCAGCGTTTGCAGCGCAAGCACGATCTGCGACGCCGTGACGATCGGATCGATGCCGTTCCACGGCAGCGCACCGTGCGTCTGCCGCCCGCGCACGACGATGCGGAACTGATCGCCGCTGGCCATCAACCCACCGGCGCGCCAGACGACTTTCCCGACCTCGAACGGGAAGACGTGCAAGCCGAAGATCGCGTCGACTTTCGGGTTCTCCAGCGCGCCCTGCTCGATCATCAGCTCGGCGCCGCCGCGCTCACCGGCCGGCGCCCCTTCTTCTGCCGGCTGGAAGATGAACTTGACGCTCCCGGCCAGCTCCTGCCTAACGCCGGCGAGAAGCTCGGCGACTCCCATGAGGATGGCGACGTGATTGTCGTGACCACAGGCGTGCATGACCCCGACTTGCTGCCCCAGGTACGTCGCCTTGACCGTCGACTTGAACGGCAAGTCGACTTCTTCGGTCACCGGCAGCGCGTCCATATCGGCGCGCAGAGCGACTGTCGGACCAGGTTTTCCCCCCTTCAGGACCCCGACGACCCCGGTGTGGGCAACCTCGGTACGCACTTCTAATCCGAGCGCCCTAAGGTGATCGGCCACCAGCTTGGCGGTCCGTACCTCCCGGTTCCCCAGCTCCGGGTTTTGGTGAATGTCGCGGCGCCAGGCGACGACCTTCCCCTCTAACGCTTTGGCGCGGGCGTCCAGGTCGGCGACTAGGCGTGACGGCGCCTGCGCGCGGAGCGTCGGACCGAGAAGAAAAAGGGCCGTAGCGACAAAAAGCTTCATTGCCAACGCTCGCGTTGTGAGTCTGTAGGGGCAGGGGGCTTTGAGCACCGAGAACATAGCCGTTCGATTGGAGACTCGGGACCCAAACGCCATCAACATATACCGAGCACGCATACCGCCTTCGGAGCTTCCGCCCTGCTCTGACGGGCGGTTTTATCGCCTTCCTACACCCACTGACTCCGACCCGTGACCCACACGGCCGATAACCTGCCGACAGGCCAAGGCACTGCACCGACAGCGTTCGTGTCGCCGTCAGTGCGGGTGCTCGGCTGGAACAAACAGGCCGTGCGGACCGGCGCGTGGCTCTCGATGCTGACAGCTGCGTTCGGGCTCACGTGCTGGGTCGGTCTGCAGACGGCGAGCATCGCAACACACACGAGCGTCGTCTGGCCGGCGTCGGCCCTTGCCTTGGCTGCGTGTCTGGCCTGGGGGCCGCGCGCGTGGCCCGGCGTCTGGGCGATCTCGTTCCTGCTCAGTCTTTGGGCGGCCGCGCACCCGGCAGGGATTACGCAATCGGCCGCGCTGCTGGCGCTCAGCATCTCCTTCGGCACGCTGCTGCAGGCGATCGTCACGGCGGAGCTCCTAAAGCGGCGGGTGCCTGGAGGCGTCTTCACGCACGCGGGCGGCGTAGCCTCATTCCTCGGCGTCGCTGCGATCAGTTGCGTCATCGCCCCCAGCTGGACCGCGCTCACGCTCTTGTTAGGCGGCCAAGCCAGCGTGGGCACATACCTGCAGTCCTGGCCGTCCTGGTACGTCGCCGACGTCACTGGAATCCTCATCTTCGCACCGCTGCTCCTGCAGTGGCGCGAACTGCTGCGCGTCAGTCGTAGAAAGGGGTGGATCGCGGAAGCGATCGGCACGTGCGTCGCTGTCGTCGCGCTGAGTGCGATGGTGTATTTCGGCTGGCAGTCGTTGCGACATCCTGAATACTTGCTGGCGTTCATTGTTCTGCCGTGCGTAATCTGGATTGCCTTCCGCTTTCGACCGCCTGGCGTCGCTCTCACGGCGGCCTTCGTTTCCGCGATGGTCGTCAGCGCGATGAGTCAGGCCGGCACCGCGAGCGGGAGCGAAATCACTCGAGAAGAGTTTCTCCTTTTTCAGGCGTTATCCGCGCTTGTCGCTACTACGGGCTTGGCGCTCTCCGCAGCGATGACAGGGCAGAAGCGCGCAGAAAAAGCAGTACGTGCGGAGAAAGCGCAGTACCTCGATCTTTATGAGAACGCGCCAGACATGTTCGCGTCGGTCGATGCCGCGACAAGGACGGTCATCGAGTGCAACCAGACGCTCGCCACCGCGTTAGGCTACTCTAAAGATGAGATCATCGGACGCGACGCTTCCGAGCTGTACCATCCCGAAAGCCGCGACGCAGCGCGCATGGCATACGAGCTATTCAAACGCACCGGCGCGGTGACGGGGATGGAGTTGCTGCTGCAGCGCAAGAACGGCAGCAAGCTGGACGTGAGCCTAACTGCGTCGGCCGTGCGCGACGCCGAAGGACGCATTATCAGGAGTCGCTCCGCATGGCACGACATCACGGCGAGCAAGATCGCCGAGCGTACGCTGCAGGAAAGCCAACAGTTGTGGCGCGCGTTTATCGAGCAAGCTCCCGCGTCGATCGCGATGTTCGATCGCGAGATGCGATACCTCGCGGTGAGCCGGAGATTCCTCGCGGACGCCGGTTTCCCGCCGGAGAGCGAGTTGTATGGCGCGTCGCACTATCAGGTCTTCCCGACGATGCCGGAGCACTGGAAGGAAGCGCACAAGCGCGCGCTCGCCGGGGAAGTCGTCACAATGGAAGACGATCCATTCGAGACGGCTGACGACCGAATGCAGTGGTTACGCTGGGAAGTGCGTCCGTGGTACGACGTGAACGGGCTCGCCGGCGTCGTGGTATTCACGGAAGACGTGTCGCGTCGAAAGGAAGCGAGCGACGCGCTGCGTAACCTGAACGTGGAACTGGAAGAACGTGTTCGCGAGCGCACCGCGCAGCTCGAACAGCTCGCGCGCGAAATGGAAGAGCAGAGCCTAACGGATCAGCTGACCAGGCTGCCTAACAGACGCTCACTGGATCTCAAGCTTGCACTGGAGATCCGGCTCGCTGTGCGTCACAACGTTCCGCTCACGCTGCTCCTGCTCGATGTCGACCAGTTCAAGCAATACAACGACTCGTTCGGCCATCCGGCTGGCGACGAGGTGCTGCGCAAAGTTGGGTCAGTGCTTCACGGTTCTCTGCGAACGACGGATTTCGCAGCCCGCTGGGGCGGAGAGGAATTCGCGATCATGTTGCGCCATACGGACGAGGAAGGCGCGCTCATTGTGGCGGAACGCATCCGAGAGTCAGTGGCAAAGAGTGACTGGACCCACCGGGACATCACCATAAGTGTCGGCGTCGCGTCGCTGCCGCGGCTCAATGCGGAGGCCGGCGAGTTGCTCGCTCAGGCGGATCGCGCGCTATACGAGGCCAAGCGACGTGGGCGCAACTGTGTCGTCAGCGCGTCGGAGCTGACGCCGCGCGAAGATCACGGGCAGAATAAGAAGAGCGCCTAACGTTCCTGAGACCATTCCGCCGGCGTTCGCCAGCGCGATGGCGCCAAAGAGCGTGGTGGTTCGTGTGCCGACTGCGAGCGGCAGCAAGCTGGCGAGCGAGGCCAGCGTCACGAGGATGATCATGCCGGCGCGATCGCGCGCCGCGGCGATGGTGTGCAGCGGTGTCAAGCGCTGGCCCCTGCGCCGGCGTTCCAGCGCCGCGTCGATTACGAGAATCGCCTGATTCACGCCATGCCCCACGACGAGAATGACGCCGACAGCCGCCTCACGCGTGAACGCCGCGCCGGCGAGCCAGAAGGCCGCCATGACGCCGCCTAACGCGAGCGGGAGGCTGAGCAGGACCATCCCAGCCGCCCAGGCCGAGTTGAAAACGACGGCGACGCTCAGCAAGACGAGTACGATGCCGACGCTGAACACGAGCCACAAACCCTTCTCGCTTTCGTCCTGCAAACGGAACGACGCGCCCAGGTCGCTGACGCTATAGCCGGCCGGAACGCTCGTCGCCTTCATGAAGGCCTCGTGCGTGCGATTGGCCAGCTTGTTGGGTCCGCGGAAGTCGTAGCTCAGGATGCGCACGTACTGCTGATCCTCGCGCGAGATGCTGCCTAACGCTTCGCGCTCGCTCACAGCGGCGACGTCGCCGATTCGAACGGGCGCGCCGCCCGGCGCCGGAAGTACAGCCTCGCGCAATTCGTCCAGCGATCTGTCCAGCGCCCCTTTCGCCTTGACGGTGACGGGGACCTCGTCGCCGCCGATCTCGAGGTACTGACGCCCGATCGGGCCGCGTACTTCGCGAGCAACGGCAGCCGCGAGATCCTGCGACGTGAGTCCGAAGCGAGCCAACGCGGCGCGATCAGGCTCGAGTGTCACGGCGTAGGCGCGCTCGCCACCGCCGAAAAAGCTCCCGGCGTTGATGTTCACGTCGCGCACGCGGGGGATGCGCTCGAGTCGCTGCTGCAGATCGAGCGCAACGCGCTCCACACCAGAGAATGAGTAGCCGAGAATGCGCACGCGGTACGTGGCGTTGCTCACGGATCCAAACCCTGACGAGAAACCGGGACCCTGTCCGCGCACGAAGACCGAGGCACCGCCGATAAACACCGCGCGCCGCGTAAGCGCTTCCTCCAACTCAGGTGGTATCGCGCTCAGTTCGGCGTCACGCGTGAAGGACACGAACATTCCAGCGCCGAACGGCCCACGACTCTGCGACACCACGTGCTCCACGCCCGGCTGCCCGACGACAACCTGCTCCAGCTCGCGCATGGCGCGATCGAGCGTGGCAGGGTCGGACCCGCGCGGGAACGACAGGCTCGCGGTGAGCGTGGTGCGTTGCTCGCCGAAGCCGCCCCAGGCGAAGCGCGGCACCTTCTTGATGAAACCCCAGGTGAGCACGCCTAACGTGATTACCGTGAGGGTCAGAGTCACATAGCGCGCGCGCGTGAGCCATAGCAGCAGCCGGCCATACACGCGCCTCGCACGCGGCCGCCGCGACTCGTGCACGCGATGCCCCTTGGCCAGCGCCGGGATCATCACGACGGACGCAACCACGGACCAGCCTAACGCCATGATGAAGGCTGTCGCAAACGGAGTGAACGCCGCGCGCGCGTCGCCTTGCAGGTACAGGAACGGAAAAAGCACAACGGTGGTCGTGAGCGTCGCCCCGAGGATGGCCGGTGTAATGCGACGACCGGTCTCCGCGCGCCCGGCCGGCGTGTCGGCCGTCGTGCCCAGACGCTCGGCGACGACCAGGCCGTTTTGCACCAGAATGCCGATCCCCATCGCCAGACCGGCGAGCGTCAGCAGATTCGCCGGGATGTCGAAGAGGTAGAGACCGAGCGCAGTCCCCGCGACTGAAACAGCCGCGCTCAGCATAACGAGCGTGACGGCGCGACTGTCGCGCAGGAACAACGCGACGACAACGAGCACAGTCACGAACGCGATGGCGCCGCGCAGCAACAGATCGCGCAGCTGATCCTTGAGATCGATGCTCTCGTCGTTGTTGACCTCGATTTTGACAGCGGGTGGCAGCGTCGGCTTGAGCTCGTCCAACGCATGACGAACGGAGGCGGCCGTCTTGATCGCGTCAGCGCCAGGAAGTCGCGAGACGAATAGCGCGAGCGCCGGTTGGCCATCGACTCGATAGAAGCGCCCGCGCATGTCTTCGTCCGGCCGGATGCTCGCCAGCTCCTTGAGGCGAAAGACTCGTCCGGCTCGACCTGTTACGGGCAGGTCGCCGAGGTCTTCGAGCGCCCCGGGCTGATCGCGCAGCACCACCTGCCGTTCCGAGGAGCCGAGCTGCTGCTCACCTAACGCGCGGACGATGCGCGCGTCGCGAATGGCGTCGCTCAGGCGCTGTGGCGAGACGTCAAGCTGACGCAGGAGCTGGGCGTCGTAGGACACGGAGACACCGAGGTCCGTCCCACCGGCGACGCCGATCCCGGCGACTCCCGGCACGGCGCTGAGCCGCGGCTGCAGCCGCTCGTCAGCCAGCTGCTGCAGCGTGCCGGCCGTGTACGGCCCGCTGAACGTTAGGCGCAACAGCGGTTCTTCCTCGAGCTCCTCCGGGACGTAGTTCGACACCGTCGGCGGTGTTACGCCGGGTGGAAACTCGCTGCGCAAGAGCTCCATTCGCTCGAGAATGGAAAGCCGCGCGATCTGCACGTCGGCGGTCTGTTCCAGTTCTACGGTGATAGAAGACTGATCGTCATCGGATTGCGACTCGGAGCGCCTAACGCCGCGTACGCTCTGAATCGCCGCTTCGACTGGAGACGTGACGTACGTCTCGACGAGCTCCGCCGAGGCGCCAGCCCACGTCGCGGCGATCCGGAGCCGCGGCAGCTCGACTGTCGTGCGCGTAGCCAACGGCAAACGCGTGAAGGCAACCGCGCCACCTAACACGATCGTGGCGACGGCGGCCCAGATGACCGCTGGCCTGGACACCGCCCACCGTATCATGTAGGGAGTCGCGCCGCGATGCGGCGCTCCCGTTCATCATCACCCGCACGGCGCGCCTGTTCGTCGCCGTCTCCGTTAGGCGCGGCGGCCCCGCTCACGTCATGCAGTTCGCGCTTCATGCTCCGCGCCTTGTTCCGCTCCAGCACTGCATACGCCGTTGGCAGCAGGAAGAACGTGACAGCGAGCGCCGAGATCGATCCGCCGATCACACCCGCGGCGAGCGGCTGATACAACGCACCGCCGCTGCCAATGCCGAAGACGAGCGGCAGCACACCGGTGATCGTCGTGAGCGACGTCATGGCGATCGCACGTAGCCGCTGCCGGCCGCCTAACAATACGGCTTCGTTGATGGAGTGGCCCTGCTCGCGGAAGCGCCGAATCGCATCGAGCTTGACGACGGCCTCGTTGTCAGCCATGCCGATCATCACGACAATGCCGATGAGCGACACCGCGTTGATGCTCTGGCCCGTCATCCAGAGGAACAGCAAGCCACCTGCGGCCGCCAGCGGCACGGTGAGCATAACGACAAGCGGAACGGTAAACGAAGCGAATTCGCCAGCGAGCACCAGGAAGACGAGCGCCGCAGCGAGTATTGCCACGAGCAGCAACTCGTTGGCCGTTCGCCGCGCCTCGGCATCGGCGCCGCTCACACTCCAGGACACGCCCGCAGGGAATGACGTCGCGGTCAGCATGTCGAACACGCGCGCCGACGCGCGCGACGTCCCCCCTTCGCGAATGAGCCCCTCGACCTGCACGACTGGCCGCTGCCCCACCCTAACGACTTCTATGGGGGCGCGTACTTCCCTGACCTCGATGAGCTGGCCGACGGGCACTCCGCTGACGCTCGCAGCGAGCGCTTCAGTGAGGTTCTCATTCGCGTTTCCGGCGAAGCGCACCGTGATCGGCGTGCGACGATCTGTCTCGCGCAGCTCGCTCGCTTCGACGCCGCCGAGTCCACCTTGCAACGCCGCGGCGACGTCCTCGACGCGCACGCCGTGCTGCGCGATGCGCTCGCGCGCCAGAGAGACTTCGATGATCGGCTGAGTGGTCGCGTTCGAGGCGCGCACGTCGGCCAGGAAGGGAAGTGCCTGTATGCCTCGGCGCACGGAATCGGCCCAACGCTCCGCTTCGACGAGTGTGCGCGCACTGATCTCGGCGCGAACGATGCGACCCTCGCGGCCGATGAGCGATCCGAATTCCGATTGGCCGGCGAGATCGATGGACAGCGCGCTCCCGCCGCCGCCCTTGGCCAGGTCGGGAAGCGCGGCGCGTAGCGCGTCGGCGAAGGCCTGTGCCTTCGTCCCGTTAGGCACGGGGATGATCAGCTCGGCGGTGGCCGACGAACCAACGTCCGCGCCAGACATCACTTCCTCATCAGTCGCGATCCCGATGCGCGCGTACGTTGCCTGGGCATCGAGCAGGCGCGCGGCTTCTTCGATGCGCGCGGTCTGCCTAACAGTCTCTTCGATAGCCGTTCCCTCAGCGAGTCTGAGAGATGCCACGGCCACGCGCTCGTCGACCGAAGGAAGGATCTCGCGCGGCAGCCGCACTGTGACGAGCGCCGTGAGCAACGTGGCGATGCCAGCGATCATGAACACGGTGCGCGGGCGCGCGAGGCACCACATCATGCCGCGCTCGTACCATTCCGTGAGCGAATGACCAAAACTCAGCAGCCACGCCGGCAGCGGGAGCAGCCTCTGGCCTTTGGCCTCTGACCTCTGGCCCTTGCGCCGGCCAGCGATCAGCACCGGCATCAGCGTCAGCGCCAAAATGAGCGACGCGGCTACTGAAGTAACGACGGACAGCGACAAGTCACGAAACAGCGCGGCCGCGAGTCCCTGCACGAAGATGATCGGACCAAAGACGAGCAGCGTCGTTAGGGTGC
>DASYRX010000143.1:0-7642 GCA_036003845.1 Gemmatimonadaceae bacterium | reverse complement strand
AACCCCTAGCCCCTAAGTCTCTCCCACACCCTCGATACTCCTTCCCATCGAGCTTAACCGTCACCTCGTGCGTCATCTCGTCGCCGCTCATCCCGTCGTGACAGACTCGCTCGCGGATGATAACCGTTAGGTGGTGGCCCTCGCCTGTCGCGTCGTACGCGGTTGCTCCCGTCGAGTCGCGCGTAGGCGGTGGAGCCGGTGTTGTGACTTTCTTTTCTCCATAGTCCGCTAGCAGGTACAACGACTTCCCAGCATCGATCTCGAGCATCCAACCCGGCTCCTGACCGATGGCCCTGAAATCGATACCGCGGCGGCGCGCGTCATCCCATGGCGACGAACCTGGAGACAGCGTGGGGTGCGTCTCGAGCATGCTGCTTGCGCTGTCGGAGCCAGTCCGCGCCGTCTCATCGGCGCGGGAGGCACCTGACGGGCCGCAAGAGACCGAACTCGTTAGGAGAACCAGCGATACGAAACGCGCTGTGCCATGGAGCAACTGGGGAGCGGTGTATGACATGGGGCCGTCCACGTCGCGATGAGTGTCACGAGAATCTACCTAAGCGTCAGTGGCTCTTTCGGTGATCTCGGGAGGCAGCCGCGAGGCTGTTAAGTTTTCTTACCAATACGAGCCCAACGGAGCGCCAGATGCTCGTGCCGTACAAGCCGCAAGGGCACACCACCGTTTCGCCTTACCTCATCGTCGATGGCGCAGGCCGGACGATCGACTTCCTCAAGACCGTATTCGGCGCGATCGAGTTGCGCAGATTCCGCGACTCGTCAGGCAAGCTGATGCACGCCGAGGTGCGAATCGACGATACTGTCGTCATGCTCGCTGACGGAGCGGAGGGGTGGCCGCCTATTCCTTGCTACGTGCACGTCTATGTGCGCGACGTGGACAAGACGTACAAGAAGGCTCTCGACGCGGGCGCAACATCGGTCCAGGAGCCAGTTAAGAAAGACGACGCCGATAAACGCGGCGGCGTCAAGGACGCGGGCGGCACGACGTGGTGGATCGCGACCAAAGTCGAGTAGCTTGCGCGCAACGTTAGGCGCCGCGTTCGACATGCCATCGCACGAGTACTCAGCGGCGTGGTACTCGACGTTCCTAGAGACGATCCCAGCGGAGCAGACCGCGAGCGAGGTGGCCTTCATCTCGCGGCTGATTCCGCTCGCCTCGCACAGCACGATCCTCGATGTCTGTTGCGGGCCTGGGCGTCACGCGAATCAGCTCGCACGAGCAGGCTATCATGTCGTCGGCATCGACAACAACGCGGCGGCGATCGCCCGCGCTCGTGAGGGAGCTCCCGAGTCAGCGACGTATCGAGAGGGAGACATGCGGCGGCTGGATGCGCTCGGCGACCGCTTCGACGGCGTCATCAACCTGTGGGCGAGCTTCGGCTATTTCGACGACGCCACGAATGAAGCCGTACTCCGTCAGATTGCCGGCGTCCTGCACGAGGGGGGCCGTGCGCTGATCGACGTCTACAATCGCGATCATATGCTGTGCCTGCCGTCAAGCGATACGGCCCAGCGCGGAGGGCTCGAAGTCCTTACTGAGCGTGCGTGGTCCGGGAACAGATTCCGCGTGCGCCTGCAGTACTCGTCAGGCGTGCGCGACGAGTTCGAGTGGCGCCTGTACACTCCGCACGAAATGTCAGACGTCTGCGCGGCAGCCGGGCTGGATACCGTGCTGGCCTGCGCCTGGTTCAACGAGTCGCTGCCAGCCTCCGCGGACCACGCGCGCATGCAGCTCGTGCTGGAACGCCGCGACCCGCAGTAGTGCGCCGAGTTCTTGTTATCGGGTCAGGAGGGTCGGGGAAGACGAGATTCGCGCGCGCTCTCGCGGATCAAACGAAGCTGCCGTTGATCCATCTGGATGCGCTGTACTGGAGAGCTGGTTGGAAACCGACACCTAACGAAGAGTGGGACAGGATCGTCGAGGAGCTGAGCGCGCGTGATGCGTGGGTAATGGACGGCAACTACGGGCGCACCCTGCCGACTCGCCTGGCCGCGTGCGACACCGTGATCTTCCTCGACATGTCGCGCTACATATGTCTCTGGCACGTGTTCAAGCGCTGGATCGTCTACCGCCGGCGTTCGCGACCGGATCTCGCGGAGGGATGCCCGGAGAGCCTAACGTGGGAATTCATCTGGTGGATCTGGACGTATCCTCGCCGCCGCCGCCCTGGCATCCTGCGGCGCCTGGCTGAGCTTCCGAAGAGCACCCGGGTCGTTGTCTTGCGCAGCAAGAGGGCGGCGCAGCGATACCTGCTACGGCCGAATTGAGACGGGACGTAAGGGTGTCGTCCGTGAGTCGGGTGTCGTGATATCATAGAGACACACTAAGGCGGGCTATGCCAAGACTCAGACAGGCGTACGGCACGCTCGCGCTGCTCCTTGTCGCAGCGGCTGTGAGCGCGGCCTGTTACCTGGATGATGCGATCGTCACGACCGATGGCAACCTGTCGGTGGGGACTTGGGGTGGAGAGAACGCCGGCCTCATCGTCAACGACACCATCGCGCACGTTCACATCGCGTGTACGTTAGGCAACTTCCCCGCGCCCGTGGCCGTGGATGAGAATGGCCGTTTCAACGTGACCGGCACTTACGTGCTTCGTGCGTACCCCGTATTTGTCGGTCCGTATCACCCCGCACAGTTCGCTGGACAGATCACAGGAAACCGCCTAACGCTCACGGTGACCGTGAGCGACACCGTGGAGAAAAAAACCGTCACTGTCGGTCCGGTCACTGTGACATTCAAGCAAGAACCGCGGATGGGCCCCTGCCCGATTTGCAAAAAGCCGGGAGACATGGCGCAGGGCTCATCGCTCGGTTTGACTGGACGTTGAGGCCGCGATGGCGGATACTATGCGCGGTATCCAGCGCCTATCGTCTGCGACCCATGCGGAGTCACGTCATGACACGATCATCCTGCGCAGCCCTCATTCTCGGCCTCTCCGCATTTGTCGCTTGCACACCGGCGGCCCCGCCGCCACCGGCCAAGCCTGACGCCGCCACAGTTCGCGCCGAGATCGAAGCGGTGATGACGAAGATGGTTCCCGCGTTGTCGGCCAAGGACGGTGCGACGTTCGCCACGTTCTTCACCGAGGATGCGACGTGGATCCTACCTGATGCGACGACGCTCGTTGGGCGCAGCGCAATTGAGAATGGTGCAAAGGCGTTCACTTCATCGTTCGAATCCGCGACGCTTGGACCGGCAACGATCGACAAACTCATCGTGGCTAGCGACAGTGAAGCCGTGACGTTTTCGCATGGATCGCTGACGATCACGATGAAAGGCAAGAAAACGCCCGAACTGCACAACAACCCCTTCGCGGATTACTGGATCAAGGGCGCCGACGGCAAGTGGCGCATTGCGTACGAAGTGAACGCGGAGGGCGTCATGCCAGACACGACGGCGAAGAGGTAAGTATCGAGCACTCCGGCGCAACGTCGCCGTCAGCGTCCAATATCCTCGTTCCAGAGCTCTGGGTGTTGGGCGATGAACGCCTCCATGAGCTGACGGCACGTTGGATCGTCCACGATCACCAACTCCACGCCGCGCGATCGCACGTAATCTTCCGGCCCGCGGAACGTTCGATTTTCTCCAATGACGGCGCGCGGGATTCCGTACAGCAGAACAGTCCCACTGCACATATCGCACGGTGAGAGCGTCGAATACAGCGTCGCGCGATGATAGTCAGACGCCGTGAGTCTGCCGGCGTTCTCGAGACAATCCATCTCAGCGTGAAACACAGCACTTCCGCGCTGCACGCGCTGGTTGCGGCCGCGGCCCACGATCTTGCCGTCGATGACGAGCACAGAACCGATTGGTATGCCGCCCTCGGCGAGTCCTCGCTTGGCCTCTTCTATCGCGGCGTGCAGAAAGGGGTCCATACGCTCGTTAGGTTCGCGGCTTGCTCAACACGGCGATGTACGTCGGCCCTGCGAATCGATCGGCGCGCGTCAGCACAGGCAACGGCGCCTAACGCGCATCGCCATTGCGAATGTCTGGCACACCCGTATCGGGCTTCCCCTGGCGCAGGGCTTCCCTGGCGCGCTGAGCCAGGCGCGCGTAATCCTCGCGGATACGATCCAGCTCGAGCTGCCCGAGCTCTTCCAGGTCGAGTAGCGCATTGTGCGCGCCCGCTGTAGCGCGCAGCAGCTCGTCCAGCTTCACCTGCACGGCCTCGGCGTCACGATATTGCGTGTTTTGAATGAGGAAGACCATCAAGAACGTTATGATGGTCGTGCCGGTGTTGATCACGAGCTGCCAGGAGTCGCTGTAGCGGAAGAGCGGTCCCGTTAGCAGCCATACGAGCACGACGCCCACAGCGAGAATGAAGGCCGCCGGGCGTCCGGCCGCGCGAGAGGTGACCTTGGCGAACCGGGTGAACCACGAACGCGACGCTGTCGGCGACATAGGACTGTCCTGTTGGTCGGATGCGACCTAACGCTAACGCAGGCCGCAAGCCGCCGACATTCGGCGTCAGCTGTGTTACGCGACGTCGGCTGTCTGAGCCAGGCTGCCAAGCTCGTTCCGCACGCCTTCGGCCACGCGGTCCGCCAGCGCCATGATCGTTAGGTACGGATTGATCTCCAGCGCATCCGGGAACAGCGAGGCGTCGGCCACTCGCAGCCACGGAAACCCTGAGATGCGGCCGCGCGAATCCGTGACGCTCGTGTCGCCGCGCCCCATGCCGCAGCCGCCCATCAAGTGCGCGGCCGAGATCGAAACACGCCCGGGAAGAAAGTGCTCTTCGGTGATGAGGTCATCGACGCGGTAGGCGTCCCGACGATCGATCGCGGTCGGATTGGCCTCTGGCGCGTGCACGCGGAGCGCTCCAGCCGCGAAGAATATGCGCGCCGCCGCACGAGTCGCCGCTACGAACGACTTCACCACCGGCGGTGTGAACGTGTAGTGCACGACAGGCTTGCCAGCCTTGTCCACCGTCACGCGATTTTGCGGCACCGCTCCGTCGCACGCGAGCACGAGAATCATCTGCAACCGCGGGAATCGTCGCATGAAGCGCGCGTGCTCTTCGCCAAAGCCCGTTAGGTTCTTGGCCGTCACGAACGGGAAGTACATGCACGTCTCGAGCACGTAGCCTTCGTCCGCCGCTCGATCCAGGAAATAACTCTTCGGATGGCCGATGTCGTTCGTGATCGGCCGATCGTGCTCCGCGACAAGAATGTGCGCCGGATGACACGTGAAGCCACGGCCGACGTCCTTGATGCGCGACGTGACGCTAGAACGCAGTAAGAGAGCGGGCGTACCGATGGCGCCGGCCGCGAGCACGATCGTGCGTGCCTTGACGCGATACTCCCCCGGAGCCCACGTCGAGGGGAGTCCCTTCCTTCCTGCAGGCTTCTCGGTCACCTGGACGATCGCCGCTCGCTCCTCGAGCCGAGTGACTTGCGCGCGAGTCACGACTTCGACGCCTCGGGACTCCGCGTTAGGCAGCTGCACGCGGTTCGTTCCCATCTTGGCGGCGTTCGGGCAGCCCAGGTTGCAGAGGCTCGAACCCTTGCAGCCGTTCAGGTTGAGCGGGAACTGCTCGGCGTGATACCCGGCGCGCGCACAGCCCTCGGCGAACAGCTTGTTGTTCTCGTTGATCAACACACGCGGCAAGTAGTGCACTGAATTCTGCGTCATGTACTTCTGCGATCGGCGTTCGATATCGCTGAACTCGAGCCCGGGCACACTCCAACGCCGGATGACGCGCGCTGGCGCGACCAGGGAAGTCCCCGTGTACACGACAGTCGAGCCGCCGTACTGCCGGCCGAACGCGAGGGTCATCGTCCCATCGGCTGTGAGGAAGCCGCCGCCGTCTTCATAGAGGTCAGCGGACATCTCCAGCTCGCGCCCGGTGAACTCGTGATCTTCGAGCTTGGGTCCTTGCTCCAACACGACGACGCGCTTGCCGTCCCTAACGAGTGGCGCCAGCTCCTGCGCGACGGTTCCACCGCCGGCGCCGGATCCAATGATCACCACGTCATATTCGCGTTCGATCATGCCAGCGGACGCTTGGAGACGATGCCCACGTCCTGCGGTGTGGCCGACGGTCGCTCGCGTCGCGCCTCCGGACGCACGCTCCAGCCGTCGCGATGCGCGCGGTAGCCAATGAACTCCGCCACGTCGGCTCGTGTGTAGTAGCCGAGAAAGACGAGGGTCCGTAGCCCCCACATGCCGCGGCGCAAAAGCGGAAAGCGATGCCGCTCGATCAGTTCCAGCAACTCGTTGCGCTTGAAGTCGTCGAGCTTCGTTAGGCGCCGACCGTAGCGCAGCCGCGACCACCAGTCCACCAGGCGCACGAACGACACCAGCTGCCGCCGCATCGCCTGCGGGCGATCTGCCAGCGCGCGCTCGATTTCTGCCTCGATCTCCGACCAGGCGTTCGGATCGGCTGAACGCAGCTCGGGCACAACCGACATCGCGATGGCGCGAAAGGTCGGTCTGACGGGCTCCAAAGTGGCGGCCGAGGGGGCAGCTACTGACGACATCCAGGGAGCGGAGTTGGGCCTAAGAGCGGGCTGTAATGAAGTGCTCGGTCGCGAGACTAGAACAGGAAGGCGTGCTCGAGAGCGCGCCGATGACCCACCAACCCACTGACATGATACAGCGCGCCGCAATACCCGACGACGAGCCTTGGCCTCCCGGATCAGCGCCTCGGCGTTCGAGAAATGGATTCTGCTAGACCTCGCGGCGTTTCGCCGCGTTGGCCATGTACTCAGCGGCTCGAAATGCCAGTGCCTGGATCGTCATCGTCGGTTGACCGCGCCCGCCGGTGACGAACGAGCTGCCGTCGACGAGAAAGAGGTTCTTCACGTCGTGCGTCCGATGGTATTTGTCGACCACGCTCGTCTTCGGATTGTTGCCCATGCGACATGTGCCAAGCAGGTGAAATCCGAACGGTGGAAAGGGCGGAAGCGCCATGCTCTGCTGGGCACCCGCCGCATCGAGAAGCTCTTTGGCTTTCTGGATGAAGTGTTCGTACAGCTTGAGATCCTGCGGATGCTCGCTATACGTCACCCGAAGAGCGGGAAGCCCCCACGCGTCTTTGGTTGTCGGATCGAGTGAGACGTTGTTCGATTCGAGCGGCAGCGACGTCGTGTGCGCGAACGCGAGTAGCGTGCGCGACATTGCGTGTTCGATCGCCTTCTTGTAACCGAGTCCCCAGCTCGGAACGTTAGGCATCTCACTAAATTGGGTCGCGAACCGTATAGGCGTGGCATCCATGCGGAAATCGAAGCCGCCTCCACCGACGAACCCAAGCTTGGGATCGACCTCGTAGGTGTCGTGCACGATTCGCGTAACGACGTTCCCTTTCCACGCATTGATCTCGTGCTCGAACATGCCGACCGCAGTTCCCCCGCCGTTGTACATCAGATACTTGCCCACCAGGCCGCTCGAGTTCGCGAGGCCATCGGGGAACACGACCGACTTGGACATCAGCAGTAACCGCGGCGTCTCAGCGCCGTTCGCGCACAGCACGACGGCCTTCGCGCGCTGGAAGATCTCCTTCCTGTCGGCGTCGTAGTACTTCACACCGACCACACGTCCTTTAGGACTGATCTCGACCTTTCGGACGTAGCTGTTCGGTCGGATCTCGCAGCGACCGGTGCGCACCGCTTCGGGGATCAT
>DASYRX010000142.1:0-11096 GCA_036003845.1 Gemmatimonadaceae bacterium | reverse complement strand
GCGGCTCGGTTGTCGGGCTGAAGTGCAAGGTGCGCGCCAAAATCTGGCGGGCTGGACAGTGCTATTGCGGGGTCAGCTCCGTTGTCGTGTCGAGACGTTTCCCACGCGCGAAGCCTTTGACGTACTTGATCGACGCCGGTGTCGTGTACTTCTCGGCGTACGCCGCGCTGATCGCCTTGAGGAGTCGCTCGCTGCGCACGCGCGTGGCGCGCACGGGCAGCGCCTTCGTGCCCAGGCGAATGGCTCCTCGCGGATCTTCCTGAAAAGCACGGTGCCAGCCGGTGGGTTTCATGTACCAGGACCTAACGAATACGCGGCCCCCGACGACGACGGTCCATATCCCCGTGAACTTGTGCTCGGAGCCCGCGCCAGCGCGGACCCACAGGTAATGCCCTTCGGCGATTGAGGCGATCTCAGCGTCGCTGAAGCGCTTTGTCTTGGATGTCGTGGCGCGTTTGGCGCGGATCACGCCACGATGTTACCCAGCGCGGTAAAAAGGTCTAGGTCCGCTTCCAACACGAACCTGCGGGGCGGCGGGCGGCGAGTCAGTCGCGTGGCGTGCGTTGAGAACGGACCTAGGGCGTCCGATTCGATGGAACGCCACTAGGAAACCGCTTCTGAATCGCGGCTTCGATGCGCGCGATGCGGTTCTCGGGATTCGGATGTGTGGAGAAGAACTCGGGAGGCGCTCCACCCTCGGATGCTTGCTGGAGGATCTTCATCACTTCGATCATGGCGCGCGGGTCGTAGCCCGCGTCCGCCATGAAATCCACGCCCATTTCGTCCGCTTCGAGCTCGTCCTGTCGGCCGAAGCGCATGTTGACCAAGCTGCCGATCAACATTGCCATCTGCGCCGTGCGCGCACTGTTTGGATCGTTCGGATCGTAGGTGGAAATGACGACCGCGCCCGTGAGCCCCTCCGTCAGTTGCTGCTTGGCAATATGCTCGGCCCCGTGACGACCGACGACGTGACCGATCTCGTGCCCGAGCACGCCGGCGAGCTGGCCTTCCGTTGTTAGGCGCTCGAGCAGCGCGTGCGTGATGAAGACTTGCCCGCCCGGGAGTGCAAAGGCGTTGATTGTGTTCGCGTCAGCCAGCGCATGAAAGTCGAATGGGTAGCCAGACTGTCCCGCCTTGCTGCCACTGAGCAACTTCGCCCCGACGCGATCAACCAGCGGGTTTGCGCGACTGTCGGGATCCTCGCCGCCGTGCTGCTGCGCCATTTCGGGAGCCGCCTGCAAGCCTAACGCGACTTCCTGTTCCTGAGTGATGGCGACATGCTGCGTCTCTCCTGTCGTCGGGTTGACGCTGGACGTGCCCCAATACCCGAGCAGGGCGATGGCGGCGACGGCAAGCCCGATGAGCAAGCGCGGGTTTCTTCTCACACCCGTGCTAAACGCAGGAGACGTGCCGTTTAGATCTCCCCTCGCTTGGCGAACTCTGCGATCTTTTCGCCGGCGCGAAACGCGAGAGCCATGATCGTCATCGTTGGCTGGCCGCGCCCGGATGTAACCAGGCTGCTCCCGTCGCAGATGAAAAGATTCGGGACGTCATGCGCGCGATGATACTTGTCGATCACGCTTGATTTCGCGTCGTTGCCCATGCGGCAAGTGCCTAACAAGTGCACACCGAACGTCTGCGGCCTCACCGGGTTCGACCAATAGACCTTCGCCCCAGCTGCCTCGTGCAATTCCTTGCAGCGTACTTGGAGATATTCGGCCATTTTCAGGTCATCAGGATGATCGCTGTAGGTCAGGCGAATCGCGGGGACGCCGAACTCGTCTTTCAACTGTGGATCGATCGAGATGCTATTGGTATCGACAGGAAGAGACGTGGAGTGGCCATACACAGTCATCTGCCGCGAGAAGCCCCATCGCAAATAGCGCTTGAACGCGGCGCCCCAGGTTGGATGGTTCGGCGGTACGGTGCCTAGCGCAAAAATGATCGGGAGGTTGACGTCGAAGCGCGCGTCGATTCCGCCGCCGCCATAGAAGCCGCGCTTCGGATCCGAGTCGTACCAGTCCAGCGCGAGTCGCGTGACTTGGACGCCTTTGTACTCGTTGAGCGGATGCTCGTAGATGCCCGTCGCCGTGGTGCCGCCGTTGAACATGAGGTACTTGCCAACGAGCCCTGACGAATTGGCGAGGCCGTGCGGGAAGCTGTTGCTCTTGGAGTTGAGCAACAGACGCGACGTTTCCGCACCGTTGGCGCAAACGACGACGGCCTTCGCGAGCTGCCGTTGCTCCTTCTTGTCTGCGTCGAAGTACACAACGCCGGTGACGCGGCCGCGTTTGTCGGATTCTACTTTCCGCACAAAGCTGTTCGGACGGACTTCGCAGCGTCCGGTCATCTCGGCGATCGGAATCACGGTGGCGAGTGAAGAG
The DNA here is from genome assembly GCA_036003845.1 of Gemmatimonadaceae bacterium. Lineage (GTDB taxonomy): Bacteria > Gemmatimonadota > Gemmatimonadetes > Gemmatimonadales > Gemmatimonadaceae > DASYRX01. Next base: position 8,712 of record DASYRX010000142.1, on the reverse strand, counting down.
CTTTTGGCCCCGTACTCGCAGCCGAAGCCCATGCAGTAGCCGCACTGCTGGCAAGGCGGGCGGCCGTTGAACGGCTGCGATGTAATGGCCATCGGCGCCGGCGTCGGGTGCCAGCCGAGTTTCGCCGCCGCACGCTCGAAGATCACTCCGGCCGACTTGTTAGGCAGTGGCGGCATCGGGTAGGGACGTGACCGCGGCGGATCTCCCGGTCCGGGTACTCCCGAAACCCCGATTTCCCAATCGACCTTCGTGTAATACGGCTCCAACTCTTCGTACGTAATCGGCCAATCAACGAGGCCGGTACCAGCGATGCTTCCAAGCTTCGTGGCTTCGGTGAAATCGATGGGCCGGAAGCGCCAGAAGTTCGCCGTGAAATGAACGCTGCTGCCGCCGACCAGTTTGGCGTAAAGGAGGCCGCCGCGTCCGCGCTCTGCCTTTTCTTTTTCATTCGGGCGGAAGGTGACCGGCGAGTTGTTGGTGATGCCGCCTTGCAGCCAGTACTTGAACTCGTCGTGCTCGAATTGACCCGGCGTTAGGCGCGGACCCTGTTCCAGAACCACAACCGAGAGACCGCGCGTGGACAATTCCTTGGCCATGATGCCGCCTGCCGCTCCTGAGCCGACGATCACGAAATCCACCGGCGAGGAGAGCGGGAAGCGAGGGTTGGGCTGCTGCGTCATGCCTTCGCCGCTCCCTTTGCAGCCTGTGCGTCGTAATAACCGAACGGAGGTTTGTGAGCGGCGTGGGGCTCGAACCCAATCAGCTTCCAACCGGTTGAGTCGCGATTTCCTCCATAGGATGGATTCGCGAACATGCCAACAATCGTTAGGAAGCGCGTGCCGCCGAAGAACGGCGTGTTTTCGATTTCCTTCAGAAGCGCGTCTTGCTCCGCCGTGCCGAGCTGCGAGAAGCGCGCGCCAGCTTTCCGCTTCGCAGCGCGCTTATTGAGGTCTTTGAGGCCGGCACGTGCAAACGGCACCTGATCTTTGTTGAAGGTCTGCAACGAACGATCGATGAAATAGATGACCCCCGCCTCTTTGGCCCCTGGCGTCTCGTCGCTCGGCATGATGCGCTCGGCCATCGCCTCGATGTCCGCTGCTTCGTCGGCGGAAAGCACGGCGAATGCAGGCGGTGGCTGCTGCGCGACGGCTTGAGTCGCGTGTGCCAGCGCGGACTCGACGGCCATCCAGTCGCTCACTATCCAAGCGGCGCCGACACCGGCGAGAGCGCTGACGAAGTCGCGGCGCGAAGTATTCGATTCAGACACTGGTTTCATATTTCGACGCGGGGGGAGGGGAGTTTAGGCGTTAGGCACCGGCTTTGAGTCGAGCTGCGACCCGCTCGCGAATGTGCGCGAGCGTTGGAACGACGCCCATGAAGGCGAGCGCGCCCGCATCGACGACCTCGTCGTCGTCGACGAGGAGCTTGAGCGAGCCGTAAGGGCCCGGCTCGATCTCGACCTCGACGCCGAGCTCGCGCCGTAGCATCGCTGCCGCCCGGGCAGCTTGCACGGCGGTTATTCAATAGGCACAGCGGCGGATGATTACGCGCAAAGCGAGGAATGGCGCAGGCTTGAATTCACTCTCCCGGGCGTCGCTTCCGCAAGCGGCTGCCGGGCTCGCCTTACGTGCGTAGCCGTTCGTGCCGACCCGGCTAAGTGAGCTGCGCCACCATGACCGGGCGCCGAAATCATACGCGGCTCGTTAGGCGTCGCGCTCGCGCAGCAGCGCTGCTCGAGCGCCGCAGTGTGACCTCTGTCACCAGTCAACGACGCTGTTCGCCACGACTTTTGCTGAGAACATCATATCAACCGGGACAGGAGTCCGCATGAGAAGCTCGATCCTCGCAGCATTTGCGGTGGTCATGACGACCGCCTGCAGTACATACGACTCGATGAACGCGCCGGATGGAATGGGAACCGTGCGCGTGCAGCTCACCGATGCACCGTTTCCGTTCGATTCAGTGGCCAAAGTAGAAGTGCACCTGGTGCGGGTGGATGCGCGAATCGCCGATGCCGACAGTGCGGCGGCGGATGCGAACGTGAACGACAACAGCCAGGGCGGCTGGGTCGAGATCGCACGACCGGACAAGGTCGTGGAGCTACTCGCGCTTCAGGGCGGAAAGCTCGCTGAGCTGGGCTCCGCCCAGGTGGCAGTCGGGATGTACCGCGGGCTGCGCTTGATCATCGACGCCTCGAAGTCGTCGTTGACGTTGAAGAACGGAATGAAATTGACAGGCACGTCTTCACCAGGCGTGAAGTTTCCCAGCGCCGACAAGTCTGGTCTCAAGATTGACATCGATGGCGGTGTTGCAGTGACCGCGCAGAACGTGACGGTCCTTGTCATCGACTTCGATGTCGGAAACAGCTTCGTGATGCGGGGCAACTCGATCACGCAGAACGGCTTGCTCTTCAAGCCCACGCTCACGGCGAGCGTGAAGTAGCGCGTTATGCGCGCTCTTCAGAGGGCGGTCCCGATACGGCGCTCCAGGCCGCGTACAGTGTGCCGCCGTATCGGGACGGCCGGTTTCCCGCGAGAGCGGGGGCCGCGAGTCCGATCGCCTCGAACAGTTCACTGAGGCGTCGTTGTGAGACTGGATGCGGTACCCACGCGTTCGCCTCGCGGCCATCGTAATCCACGACGACCAGACGCCCTTCGGGCCGCAAGTAGTTCTTGAGTCGCGCCAGCACAGCGGCTTGCTCGTCAGGCGGCACGAAGTGCAGCGCATTGGCCAGCAGCACTCCATCGAGCGGCGGAAAGTAGTGTGGCTTGCGGAAGTCGTGATGCAGCGAGACCACTCGAGCACCTAACGCGGTGCCGCTGGTGGCGACGCGCAGCTCGGCGAGCGCCGATGCGTCTTTGTCGACCGCGACGACACGGCCCTCTGGGCCAAGGAGCGTGAGCAGCGCTCGCGTGAACGTACCCGACCCGGCGCCGAGATCGGCCCACGTCGCGGCACCGGCAGGGACAGCGGCTCGGATCAGGGATGCCGCTGTGCGGACGTCCATCGCTTCACGATGTGCTGGGACATGGCGAGCGCCAACTCATGCTCGCCCATGAAGGCTTTCCCGATTCGATCCGCCTCGAGCAAGGCGGACTCTTCGTCCGTGTGCGTGCGCAGAAGTACCTCGATCTTTGGATTCAGCGCGCGCGCGATCTCGACCATCTTGCGCATGTGCAGCGTGCTCGGGGTCGCGATCACCAGCATTCCCGCGCGCGCCACGTGCGCCTGTATGAGCACGGCAGGGTCCGACGCGTCCCCCGACACGGCGTTGATGTTCCGCTCACGCAGCCGCTCCACGATTTCACGGTTCTGTTCGGCCACGACGTAGCGTATCGCGTTCGCGCCTAACGCCTCGGCGATGCGGCTTCCGACGCGCCCGTAGCCGACAAGCAAGACATGCCCCGATAACGTCTCGACGTCCACGGTCGACGGAAGCTCCGCAAGGGGATCGTCACTGCGCTCGAGCGCGCGCGCGAGCGTGGACTTGGAGCGGATCCATTTCTGCGCCGGCTCGATGGCGGCGAAGAGTATCGGGTTGAGAGTTATCGAGATCAGCGCCGCGGCCAGGATGAGGTTCTGGCCTTCGATCGGCAGCACGCGGAGCGTCATACCGAGTCCGGCGAGAATGAAGGAAAACTCGCCGATCTGTGCGAGGCTGGCGCCGACGGTGAGCGCGCTGTTGAGCGGATAGCGCAGCGCGAGTACAAATGCGGCGGCGGCCAGGGGCGTGCCAATCATGACTACTGCCACAACCGCGATGAGCTTGAGCGGCTCCTGGATGAGCACCTGCGGATCCAGCAACATCCCGACCGAGACGAAGAAGAGCACCGAGAAGGCGTCGCGCAGTGGTAGCGATTCTTCCGCTGCGCGGTGACTGAGTGACGACTCGCGCAGCATCGTGCCGCCGAAGAATGCGCCTAACGCAAAGGAGACGCTGAAAAGCCTTGCCGCCAAGAACGCGACGCCGACGGCCGCGAAGATGACGGCTAGTGTAAAGAGCTCGCGCGAGCCGGTACGCGCGACGAGCCAGAGGAATCGCGGAAAGACTCGGCGGCCGACGACGAGAATCAACGCCACGAAGGCGGCGACTTTGCCAAGTGTTAACGCCAACTCGGTCCACAACGATCTCGGTGCCGCTGTCGCTACGTCGCCTCCTGCAAAGAGGTGCACAAGGGTGGGCAGCAGGACGAGGATCAGCACGACGACGAGGTCTTGAACGACCAGCCAACCAACGGCGATGTGTCCGTTGACCGAAGTGAGTAGTCCGCGCGCCTCCAGTGCACGGAGCACCACGACAGTACTCGCCACGGAGAGCGCCAATCCGAACACCAGTGCGCCGCTGGCGCCCCATCCCCACCAGAGTGCCAAGGCGCCGCCTAACGCGGTGGCGAGCCCCATTTGCAGCAAGGCTCCTGGCGCTGCGACGCGCCGGACGGAAACCAGATCCTCGAACGAGAAGTGCAGCCCGACGCCGAACATCATGAGCATCACTCCCAGCTCGGCGAGTTGCCGGGCGAGCTCGATGTCAGCGACCAATCCAGGGGTAGCCGGGCCGATGACGACGCCCGCGAGCAGGTAGCCGACGAGCGGCGGAAGGCGCAGACGCGTCGCCAAATAACCCATGACCAACGCGAGCCCGAGGCCGGCGGCGATGAGCGTGATCAGGCTAGCGGCGTGTGGCATGGCGCCTTGCGTGACGATGGTGATCTCACGGAAGCCCGCGGCCGGGCGAGCCTTCGCTACCTAACGCGGTGCAGGAGCGGCGGGAAGCGGCACTCGGTAGTAACGGTGAATCAACCAGGCGCCGCCGGGCTGGCGCCGCCACTCGATCACAAACTTCCCGTGCTGTTCGCTGAGCGGCTGGCCGGGGAATGCGAGTCGTTCGAAGTACGACCCCCAGAGCAAAGCCGTGTCGCCAAAGACCTCGATCGTGTCCGGCGTAGCTGTCGCCACTTCGACCCTGGCGCCGGGGAACGACGCCATGAACGCGCGGATCGAGTCTCGAGTCTGAATCGGAAAAATGCCAGGCTCGAAGAGCGTGCCGTTAGGCGTGAAGAATGTCGCAACTGAATCGGCGTTCACTTGGCGTGCGTACACCATGTAGCGTTCCATCGTGCCGGCGATCGCTTCGCGCTCGGCCGAAACGTCGACCGGCGCGCGCTCACGCGCGGGCGAGCACGCCGTAATCGCCACGATGAAGGTGAGGAGCCGGATCAGGCGGGTTTGTGCCATCGCGATGGCAAAGATAGCCCGCGCCCGGGTGCAACACTATTCTCCGCCAGTTACGCCCCCTCGGCATTAGCGCTCGCGCCAATCGACGGCTCCAAAGCGATCGTGGCCCAGGAACGTGTACATCAGGCCTAACGTGCCGCGAACCTGCGTGCGATGCCCGACGTCAGGATAGAACGCATCTCGACGCGACCAGAGATACTTCACGGTGATGGCGCTGGAGCGGTACAACCGCAACGTGAGGGACGCATCCACGCGCGCAATATTGTCGTGTCCAGAGATATTGGTGGCCGGCACATCGGTCACGAAATACTCGCGCGCGGTCATGTCGAGCGACGCTCTGTTCCCGAGGATGAGCCGTGCCGATGCGAGAGCCTGCGGCGTGATGCCGTAGTGGTAATCAGTGTCATCGGTGCCATTGATCGTGCCAACGGCAGCGAAGCCGGCGCCTAGGAGTCCGTTCGTCTGCAGGGCGATGTTGTCGCCAAGCCAGAGTTGCCCCGCTGTGCCGACAGAGAGCGCGGTGCTCGAGATCCGGAATAGCTGCGGCGCAATGTAGTCGAAGCTTCCGTACAGTCCCCACACGCCGCGGTACATGTCTCCGATGTCGTGCCGATCTCCGGTGATGAGACCGCGCGTTAGGATATTCTCAAGGCCGTTCGCCGATGAGGCGGTCGCCTGAATCACGAAGTGATCGAAGGGGCGCGAGTATGTGTAGTTGGCGGGGCCCGGCAGTCCGTATTCCACGGATGCGTCTAGCAGCGCCTCGTTAGGCCGGAGCTTCTCCGAGAGTCCTCGCCGGCTCTGGGTCGTGCCCGCGCCGCCGAGCTGGAGCCGGCGATAATACGCGGCGCCATCGCTCGGAAAGATCGGATCGTAGCGACGGCCGAAGAAGCCGCGACTGAAGGAGTTCGTCGGCGAAAGCAGCGCCGCCGTCTGGCTGCGACGCGTGCCCGGTGGACCGTCCGCATTCTCGAGAATTAGATTGGCGAGGCGAAAGAGCGCTTCACCCATGAACGTGCCGCCGATCCCGGTCGCGATCAGGTCGTTGCGCGACGGTGGCGTCGTCTCTCCAGCGATCTCCCACAACGCGCTGGCCGCGACTGTGTACCCCAGCGCTTCCCAGTAATTGAGCCCAGCCGATCGCGCAAAGCCGTGGTAGATGGATCCTTGATACGGATGTCCGAACTGATTGATCTGGAATGGGTCCCCTTCGATCACCCAGCGACTGCGCAGATTGCGCCGGATCGACGTCAGGTTCGACTTGTATTCTTCGCCCAGGACGAGGCGATCGAAGAGATTCAGCAATGCGTCGAATGTCACGATCTCGACGGCGGGCGTGAAATAGTTCTTAGTGGTGCCGACGGCCTGGGAGCGTTGCGCATCGAGGTAGTCAAACGGCAAGCCTAACGTGGCGCTGGCGCCCAGCAGCCCTGTCAAGATGCGTTGTCGCATGTCAGCGAATCTGCGCTAGGAACTTGTCCAGCTGCCGATTGAACTCGGTCGGCTTGTCCAGCTGCGGCCAGTGACTCGTTCCCTCCATGTGCACGTGAGGGAGATCCGGCAGCACGTTGTGCAGATCGGTCGCAGTGTCGTTACTCGAGGTCACAACGGTGAGCTTGGGGCCGTCATAGCGCTGCAGCGCGGATACGGGATCGAACTCCTGTGACGCCTTGATCAGCGCCAGGGCGGCTTCCCGCGGCAAACGACCCGCATCGCGCAGGATCATGGAGCGCACGTTAGGCTTGGCACCACTCAGCAGCTTCTCGTAGTACGCCGCGCTGACCTTGTCGAAGTCACTCTCCAGCGCCTGGATGGTCTTCTGCGCCTGATCGCCTGGGACCTTGCCGGGCGGCACGACAAGCAAGAGCCCAGCGACGCGATCGGGCCGCTCGCTCGCATACGCCGCCGACACCGACGCACCCAGCCCGTGACCGACGAGCACAACGCGCTCGAGTTGCAAGCCATCGATCACCGCCGCGAGATCTTCGGCGAGCGATTCGATGCGATAGTCATTATTGGTAGGTGCCGCCGACCGACCATGTCCGCGCAAATCAAATGTGACGGTGCGTCGAGTAGCTCGGGCGTGCGCGAGTTGAGAGGGCCAGTGCGAGCCGCTACCGGCGAACGAGTGAACGAAGACAACTGGCACCCCACCTGTACCGCCGTCGTCGACGTGGAGCTGTCCAGCCGGTCCTTCGATATGCTGAGCTGTAATAGACATGCGCTCTTGCATAGCAAGGCATGGGCCTTTCAACCGAACCGAGCTATTGGCGGCAGCGCCTAACGAGAGGCCACTGAGTCGACTGTGGCGCCGTCGCAACGCGACCGGTTATGCGATCTCGGCGTCGAGTCCCAGAAACTTTGCGTAGCGTCTCGCGGCACGGTCGACTGCCTGACGCTGCCTGATGCTGAGCCGGTCAAAAGTCATCACGCTGATCACGACTTTGTCTTTCTCGATCGATCGCTTCCAGGTCGCGAGCACTTGTCCATCGACGACGACGATCGGGTTGAAGATCCCACCGCCAGCGTTGACGCGTTTCGCGTACTTTGGGTGCAGCACCGCGCTGCGGTCGCTATACGCCACGGTGTACTCGTCGAACGCGGGAAGGAGATGCGCCCTCGCAGCGGATGCACGCGCCTCGCGACGCGAACTTCCCGCCGCGAGCCAGTAGGTCCGGTCGCCGATTGTTTCGTGCACCAGGTGAGACGCCGCGCCTTCCAGCCCGAGACGTATCTCGGCGAGTGTCAAACCAGACCACCACGCAAAATCTTGCATCGTCGCGGGGCCGTGGCTCGTGAAGTATCGCTGCGTGAGCTCAACGATCGCCGCGTCGCGATGCAGGCGCGTCGCGTTAGGAATCCATTCATCCAGCAGAACGAGCGTCGCCTGTTTTCCCGCTCGCGGACCGAAGCAGATGATTCCCTTCTGGGCGAGATGGCCGATGATGTGGAGACCGCGACTCTCCTTCGTCGCGATACGGGCAGCGTCGAGTGCCTCGTACAGCGCGGGCCGTGTGACCTGGCGTCCGCCCTCGAGCTGACGCACGAGCACTCGCTCACTCTGCGCAAAGACTTTGTCGTCCAGCTCCAGCTGGCGATGGCGCGCTCGGGTGGCTCGTACGACGCGCGGCGTGAGCAACTCGAGCATCCAGTGGATGTCGTTAGGTGCCACGAAATGCAGAGTTCCGCGCATCGGCCACGTGCGCACGATTTGCCTTGCGGCGATGGCTTGCTCGATTGCGCGTTCGTCGGCGCTTCTCGTGCGCAGGCCCACGCCCCACAGCGCAGCCAGGTAATCCTGCGCCTGCACGGCCCCGAACCAGCGCACGACGTCGGCAGGCTCGTCGAACCTTGTTTTGGAGATGAGCTGGTTTTGAAGTCGCCGCTTGGCCACGTCACCAGCCGCAAGTTTGCCAGGCATGATGCGCTAAAAGTGGCTCATCCGCGGCAACTGTTTTGGCCGAACGAGTAAGTCAC
>DASYRX010000141.1:0-4407 GCA_036003845.1 Gemmatimonadaceae bacterium | reverse complement strand
GCCGCACGCAGGATCTTGTCCCTTGCCTCGGTGCGCACGCGCTCGCTGCGCCTCGTTCGCCGGTAGACCATGCTCATCCCCCCAAAAGGCCGTTGACAGATCAGCTATAGAACGATATTCTATTGATGCTAGAATAATGTTCTACACTTGAACAGTCAATTGCCGCGGCGGCCGCGAGACACCGGCCGCGTGGCGTGCAGGGGTAGCAGCGATAATGAACGACCCGGAAGAGTGCGCGGCGGCTGAAGGTGAAACAGCGCCGCAAGGTGACGCGCGTGACCTATGGCGCGCAGTCAATGAGCTGATTGAAGACACGGTCCTCCAGGCGCGTCCGGACGGGACGATCTTCTTCATCAGCCGTCCGCCGCGGGGGACCACGAGCAGCGAGCTCGTTGGCCGTAACGTCCTCGATCTCGTAAGTCCGGCGATGCGCGAAGAAGTGTGGCGCTGCCTGCGCGAGATGGCGCCTGGGAACCCTGCCCTGCGGCGTATGCTGCAAGCCGAGCTTCCTAACGGGGCGCGCCGCTGGTACGCCACCACGACGGTACCCGTGTCGCGCGAGGGTCGCGTCGTCGCCCTCACGATCGCGGCGCGAGATGTCGCGCTGCAGCGTGCGTCCGGCCCGCCGAGGGAAAGTCGAGTCGTGGACGCGCTCCAGAGCATGCAGCACGCGCAAAAGCTCGAGTTGATCGGCCTCCTCGCCGGCGGCCTCGTTCACAACTTCAACAATGTGCTCACGGTGATCGGGTCAGCCAGCGACATGCTGCTCGACGCGCTTTCCGAATCCGACCCGCTGCGCTCGGACGTGGAGAGCATCCAGCGCGCCATTCGTCATGGTTCGACGCTCACGAAACAGTTGCTGGCGCTCTCGAGGCGCCAAGCGGTCGAGCGTTCACGCATCGAGTTGAATACAGTCGTTCAGGAAGTGGCCACGATGTCACGACTCTTCCTCGACGATTCGATCAAGCTGGTGATCAACTTGGATCCGAGCGGTGCAGCGGCGCACGTTGATCGCAGTGAGATGGAGCAAGTACTTCTCAATCTGCTGCTGAACGCACGCGACGCGATGCCTAACGGGGGTTCCATTCTCATCGCCACAACGCGCCTGACGTACACGGCCGCAACGGCGCCGCGTGCCTGCAAACTGCGCGGGCCGGTCGTGCGAATCAGAGTTCAGGACAACGGCGTCGGCATCGACGAAGACACGCGCGGCCGCGTATTCGAGCCATTCTTCTCCACCAAACCTTTGGATCGCGGTACGGGCCTCGGGCTGGCGACAGTCGAAGCCATCGTGAAGGCCTCGGCTGGTTGCGTGGACCTCACGAGCCGGCCGGGCGTCGGCACGACCGTGGACATCGTGCTGCCGGAGGCGGAAAGCGTTGGACTGGCGGCGGCCGCTTAGCGCTGCGGCAGCCGAGCGGTCACGTTCCCTGCCGCGTCGAGAAACTCGAGGCTGGGCGTACCTAACGAGTCGACCATGAGCCGCAGCCGCGGCTTGCCATTGGGATCGGACAGATCGATCAGCGCCGCGCGCGCCGTTGTGCGACCCATATAGACACGCGGCGCAAACATCGGCACGCCTCCGGGATTCATCCATTCGCGCAGCGCGGAATCGCGCGCGGGGCCCTGCTGCATCCTGGTGATCGTATCGCGCCTGGCAATAGCGTCGAAGATGTCCACGTTCGCGCGATCGGCGATTGTGAAGCCGATGCGACGCTGACCGTTGTTGTCGTTGTACTGGAAGTACAACACCTGATCCTGATTGAACTGATCGAACGAGAACCCGCTCGAGGCCTGAAAGCGTCCGTCGGGCATGCGCTGGCCCGTAAACGTTAGGCCGCCGTTCTCAGTCCCCTCATCGTTGAAGAAGATGATCCCGGGCCGCGTGCCGCCCGCGTACCCGAAAGGCTGTCCCTTGTAGATCGGTCCGATGGATCGTGGCTTGTTGGAGATGACCATGCGCAACTTGCCGTCAGGCTCCACAACGTTGATCCGCTCCACGTCGATCTCCGTGAATTTCGTGCGCTGTGCGCTCTGCTTGAACGCGGCGATCGAGAGCGTGCCGAGTAGTATCGTGACGACCAGCGCGTACAACTTGAGCGCGCGCAGCTCGCGGCGGATGCGGGGGTCCATGATTGGATCCTGGTGAGAGGCGAGTCGGGTAAAGTGCTTGAAGGTAAAGTTGTGATCTAGCTCCCGTCGAGCCCGCCTAACTAGGCGCAGCCGAGGCCGGCTCGACCCCCGAAGCGTCGCACGCCGTTTGCATAAACGCATGGCAATTGGGACGAGCGCCCGGGATGGCGAGCGCCCATGCTGAACAATAGAGCAAGACTCGCTCTCGGCGATCAACCGCGTCGGAGTGAGCACAGGGCCTACAACAGCAAGCGAACTCTCTGTCGCGTGGTTCGTTCACTAGTGAGCGACTCGCGCGACGACTTGGAGGAAGCATTTATGAGAACACGCGTGCTTCGCGCGTGGCCGGTGCTCGGCGCTGCCGTTCTTTCGTTAGGCATCGCCGCCTCGGCGCAGGCGCAGGACACAACTCGCACACGCAGGCCGACCTCGCAACAGCGCATTCCCGTAACAAAGCGTGAATCGCGTGGTGAAGTAGATCTGAACAAGATGCGCGCCGATTCCATTGCGAGGGCCGATTCCCTGGCCCGCGAAAAAATGCGGGCTGATTCGATCGCCGCGGCCGCAGCGGAAAAGGCTCGCGCCGACTCAATTGCCGCCGTTGAAAAGGCTCGTGCCGATTCAATAGCTGCCGTCGAGAAGGCTCGTGCTGATTCAATCGCAGCCGTGGAACGCGCCCGGGCAGACTCCATTGCCCGCGCGGACTCCATCGCGCGTGCCGAGCAGATGCGGCGCGAACAGTCGCGCAACCGTTATCTCTTCGGCGGTAGCGGGTGGTATCTCGGTGTAGCGGGCGGACGCAGTAGCCCAATGGACGACTTCAATGACGTCGGCTACGACAGCGGCTTCAACATCACGGTGCCCATCGGCTGGCACAAGCCGAACTACTTGTTAGGCTTCCGCCTCGACTTTGCATTGGACCGCTTCAACAGCGAGCCGTTCCAGAACCTGAACAACGGCGGGAATGACCCACGGGTCCTATCCGCAGCGGCGAACCTAACGCTGCGCCTCCCGCTAGGCTCGCCAAGAGTCGCACTTTATGGTGTGGGTGGTGGCGGCCTGTACAACTTTAGCGGGTTTGGCACCGGCTCCTCTTTGGGCGCCTTGCTCGGTAATGACGTACTGGATAACAACGATGAGAACGACGAAAAGAGTATTACGAAGCTCGGCGCCAACATGGGTGCGGGCATCGAATTCGGTGTTGGGCCGGCTGCGATCTTCCTAGAATCGCGCTGGGTGAACGTGTTCGCGAACCGTGATGAAGACCTCGACTTCAACGAGTTCTTCGGCAGCCGTTCGAAGCACGTGCGCTGGGTGCCGCTGGTTCTTGGCATCTCGTTCCGTTAACCAACGGACGTGATGCCGTCGCGTCGTCCCACCGTCCAAACGTGGGGCGGCGCGACAACGCAGTGATGTCGTTATGATCAGGCGTATGAAGTTTCGAACCGGTCCGTACCTCCTCGCTGGATCTCTGTCGCTCGTCGCGCTGTCGACGACGGCACGTTCACAGCAGGCGCGGGCCGATTCGCTCGTCAGCGCGACAGTCAAGTCGATGCTCGTGCGCTATCGTGACGCGTTCTTCGTCGACACGGCTGCGCTCATTCCACCGCCATCGTTCTCGTCGCGAGCCGATAGCCTGTCATGGGTGGCGTCGCGCGATCGTGCGATGAGCGCGAACGACGGGTTCCGCGTCGTCGTGTCGCTCTTCGATCGCCAGTTACAGGTAATCCGCGGCGCCGACACGGTGATGGTTGCACCGATTGCCGTCGCATCGGGCATCACGCTGGAATACGCCGGCCGGTCGTGGACATTCCGAACGCCGCGCGGGCAGCGACGCGTGCTGCGCAAAGTCGAGGATCCCGTGTGGCGACCGCCCGATTGGCTGTACGCCGAAGTGGCTGCAGAGTACGGCCTCAAGCTGGAGCGCTTGCATGAGGGGTCGTCAATCAATCTTGAGGACGGACGCCGCCTAACGGTTCGGAATGGAATCGTTGGGTTGGCACAGCCTGGATCGAGCACCTTCGTGCCATTGCCGATCGACGAGCACATCGTGTTCAACAGCACACTATATATCCCTCCGGCCGGTACGTGGAACCGTAAGGTCGAGGGAGAGTTGGGACCGTACGCGCTGGACTTGGGCAGCGGCTATCTGCTGCACGGAACTCCCGACCAGACGAGCATCGGTCGCGCGGTCACGCACGGCTGCATCCGGCTCGCCGATCCGGATATCACGTGGTTGTACGACAACGTTCCTGTCGGGACGCCGGTCTACAT
>DASYRX010000140.1:0-7508 GCA_036003845.1 Gemmatimonadaceae bacterium | reverse complement strand
AGAGCGATCGTGGTCGGTAACGTCCTCTGGGTGGCAGCGAGTGTCTTCCTGCTCGTGAGCGGGTTGGTAAGTCCGACGTTGCTCGGCCAGGCGTTCGTGCTCGCGCAGGCCGCGGCGGTGCTGCTGTTCGCGTACCTGGAGTACTCGGGCCTAACGAAACATCAGGGTGTGGCTCGTAGCGCCTAGCGAGCGGCGCGACGCATCACTGCCAAGGCACCCAGTAACTCACTTTGATCGCGACGAACTGCGTGCCATCTGCGGTGAGCGCGTCCCACATGCCGCCGGGGGTTACGGCAACACCGTTCGGAGCCGAGCTGAATCGATCCTGTTGCCAGACGAGGAAGATTGTGCTGCCTGGCCGCCACTCCCAGCGGACAACGGCATTGCTGCGGAACGAGCGCACGTTGAAGTCGCTGTTGGACAGCGTGAACGACGCCGTGCCGTCTGTGACGGTTCGGCGGCCTAACGAATCGCGCGCGCTGATCGTGGTACCGTTCGTTCCGTACGTGCGCAAATCGCCGCTGCGCGCGGCCGGCAGCTCACCGAAATCATAGAAACGCCCGCTCGCCGCAAACGGCTCGGCGTACGTTTCGAACGTCAGGTTGGGCGTGAGCGCGTAGTTGAGCCGGAACCGCATCGAGTACTGATCGCGGTCCACGTAGGCGAACACGTAGCGCCGGCCGAAAGTAGCCGGCCCACCGCCCGCCAATGACGTGACGTACTGCCGCGCGGTGATGCCGGCGCTGTATGCAGGAGTCAGCGTCAGCTCCCACTGCGGGCCGGGACGCAGCGTCAGCGATCCGTTCGCGCTGGTGCTGGATCCACCGTCGGTTCCCTGTGAGCGCGACAGGTTGATCGACCAGCCCGTGCGCGCGCCGGTGCGACTCGACAGGCTTCCGTAGACATAGGCTCCAGGCTTGGTCGCCATGAGCGGACCGCCCCGCGTTAGGTTGTCGCTGAGGGCGGACGCATTGTATCCCACGCCACCGGACGCGCGCCAGAAATTCTTGAAGGTGACGTTGCCGTACGATTCGAAGTTTGTGAACTGCCGCACCTCGCCAAAATTCCACTCTGTCGCCTGAGAGAGGCCGACGTCCCATCGGTGGAAGAGCGCGCCGCGCTTCGTTTCGCGATATCGCAGATTCGTGTAGACACCCTGGTCGTCTGAGCCGCCTAGCCGGCCGATGTCATTGATTTCGTAGCCTGGCGACTCGGCGATGAGGTCGATGTCCCACAGCCAGTGCTCGCCACTCAGCTTGCTGTGATTGATCCCGACGTAGAACCCCGGGAGCGAGGTACGGCTGGGATCGAACTCGACGTAGTCGGCGTCAGGACGCTGAAAGTAGCGGCGACTGGAAGTCTGCTGGGCCGCGATGGCGAGTGAATCGCCGGCGACGTAGCTGAACGCCGCATATGCGCTCATGTCATACTTGCCTCCCGCCCAGCGAATGCGGGTATCGGCAATTCCGGAGTACGCGCGACGCGCGAGCACGCGTTCGGCGAGGCTGCCTGATTCGATGTCGCGCTCGACCGCCGTGAGCATCGCGTATAAGGTGGATGCGTCACGCCCGAACTCCTGCTGCACGACGCCAACGCCATAGAATGTCCTCGGCGCGACTTCAGCGTTCGAGAACGTGTTGCGAGTCGCATCGAAGGTGCGGGCCTCCTCGCGATCCGTGACGGCCGAGAGCCCGGCGAAAGAAAGCTTCGACGGGAGACGACCAGAGAGCTTCGCCGCGCCGATGATGGTGGAGTTTCGCGGCATGTCGGTGTAGGTCGCACCGGGCCGGAGCGGCGGGGGCGCGCCGATGCGGCGCGAGTAGAAGTTCCCGCGTCCGCCTAACAACTGTGTCCCTTCGGTGAAGAAGGGGCGTCGCTCGGCGAAGAACGTCTCATAGGCTGAGAGGTTTACTTCGGCTGGGTCGGCTTCTACCTGACCGAAATCGGGATTGAACGTCCCCTCGAGTGTCGCATTGGGGCCGAGGCCGAGTTTGAGGTCGCCTCCGCCTCGGAATTCGCTGTGGCGCTTTTGGTCGAATGGGTTGTTCGCGTTCACGTTGCTGCTGAAGCGCGTGTCGGTCGCCACGTAAGGCAGCAACTCGACGCGCCGGCTCGGGCGCACGCCGTGGATGCCGACGAGGTCGCCCATGCGGGATGACCAGCCGGTTTCGCTGCGCCTAACGAGCACCCAGTAGGCCGACTCGTTGCGGTCGGGAACGAGCCGCACGACGTTCACTCCCCAGAGCTGCTCGTCCGCCGCGTTAAAGCGTAGCTGGCTGAAGGGAATGCGCATCTCAGCCGTCCACCCAGTAGAATCAACTTGAGTCCGCGCTTCCCAGACGGGATCGAAGGCGTAGTCGCGAGAGCCCTCGAAGTCCGAGCCGTGGAAGTAGTCTACTCGCACGCCTGCCGCTGTTACCGAGAACGTGTACGCCGTGCGGCGGTCGCGGAACGTGTCCAGTGAGATGATGAGCTGTTCGGAGCTTCCTTCGCGATCGCGGCGTGTGACGAGAGCGCGGATTGCCTCGGGATTGCTGCTCTGCATCCTGGCGCCGATGTAGAGCGCGTCGTCGTCATAGATGAACGCCACACTCGTGGAATCGGTGGACGGTGCACCTTCGTTCGGTTCGCGCTGCGTGAAGCCCGAAATGAATTGCGCTTCTGCCCAAGCGCTCTCGTCGAGCTTACCGTCGAAGCGGACTGCGCCTGCACGCGGGGCGCGCGACGCCTGCGCGCGCTTGGTGACGCTGCCTGCCGACGATGTCGTTGTGGATGGCTGCTGCGCGAGCGTAGCGGTACTCGTTAGGCCCAAGACTGCGAATGCGGCGAAGACACCAGCCGCTGCGCGCACGATGCTTGGCATGGTTGCGTGTTTACGAGAATGGTAGACCGGCCGTTTTCGGCCCACCGGAAGCAAGCTCGCCGGGAGGCAACACTCCCTCTGACAGTGCTAATGCATAAACAGTTGGAGGCGTGACGTTACCGTTGCACGAAGACGGGTGTAGTCTTCGCCGCGGCGCTCGAGTTCCCTAAAGTGGGCGGAGCCTAACGAGCGGGCTCGGCCGGCGCGCGCCGTTTACGGCGTCTTTTCCTGGCGCGGCGGATACGGAACGAGCGTCGTCTGCACGGCACCGTCCGCGTAAATGACGGTGAGACCCGTGAAAGCGATCTTCCCGTCGAGATCCGCGATCTCGAAGAGGGCGCTCGGCGTGTCGTTGTCTACGCGTGCGCTGCGCAACGATTTCTGGGAAGAATCGGCGATGAATATCCGAGCCTCGCGAATTGGACGCTCGGAACCGCGCCACGTCAGACGCAGCATGTTGTTCTTGAGCCGCTCGATACGCATCACGCCCCCACCGCCGTCCGCGCCCTTTCCGATTGTGAGCATGCGCGACTTGGTCGGGTCATACGGCTTTTGCGGCACGGGCGCCCACTGTGGCTGCACCGTCACCGGCATCGGGACATAAACCGGCACCGCGTAGGGTACCACTGTCTCCGTTACGTACGGAACGGCCACGATCCCGGTCCGAAAACGACCCGGAATGCAGTTTCCCCAGCTACAGCCGACAGACGAAAAGCCGCGCCGTGTTCCCCGCCACCGGTCGAAGTCGCTGCCGGTACGGTCGAACGTTCGCGGCTGCAACGAGCCCATTTGGATGGGCGGGAGCGACGATGGACGTGGCGCGCTGAGCGTGGCTGACGAACCCGCTGACGAACGCCCGACCATCTGCGCATGCGCCGTGATTGGGAGAAATGCGACGAGCGCGATGCCTAACGTCTGTACTCTGTTGCTACGCATACTGCGGCTCCCTCAACAATCTGGACTGCGTGACCTGGTCCCTACCACCGTTCCACTCCCCGCATGTTCAGGTGCGAAACTAGGAATGAACAAGGAGATCGGTGTTAGCGTACCCCGCCGATACGGTACGTTCCGGGGCGGCTGGCGCCAAGTCCCGCGATCAGGGACCTTTGCAAAAGATGCGCTCAACAATTCCTATCCCCTGGAGTGCCCGACTTTCAACGCTCATGACATGAACGGAAGCGCGAGGCAGGACTATGACATTGTGATAGTCGGGGCGGGTGTGGCTGGCTTGGCGGCAATGCGTGAGGTGGAGCGCAAGGGACTTCGCGCTTGTATCGTCGAAGCGCGCGATCGCATCGGGGGACGCATCTATACGATGCGGGACCCGCGCTGCGCGCACCCGATCGAGCTGGGCGCTGAATTCATCCATGGATGCCCGAGCGAGCTGCTCGATATCGTCCGCGACGCACGCCTCCTCGCGTACGTGGCAGAAGGCCAGCGCTGGAGGTCGCAGGACGGGCGCCTAACGCGTCTTCACGACTTCTGGAAGCAGCTGCATCGCGTCATGCGCTATGTCGGCGCGACCAAAGCTGATCGTTCATTTGCCGACTTTCTGAGGGACAAGCCGGGGGGACGCAGCGCGGCCGAGGCTCGGCGGCTCGCCTACACGTTCGTCGAGGGCTTCCATGCGGCTGACGCGACGCGAATAAGTGCGCGCTGGGTCGCGCAGGGCGGGAGTCCGAGTGAAGAGCCCGAAGAGCGTAGCCTCATGCGCATCGCGGACGGATACGATCTCATCCCCGATTGGTTGGCTCGCGGCTTCCGCGAACGCGTCATGACGGGCTCGGTCGTCGAGCGCATCGACTGGGAGCCGCACCGCGTGCAGCTGTCGCTACGTCGCAACGAATCCCAGTCGATCACGACAATCACCGGACGCGCCGCCGTCGTCACAGTGCCGTTAGGCGTTCTGCTCGCGGGCGCTGAAGAACCCGGAGCGATCGTGTTCACGCCGCCGCTCGAGCTCATCGAGCGAACGCGTACCCGTCTCGCAATGGGATCCGTCACACGTGTCACGATTCTGTTTCGTGAGCGCTGGTGGACGCAAAAACTCCGCTCTGCGCCGCGTGGCGCATCCCTCGAGTCACTGACTTTCCTTCACGGGGACGCGGGCGACGTGCCTGTCTGGTGGTCCGTACATCCAATGCTGGCGACTGCGTTGGTCGGTTGGGCCGGGGGACCTGCGGCTTTGCGACTGTCACAGCGCGACGACGTTGAAGAGCGCGCAATCGCCTCGGTCGCCGCCAACTTTGGAGTAACGCGACGTCGCGTTGCCGCGCAGCTGGTCCAAGTCTTCACACATGACTGGCAGCACGATCCATTCTCGCGAGGCGCATACAGCTATGGCCTTGTGGGCGGCGCCGACTGGGCGAAACGTCTTGCGCGTCCACTCGACGGAACGCTCTGGCTCGCCGGAGAGGCGGCTTCGAGAGAAGGAAACACTGGGACGGTGCACGGCGCGATAGCGAGCGGACATCAAGCAGCGCAGTCTGTTGCGCGGACGCTCGCGTAGGTGCTCGTTAGGCTCTCGCAAACACACTAGCTCGGGAGAACCATGCTACAAGAAGTCGCGTCGCCGCTCGCCGCGTGGGAGAGCTTCTACGTCATTGTCGGCTCCTCGGCCGCGGCGCTCACTGGGTTGCAGTTTGTCGTCATCGTACTCGGCGCCGAGATGAACGTGATTGGAGGCGGCACGGCGGTGCGAGCGTTCGGCACGCCGACGATCGTGCACTTCGCTGCGGTCCTGCTCGTGTCGGCCATCCTGAGCGCGCCCTGGCACTCGCTGACGAATGCGGGCCTTGTACTCGCCGCGTGCGGTTTGTGCGGCACCTTGTACTGCATCAATATCGTTAGGCACGCTCGGCGGCAGCAGGACTACAAGCCTGTGCTCGAGGATTGGCTGTGGCACTTCACCTTCCCCCTCCTCGCGTATCCGACGCTGCTTCTCGCTGCGCTACTGCTTCGTAGCCATCCCGTTGCCGCGCTTTTCTGGGTCGGTACGATCACAGTTTTTCTCTTGTTCATCGGCATCCATAACGCGTGGGATGCCGTGACGTGGATGGCTCAGCGACAGCGGCCGAGCTCCGAAGAATCGTCGACTCCGAGTTAGTCGTTATGCAGATCGCGATTCTGGGATCGGGAAACATGGGAGGCGCCCTCGGTCGTCTTTTCGCGAAGGCCGGACACGAGGTGGCCTTTAGCTACTCGCGTGATCCCAAGAAGCTCGAACGGCTGGCGCGCTCTGGCGGTGCGCGAGGTCGCGCCGCCTCACCTGCGGATGCGGTGCGTGGTGCAAAAGTGGTGCTACTCGCCGTGCATTGGAGTCATGTGCGCAAAGTGCTGAGCGCGGCTGGAAGCCTGAGGGGAAAAGTGCTGATCGATTGCACGAACCCTATGACCGCCTCCGATGACGCTCTGGCTGTGGGTCACGAAGTATCCGGCGCTGAGATCATCGCTAAGCGTGCGCGAGGAGCGCGAGTTGTGAAGGCGTTCAACACGGTCCCATCGGAACTGCTTAGCGCCGGAGCGGACGTATTGACCGAAAAACCAGCGGTCTGCTACTGTGGAAACGACGATGTCGCGAAGCGGCTCGTTAGGCGTTTGATCCGCGACATCGGTTTCGAACCCGTAAATTGCGGCGCGCTGCCCATCGCACGATACCTCGAACCTCTTGCCCTGCTGGTCGCGGAACTGGCGTACAATCAAGGCCGGCGGCCCGAGGTCGGAGTTCGTTTTCTTCGGCGCGCGCGCCGGTGATCGCAGTCACCGCGTAATCGCCACAGCCGGCTCATTTTGGAGCGCGTCCCCCAAGGGGTGAGTTGCGCGTGCACACAGCGCGATCTCAAAGACGCACAACAAACATTCTCCAGCTGTATGACTCGCCAAGATCGCCGCGGTGGGCTGCTAAGGACGGCGTTCCCTTCGGGCGGGGCATTCGCTTTTGTCGAGACGAGAACGTGGCGCTCGCTCCTGGGACTCGCGTTGGCCTTTGCCGCCGCAGCATGCGGAGACATCACAGGAGTCTCGCCGCGGACCAATCGTGTTCCCATCGACCCGTCAGTCGCACAAGCAGTGACAGCAGCGGGGGCCACGTATTACGTGAGCCCTAACGGCAAAGATCACTTCCCAGGAACATCGCCTGCGCAGGCGTGGAGGACGATCGGCAGGGTAAACAGGAAGGCTTTTGCAGCGGGCGATCGCGTACTCTTCCAGGGCGGGGCGGTGTTCAGCGGGACCTTGCGCTTCACAGCCGCCGCCAAAGGGACTGCTGCCGCTCCAATTGTCGTCAGCAGCTTCGGTGGTGGCCGCGCGACAATCGACGGCGGAAATGGCGACGCGATTTTCCTCTACAATACCTCGGGCTACGAGATCAGAAGCATCAACGTCGTCGGGTCGGGGAGGACCACGAACACCGGCCGCGGGGTCAATTTCTACGCCGACATCGCGGGCGGGGTGAAGCTGCCGTACACCCGCATCGACAGTGTCGATGCGAGCGGCTTCGGCGGCTGGGGCATTTCAATCGGGAGCTGGAACGGCACCACCGGCTACACCGACGTTCGCGTGACGTATGCGTCCACGCACGACAACGGGCATGGGGGAGTGACCACCTACGCGCTGCTGCCGTACGCGCATCAGAGTTTCTACTTCG
>DASYRX010000139.1:0-5462 GCA_036003845.1 Gemmatimonadaceae bacterium | reverse complement strand
GTCAGGCCCAAGATGGGGCCTGACATTACGGCGGAGTCTGACCCCGGTGCGGTAGGACCCAACGTTCGAGGAAGGCGTAGTAGCTATTCTTGCGCCCTGTACCGTTCCACCTTACGACTGCCGGGCGTACACAGACTTCGGATCACTGCCAGTTGGAACGGCACAAGCAAATCACGCAAACAATGTCTCGATCGACACTTCCAGCTCTCTCGCTTGGCCTCGTCGCGCTGATTAGCAGCGGCCTGGACTCTCAACAACGCCCGGCCACCTCCGGAAGTCGAGCCGCTCCGCAGTCCGCGGCGATCGGCGATATCCGGTATGAGGTCGCGTTCAATCCGACGCTGGCCGGCGAACGGCTGCTGCGGGTGACGATGCGCTTCAGCGTGACTGGAAACGAACCGGTACTGCTGTCGCTTCCGGCCTGGACGCCGGGGGCGTACGAGATCTCCAACTTCGCGCGCAATGTGTGGCGCTTCAGCGCGTTAGGCGGAGACAAGCAGCTCACCTGGGACAAGCTGGATTACGACACCTGGCGCGTGCGCCCAAACGGCGCGCGCGCGATCATCGTGACATTCGACTATCGCGCCGATTCTCTGGACAACGCGATCGCGGATACGCGCAGCGATTTCGCGTTCTTCAACGGGACAAACATCTTTTTCTATCCCGAAGGGCGCGGCTTCGATTTCCCGGCGACGGTCACGGTCACCGCACCTAACGACTGGCGTGTGACCACGGGGATGCCGGGGGCTGGCGCGCCGCGCACGTACCGCGCGGGGAACTACCACGACCTCGTGGATTGTCCGACGTTCATCGGTCGCTTCGACGTCGACAGCAATACGATTGGTGGCAAGACCGTTAGGCTCGCGACATATCCCGCGGGCGCGCTGCGCAATCCGGAGCGCGCCAAGCTCTGGGACGATCATCGCAAATTCCTCCCCGAGATGGCGAAGGTCTTCGGCGAGACACCGTTCGACACGTACACGACGTTCATCATGTTCGATACGTCGTACGCCGGCGCGAGCGCGCTGGAGCATAGCAATTCGCACCTCGGCATCTACACGCCGTTCATCATCGGAAATCCGATCCTGCCATCGATCACGTCGCACGAGGTCTTCCATGCTTGGAACGTGAAGCGCATGCGGCCGGCCGACCTCTGGCCCTACCGCTATGATGATGAGCAGCCGACGCCGTGGCTGTGGGTGAGCGAAGGCATCACCGACTACTACTCCGATCTCATGCTCGTGCGCGGCGGCGTGATCGATTCGACTGCGTACCTGCGCACGCTCAACGAGAAGATGGACGAGGTTGGCTCCCTGCCACCCGTCGCACTCGAGGACGCGTCGCTGTCCACGTGGATCCATCCGACGGACGGCACGGGCTACATCTACTATCCGAAAGGCGCGCTCGCAGGTTTCCTCATTGACGTGATGGTGCGCGACGCCAGCGACAACAAGCAGTCGCTGGATGACGTCATGCGCGACGTCTATCAGAATTCTTACAAGAAGGGAAATGGCTTCACCTCCGACGATTGGTGGGGAGCCGTTAGGCGCGCGGCCGGAGGACAAGCCACCCAATTCGACGACTTCCGCACGCGCTTCATCGATGGACGTGAGCCTTTCCCGTACGCGCGCGTGCTGCCACTCGCGGGGCTCCGCGTGCGCACGGACTCATTGCGTAGTCCACGCATCGGCGTTCTCACCGAGGCTGACTCGAGCGGCGTGCGCGTGACGAACGTTGAACCTGGTTCGGCTGCCGACGGTGCGGGGGTGAAGGCTGGCGACATCCTTGTTCGCGTCGGCGACATCGCCGTCAACGATCCATCGTTCGGCGAGCGCTTCCGAGCGCGCTATCGCACGACAGCGGAGGGGACTTCGCTCCCGGTTGTTGTGCGGCGTGAGGGCCGTGAAACGACGCTGCAACTGCCGGTGCGCATGTCGGTCAGCACGCGACTGGTTCTGGAGTTCGATTCGGCTGCGTCGGCCAAGGCCGCGCGCATCCGGCGCGGCCTCTTCACCGGCCAGCGCGGCTGACGCCTAACGCTTAACTGCGGCGTCGCCCTCGATGGCGCGACGCAGCAGCATCGCCTGGCCGGCATGATACGCGGTATGGGCGAGCAGGCCGGCGATCGTCGCGCGGTAGCTTACGCCGCTGCCGAGTGGCGCGTCGCGGTCGGCGCCGATGCGTTCGTCGAGGCGTCGAGGGTCGAAGCGTTCGATAGCGCTCAGGAGCTGCTCGTGCGCCTGGTTGAGACGCGCGACGGCGCGCTGCCAGGCGGCTTCATCCACGATCACATCGTTAGGCGGATAGTCGCCCTCGGCCGGCATCCTCGGCGCGCCGCCGCCCAGGCGTCGCGCGACCTCACCGGCCCAGGCCGCCGTGTGGTGCACGAGCTCGTAGATGTTGTGCACGTTGGGGACGACGCGACGCATGGCTTGTTCGGCAGTGAGACCGGCGAGGACGTCACGCCAGGATGGGCCGTGCCACGCGTCGCCAGCCACAATCGAGCGCAGGTCAGCAACCAGATAAGACATGTGAGGCACCAATATCTGAGAATCCCTATCTTTCCGTCGTAGCGCTCAGCCATGCGAGTGGCGCTCTGCGACACACCGTCGGCTGGTGAGCTTCGCCGACTTGCTCTGAAGATGCTACGATTCAATGGATGCTACGATTGGAATCGGTTGGCGACTGAACTTCATGGTTAGTGAATGACAGCCCGCATATTCGCGGTACTGGCCGTTTCGATCGCTCTGGCTGATTGCCAGGCACCCATTCAGCGATTCACGGTGCGGGACGCGGCCACCGTGCAATCGATTCTCGATTCGGTGACCGCCGACATTCGCGAGTCAAAATGGGAGAACCTGGGCAAGCATTTCTCTGACGACGCCTGGTTCGTCGCCGGCACTTCAGTCATTGGCGGACAAACCGCTATCGTGCACTGGGCCAAATCGCTGCCGCGACTCGAGTCGTTCAGTTTCGGCCCGGCCGAAGTGCATGGCGATGCTGGCCTCGCGTACGGTTGGAGTCCGGTATATGTGAAATTCAAAGATGTTCCAGCCGACACGGCGAGGCAGCTCGTCGTGTTTCGGCGCGGTTCTGATCGGCGCTGGGTCATCCAGGCGATCAGCATGAACAGCGACTTGCCACTGCCTCCTTCAGCGCACGCAACCGGGCCGGAGCGCCGTTAGGCACCGTTGATGGAGTCCTACATTCCACGAGTAACTGCGAGAACAAAAACCCTTGTCCATCAGCGAAAGCTTTCTGCAGCGGTCGCGGTACTTCTTGAGCAACGAGTACCTGCCCAAAATTCGCCTTGCAATCGAGCCGTTGAGCGACGACGCGATCTGGTGGCGCGCCAACGATGCCTCGAACTCGATCGGCAATCTCATGCTGCACCTGGCGGGAAACATTCGGCAGTGGATCGTGAGCGGCGTCGGCGGCGCAGCTGACGTTAGGCAGCGATCAACGGAATTCAGGGCCCGCGGCGGCAAGGACAAGTCTGCGCTCCTCGCGGATCTCACGGCAGCTGTGGGCGACGTCGATGCCGTCATCGCCAAGCTCAGCCCGGAGGAGCTCCTCGCTGAGCGCCAAATCCAGGGTCGTTCAGTGACCGTATTCGAGGCAGTGTACCACGTCGTGGAACACTTTTCGACCCATACTGGTCAAATCATCCTCCTGGCCAAGTTCCACGTAGGGGAAAGGGTGAAGTTTTACGATGACGCGGATCTGGCTCGACCGTTATGGAAGGAAGGCACCAGGAGCTAGCGAGGGCAACCAAGGCTGTCAGCTGCTGCCAGCCGTCGGCTGCCAGCCGTTAGCTGAAAGCTTTAGTGAAGGTTGTGACGGCAGGACCGGAACCCAAGCATTAAAATCAACATATGCATGACCGCCGTGAATTCTTGAGACTTGGCATCGGTGCCGCGTTAGGCGTCATCGCCTTGCCGGCCAGCGCCTGGGCCATCACCCAGCCGCCGAAGAACATGCGCCGGCGAATTACCGTCTACAAATCGCCGGACTGCGAGTGCTGCAAGAAGTGGGTGGAGCACATCAAACAGACCGGGTGGATCATCGACGTCAAAGACGTCGAGGACATGGCGAAGGTGAAGAAGGACGCGCGCATCCCCGCAAAGGTGCAGTCCTGCCACACAGCCGTCGTCGGGCGCTTCGTGTTCGAAGGGCACGTCCGAGCCGACTTGATGCTGGCCTTCATGGACAAGCCGCGCGGTGTAGCGGGTCTGGCCGTCCCTGGGATGCCCACGGGCACGCCGGGCATGGAAGTCCCCGGTCGTGCGCCGGAGCACTATCAAGTGCTGGGCTGGTACCGAGACGGACGCACGTTCGTCTACGCCTCGCTCTAGCGCGCCAGCGTCGCGAGCGCGGCCGCAAACGCCACAAGCGGCACACCGGCCAGGGCTGCGGACCGTAGCGGGTGATACCAAGGCTGCGGCAGGCGCTGGTGCCGCGCCACGAGCGCCATCACCACGAGCACCACGCTGAGCCCGACTGACCAGCCGACGAGTCGCGGGTTACGTCCTTCCACAAAGAGCGCCGTCGGTGACCACGCGCCGGCGATGAACGTGAGCGAGTTGAGCAGGATCGCCGCGAGATGCACACGCTGTCCGAGCGGGGCCTGGCTCCATACGGTCGACGCGCCGTAGGCGATGACGGCGAAGACGACGGTGTAGAGGACGGCGTTGAAGGAGAGCATGCCTAACAAATAGGGGTGAGGAGTTGGGGGTTAGGGGTTAGGCATAGGATCGCCGTTACGTCGTTCTGGGCTAACCCCTAACCCCAATCCCCTGACCCCTAAGTAAGGAGCTTCTTCGCTATCGTCTGCAGCTGCATGTTCGACGTCCCCTCGTAAATCGTCCCGATTTTGGCGTCGCGGTAAAACTTTTCGACTGGGAAGTCCTTGGTGTATCCATAGCCGCCGAACAGCTCGACGCATAACGAGGTAACGCGCTCGCACACCTGCGACGAGAAGAGCTTGGCCATCGCACCTTCCTTCGCGATGTCGTGGCCGGCGTCCTTGAGACGCGCGGCGTTGTACACCATCAGCCGCGCCGCCTCCAACTCGGTGGCCGCCTGCGCGATCTGAAACTGCACCGCCTGGAAGTCGGCGACTGGTTTACCGAATTGACGCCGTTCCTTGATGTAATTCGTCGTGGCACCTAACGCGCCAGCGGCGATGCCGATCATCTGGGCGCCGATGCCGATGCGCCCTTCGTTCAGTGTTTCGATCGCGACCTTGTACCCCTGCCCGGGAGCGCCTAACACGTTGGCTTCGGGGACTTCGCACTGATCCAGAATCAGCTCCGTCGTACTCGAGGCGCGGATGCCGAGCTTGTCCTCCTTCTTGCCGACGGAGAATCCCGGGGAATCGCGCTCGACGATGAACGCGGTGATCCCCTTGTAGCCGGCCGCCGGATCCAGCGTCGCGAACACGACGTATATCTCGGCCTCGG
>DASYRX010000138.1:0-15821 GCA_036003845.1 Gemmatimonadaceae bacterium | reverse complement strand
ATGTAACATGGATGGGCGATCGAACGTGCAGCCTAACAATGCGTTGCAGACAATCCATTAGACAGCGCAACCGATGCCGTTTAAGAGCAAGGCCCAACGTCGGAAATTCGCGGAGCTCCTCGTGAAGGGGGAGATTACGCCCGAAGCCTACGAGCGTTGGAATAAGGAGACCGGCGGCGCCGAGCTCCCGGAACGTGTTAAGTCCAAGCGCAAAAACTCTCGCGAGTCGACGCGCCGCAGTACACGAAAAACGCCAGCAGGATCGCGGCGCCCAAGAAAGTCGAGCCCAAAGCGTCGGTCGACGTGACCGTCGAGTCCGGGGCGAGGGAACGTGCCTAGTTCACCTGGCCGACGAGGAACGGGGTCGTAGTCGGCTGCGGTGAGCCGCCGGCCGGTTCTTCCGTCACAGCTCCAACGCTGATCGTTAGGCCTGATGGAGCCAGGGCAACATGCCTCCCTTCACCTGTCGGTAGCGTGTTGAACGTGCCCAGGCTCACAGGCGTGCCGCCCTTGGCAATCCCCCACAGTTGATACGTGCGTCCTTCGCGCGCCGGCGGAAGCTGGAACGCAGCGAGAATCACCTGCCCCGTCGTGCGGTTCCAGTACATGCGCGCCGTCGGCGGACGATCGGTTGAGCTGAGCTTTACCGTCGTCACTTCGGGCGCGAGGAGCGCGTTGATCATGACGTCGCGCGACGCGAGAACCAGCCGCAGTGAGTCTGCCGTGCTCGCGATGCTCATGCGCGCATCGCGCTCACCCGTATAGCGGCCCGCGATGACGACCATGCCAACGATCGACGCGGCGAGAAGCAGATACACGCCGCTTCGTCGCACAACATCTGCGTTAGGTGCGCGCCGAGCGGCCTCGATAGGACGGACCCGCCCGGCTTCGCGCAGGACTCGAGCGCGCAGCGACGCCGGCGGCGTCACAGCGGGAGCCGCATAGGCCAGCAGCGAAACGACCTCGCGCAGCTCGGCGACGTCCTGCTGCGCCTCGGCAGAGCTGGCGAGCACGGACTCGAACTCAGCACGCTCCGGCGCATCGAGTGCGTCGAGCGCGTACGCGGCGGCTGTGTCCTGCCAGGCTGTCGTCATGGCAGCGCCTCCGAACCCATGATTGGGCGCAGCGCATTGCGCAGTTTCTCCAGCCCTGCTCGCATACGCGTTTTCACCGTGCCTAACGGCTCCTTCAGGAATTCGGCGATCTCGCTTTGCGACATCCCGCCGAAGTACGCCAGCTCCAACACGCGTCTCTGCGCAGTGGGTAGATCGGCAAGGGAGCGGCGCACGAGCTCGCGTGCCTCGGCGCGCTCGACGTCACGGTCTGGTGTATCGCCGCCGGATGGCACGCCCGCGATCGCATCGTCCTCCGCCGTGAGCACGGCATCGTCCAAGACTCGTGCCCGGCGACGCTGCGCGCGGATGAGGTCGAGCGCGCGCGTGCGAACGATCGTGGTGACCCAGGCGACGACGGATCCACGACCCGGATCGAACGAGGCAGCCGTGCGCCACATTTGCGCGAAGGTTTCCGCGACGACCTCTTCGGCGTCGGCGACATCGCGCACGATTGCGCGCGCCAGACTGAATGCCGTCGCGCTATGGCGATCGTACAGATCGCCGAGGGCGCGTTCCTCGCCTAACGCGAGTCTCTTGAGAAGTTCCGCGTCCGTGGCGCTCGTCGACAGACTTTGAGGCATCACCTGCGGCGAGTGCTCTCGCCCCGTGGCTGACTGAGTGGCTTGTGCAGGGGGGCGATCAACTTGCAGCGGCCGGGATGGCATCGCAACTCGCAGCCCACGTGTGGGCTGTACTGCCATATCGTTCGCAAGAAGCGGATCGAGCATGGATGGAGGTGCGATACACGGCGTGGTGCCGCTCCGTTGATACGCCGGCCGGCGCCTATCGGATTGCGTGGCGCTAGCGCGATGTGCGCCATAGGCTTGAGACATGACAGCGCCCGGCCAGGAACCGGTACGCCTCGATATCTGGCTCTGGGCGGCCCGTTTCTATAAGACACGCTCGTTGGCTACTCAGGCCATCGAGTTAGGCCGCGTGCTCGTAGCCGGCGAGCGCGCCAAACGTTCGCGGCAAGTGCGCGTTGGAGACACGATTGTCGTCAGGCACCCGCCGTTCGAGCGGGCCGTGATCGTGCGTGGCACGTCGGACTCACGCGGACCAGCTACGGTGGCCGCCGAGCTTTATGAAGAGACGCCGGAGAGCCGCGCGGCGCGCGACAAGCTCGCCGCACAGATGCGCGCCATGGGCCCGAGCGCAGTCCGAACCGAGGCAGGACGACCGACGAAAAAAGAACGACGCGACCTGGACCGCTGGAAGCGTTCGCGTTAGGCCGACGCCAGCTGCGCGATCACGCCGGCATCCAGTGTATGGCCGCCTTCGAACTGAGTGATTTCGCCTTGGATCCCCACCTGCTCGAGCGCATCTAGTTGTTTTTCCAGTTCGCCGCCTACTCCTATCGGATCGCGCTCACCCATTACCACGCGAACGCGCACGCCAGCCAGCCGTTCGGCGAGTCGTTGCAGGTCGAGGTCGGGCGGACTCGGTCCTGCCCAGAGTATCAATTGTTGCACGGGCGTGGACCCTAACGCGACCCAGCGGAGCGCTGTTGCGACTCCCTGTGAGAAACCGAGTACCGTGATGGTGCGTGCCTCGGGTGCAACACTGGGAAGCATCCGATCGAGATACGCCACATAGTCGGCGATCTCGGCCTCGCGATCCTCACGCGTCATCCACGTTGTGCCAACGCGCCGATCGGTCGCTGATACTCCCGGTCGTGGGATATCGATGTAGAAACGATTGAGGGCTTCAGGGGCGACGACGACCCGCTCGTGCCCCGCGATAACCGCGAAGTTGCCGATGAAGCGCGCGGCCAGCTGCCCGTATCCGTGTAACACGACCCACGCCTCGGCCGCCTGGGTGTTGCCTAGCGTGTAAACGCGCGCTGTGCGCTCGACCGTCACGCGATGCTCGATGGGACCGCTGTCGCGGGCCGTCACGTCACGTTCCGGGTTTCACGAGCAGGCGCTGTCCTTGCCGGATGCGATCGTTCGTTAGGCTGTTCCAGCGCCGCAGCGAATCGACCGAGATGCCGTAGCGGTCCGCGATCGACATGACGGCTTCGCCTCGTTGCACCAAGTGGTAGACAGGTTTTCTCGATTCCGCGAGCGCCGACTCCGCGGCCTGCCGTTCCGCCTCGAGCGCTTCGCGCAGCATTTCCTGGCGCCTAGCGATGACGGCAAGCACCGAGTCGAGCTTGGCGCGTTCCCCAGCGGCCACGGCGAATTCGTAGGACTTCCCTCCCGTCCGCAGCACGGCCCCGCCGAACAGACCGAAGTAGACTCGTTGACGATGCGCCTCCGCCGTCTGGTCGTACGGCACGTCCAGCGTCACGAGAAGCTGAGGCTCGTCCCGCGGGCGCAGCAGCGCGTCAGGCGGCACGCCGACGAACAGAATTCTGCGATCCGTCGTGGCGAGCACGCCGTGCGTGACGCGAAAATAGTCCCACCAGTTGCGCTGCATAACGATGGCACGACGCTCCACGACTTCGGTGCGCTCGAGCAATTGCTCCAATTCTGCGTGCGCAATGCGAGCCGACCCTTCAGGATCCCCACGATAAGCGAAGGCGAGTAGGCCCGCGGCTGCCAGCGCCGCGGCGGCGATCAGAAGAGCAAATGCCTTACGAGCAACGGCACGTGCGCGCCGAGCAGGAGCGGCAACCGCGGCAGCGTCGCCGGTTGCTACGATGCACCCCCGGTCCCAGCTCCTGCGCCGCGTCGGCGCACTTGGCCACGACCACGTTCGCGCTGCAGCAGCGTGACGAGCGAGTCGAGCCGCGTCTGCTGCGCGTCGTTGAGCAGCGTCAACGCTTCGGCACGAGCGAGGGCGTTGTTGGCGCGAATGGAATCGCGCGTCGGCTGCGTGATCTTGTTGAAGCGCTCGAGCGCAAGCCTCTCGTCAGGCGTCAGGCGCGGCCGCTCACCAATCGTTAGGCCGACCGCGGTGGCCACGGAATCCAGCCGCGTCATGAAGCGATCGTTGTCGCTGCGCAGCCGACGTCGGATGCCGATGAGAGACGTTTTTTGCTCCGGAGTCAGCTTGAGCGGCTGGCTGTTTTCGAGGAACCAGGAAATGGGCTCACCGTCGGACAGCTCGAAGGAGTAGGCGCCCGGGTTGTTGCCTAACGGCTGGACCTGGGCACCGACCTGTGCCGCTATGTAACACGGCGTCGCGGCGACGGCCGCGGCCAGTAGCGAAAGACGAACGCTGTTCCTCATACCTGCTACCTCCGACCGAGCGTTGAACCCAGCGGGTGGGACGCTAGGCCTGGCTCCTAATGTGCTTCCGTTGCCGCCTTCGGTGCCGGCGCGAGTGGATCGGTGGGCGGATGATACGTGTTCCGCTTGAGTAACCCTGCTCCCACAAACGCCGCCACGGCGAGCAGCACAATGAGGCCCGCTATACCCCAGCCTTGCGAAAAATTGCCTTCGATGCGCCGATCTTCCATGTGATCTCCGTCGCCAGTGCCGAACAATGTATCGTCGCGACCGCCCGCTTAAAGAGGCTGCTGGCGCGCGACCATCATGCCTTCCAGGAGGCGCAATAACTCCTCATGGATTTGTCGGCCACGGTCGCGGGCGTACCACTTTCGAATACGCAGGCGGCGCTCGTCCTTCGGCAGTTGCCACCAGTCCCCCATGGCCTGCTCTTGCAACGGCATTGGGCGTGGGCCCCACCAACCGTACTCCAAATAGTTGCCGTCCAAGACGATGATGCTGGGAATCGAACGCGTGCGACCCTCGGTCAGGTGCGCGTTCATCAGGTCGGGATTGGCGTCTCGGCCGAGCAAACGCATCTCGAGCGTTTCAGGGGCGGCTTCGACGAGCCGAGCAACGAATGGGAGGATGTTGACGGCGTCGCCACACCAGTCTTCCGTGATGGCGACGAGCTTCCACGATGACGGCAGCGCGCTCGCTCGCGTGGCGTGCTCCTCACGAACCGTGGCCAATCTGTACGTATCCTGCCACCACTCGCGGTTCTTGACCACCGACTCCAGGTAGGCCGGGAATGCGAGCGCAGCCGCGTACCGCTCCGCTTGCACCAGTGACGGACGCGGCTCGGCAACGCGGTGGATCGTGCTGGTCGTAGTCAATGTCTGTCGAAGGCGTGTGCTGAGGTCCAAAATGGAGCGCCCAACTCCGCTGGGAAGCCACGTCCCCATTATTCCCTCTCCCCTAACCCATAATCATCGCGTGTTAGTTCCCGTCCGTCATGGTCAGAAGCCCGACCTGGGCGATCGAGCGGCCAAACGCCCGCGCGCACTTCCCGATCGCGACGAGCTGAAAGAGAAGACGGAGGAGCAGCAAGAAAAGCTCGGTGACCTGCAGGATGTTTTCTACGCCGACCGGCGCTTTGCATTGCTCGTCGTCCTGCAGGGACGAGACGCGTCAGGCAAGGACGGCACGATCCGTCACGTCTTCGGCGCGTGCAATCCGCAGGGTGTTCAGGTCACGAGCTTCAAGGTGCCGACGGAGCTCGAGCGGTCCCACGACTTCCTATGGCGTGTGCACGCTGCCGTGCCACCGCGCGGTCTGATCGGGATCTTCAACCGATCGCATTACGAGGACGTGCTCGTCGTGCGCGTGAAGAAACTCGCGCCGGCTGATGTGTGGAAGCAGCGGTACGATCAGATAAACGAGTTCGAGGCGATGCTGGCGAAGAACAATGTCATCATCCTCAAGTTCTTTCTGCACATGTCGCAGGAAGAGCAACGCGAGCAGCTGATCGAGCGGCTGGAGGATCCGACGAAGAACTGGAAGTTCCGAGCAGGCGATCTCGAGGATCGCAAGTTGTGGAGCGATTACACGAAGGCGTATCAGGATGCGTTATCCAAGTGCAGCACGAAGGCGGCGCCGTGGTACGTGGTGCCCTCGGACGACAAGCGCGCTCGGAATTATCTCGTTATGAAAACGATCGTGGATAAGCTCGAGACGCTGAACCTGCAGTATCCGCCCGCGCCGAAAGAGGTTTTGGCGCTCAAAAACTCAATTACATGAGCGTCTGGGCTCCACGGACGTCGGTTTATCCGGATGCTGCGAAAACGACGGATCAAGATCGAAAAGTGTAATCGTTAGGCCGGCTTTATACTTTGCTCGCCCCTCCGCCCGATCCATTGTTTCCGCAGAATCCGCGTGGAACCTTCGTCTGTGGAGCTAGGATACTAGCTTGGCGTCGAGCGTGACCTCTGGTCCGGTGAGCGCCTTGGAGACCGGGCACGCTTTCTTCGCCGCCTCGGCGTGCTCGCGGAAAACGTCTTCGCTGACGTTAGGCACCACGCCCTCGGTCTTTAGCTCGATCAAGTTGATGACTGGGCCTTCGGACAGGTGGACCGTGGCCGTCGTGCGGATGCTCGTCGGCGCGAAGCCGGCCTTCGTGAGTACGGCTGCGAGAAACATCGAAAAACATCCGGCGTGAGCAGCGCCGATGAGCTCCTCAGGATTGGTCCCGGCCCCCGACTCGAAGCGCGACGCATGCGAGTACGCACCCTGCCACGCGCCACTGCCGACCGTCATTGTGCCGGAGCCTTCCTTGAGCGTCCCCTTCCATTCCGCCGATGATGTGCGAACCGCCATTGTGCCCTCGAGCTTTTGAATGACCGGACTTTGAAGGTGTGAACCCAACAAAAGTCTCAGTCGGCTACTTCAAAAGCAAAAACACTTCGGATTACGCGGACTCTGCGGATTGAGGGAATTCGAATTCGTCGACCATGCTGAATTCGTATCTGCCCCCTCAATCCGAGAAATCCGAACGGCAGTTGCTTTTGACCCTTAAGAAACGAGTGACCGGCTCGAACGGCGTTACTCAGTTCTCAAGGCGATGATCGGGTCGACGGCCATTGCGCGACGCGCCGGGAAATAGCTCGCGACGGCCACGACCATAGCCAGGAAAAGAGCCACCCAGCCGAAGCTGATCGGATCGGTCGGCGAAACGCCGATCAAGAGACTGCGCACAACGCGCGTGACCCCGAATGCCGCCAGGGCGCCGACGGCGATACCGATGCCGGCCAGGGTCAGCCCGTTCATCACGATCATGCGCAAGACATCGCGCCGTTGCGCACCTAACGCGATGCGCACGCCGATCTCCTGCGTCCGCTGAGTCACGCCGAAGGAGATGACGCCGTAGACACCGATCGCCGCGAGCGCCAGCGCGATCACGCCGAAAATGCCGAACATCCAGCCGAAGAGCTGGTATTGCCAGAAGCTCAGGCGCTTGACGTCGTTCATGTTCATGACGTCGAATACAGGGACCTTCGAGTCCGACGCGCGGATTTGCTCCCTCAGTGAGTTCGTTAGGCCGATCGGATTCGCAGCTGCGCGCACGACGAGCCCGTTGTTGCGCGCGAACATGTAGGGATACGGCACGTACGCCGCGCCGACCGGACGATCCGTATCATCAAGGCTCGAGTACCTGAAATCCGCGATGACGCCGATGATCGTGAAGTGCGGCGCCGCGCTGTCGCTTGCGATGCGAAAGCGACGGCCGAGTGGGTCGCTTGAGGCGAAAAAGCGCCGAGCAAAATCCTGAGTGACCACGGCGACCGGCATGCTGTCGAGCGCTTCACTCTCGGTCATGTTGCGGCCAGCGAGCAGCGGCACGCCTAACGTGGAGAGCCAGTGACCGGTGACGCCCGCCCAGAACGCTAAGGGTCGCTGCGTATCGCCGTACTTCGCCCCCTCGATCTCGATCGGTGAGTAGTTGCCGCCCCCGTCGATCGGAATGAGGTTCGATACCGCGGCCGCCTGAACGCCCGGCAGTGCTTCGACCCGGCGCAGCACATCCTCGACGCGCTGCACTTTGGCGCTCGTCGAATCGTACATCGAGCCTGGCAGATAAAAGCGCATTGTGAGCAGCGGATCCGTGGCGAAGCCGACGTTCGCGTTGCGCATTCCCAGAAAGGAGCGCACGAAGAGCGATGCCCCAACGAGCAGCACTACCGAGAGCGCAACCTCCGCGACAACGAGCGTAGCGCGCAGCCTGTTCTTTTTCACTCCCGACCCGCTCCCTCGGCCGCCTTCCTTGAGCGCGCCGTACATCTTTCCGCTCGTAGATTGCAGCGCCGGCGTTAGGCCAAAGATGACACCGGTGACCAAGGCGAGTCCGAATGTGTAGATCAGTGTTCGGTAGTCCAGACGCCAATCGATGTAGTACGGAATCGGATCTTCCGCCGGCATCGCCGCGTCGAGCAGATTCAAACCGAGTTGCGCGAGCGGGATCGCGATCACGGCGCCGATCAGCGCGAGGAGCAAGCTCTCGACCAGCAGCTGACGCACAATCGCGCCGCGGCCAGCGCCGATCGCCGTGCGAATCGCAATCTCGCGCGCGCGCGCTGAGCCGCGCGCCAGCATGAGATTCGCGACGTTCGCACAGGCGACCAGAAGGACGAGCGTCACAGCGCCCATCATCGCAAGCACGACCAGGGTCACGTCATCCGGAATGAGATCTTCACGAATGGGCTTGGCCAGTCCGATGCGACCGTCGCGCACTCCGTACTGCTTGTTCAACTGCTGCGACAGGGCGTCGATCTCGTTGTTCGCCTGTTCTACCTTGACGTTAGGCTTGAGCCGCGCAAAGACGTCGAAGTTGTACCAGTTACGCTGATCGTTCTGTGCGAGGCCCGCGACTGGAATCCACAGCTGCGCTTCCTGCGGGAACTTGAAACGTGGGGGCATCACGCCCACAACCGTGTGCGGCAGCGCATTGACCTGAATGACTGTCCCCAGTATCGACGAATCGCCGTGGTAACGACGGCGCCAGACCTCGTCGCTCAAGATCACAACGCCCGGTGCTCCGGGCCGGTCGTCCTCGGCCATGAAGAGACGCCCGATCTGCGGACGCTTGCCTAACAATTGGAAGAGATCCCACGTGATGATGTTCCCTTCCAGACGTTCTGGCTCTTCTCCGTCTGTAATTGATAGGTTGCGATATCCAAAAGCCGCCATGCCTTCGAACGATCGCGACTGCGTCTTCCAATCTTCGAAGTCGAGATAAGAGACGGAGCCGTCGTTGTCGCCGCCGCGTTGCCCGCGGGTCTTGAGCGTGACGAGACGCTCGGAATCCTCAAAGTCGAACGGCCGCAAAACTATCGCGTCTGTCACGCTGAAGATCGTCGTGTTGACCGCGATCCCGATCGCGATGCAGGCAGCTACGATGACCGAGAAACCAGGATTCTTGAGCAGGCTCCGCCATGCGAATTTGATTTCTTGCGAGAGGCGATTCATGCGCGGGGCGGGTGCGGGGATAGACGCAGTCAATCGACGAATAGCTGCGCCTACGCCGAGATGCGTCTCAAGGATTCGCCTTCTTATGGACTGGTATGTAAGACGGACGGGAAACCCTCCCCAACACGCCGCGGACTAACGCGTAAGCATCATCTCGCCCCATCACGCTTTCGGAGGACCATTGCCCATGAGGCGTTTCACGAAGGGAATCGTCGTTCCCGGCGCAGCAATTCTTGCCGCTTCCACGCTCTCGGCGTTCGCCGAGTTAGGCGCTCAGCAAGTTCAATCGCGGCAGCTGGGGAAGGCGGAGACAGAATTCGCCGATCCCTTCACTCAGATCGCCGCCGTCCGAGAGCTCAAGGACGGACGCGTGCTCGTGATCGATACTCGAGACAAAATCGTCCAGCTCGTCGATCTCAAGACTGGATCAGCGACGAAAGTAGGACGTGAAGGACAAGGACCCGGCGAGTACTCGCTGCCAATGTCTATCGTCGCCCTGCCCGGCGACTCCTCGGCCGTTTTTGATCCGCTGAATCAGCGCTATCTGGTCATCGGCCCGGACGGAAAGCCCCTCGGCTTCTTCTCCTCGCGCCCGGATAACGACGACGATTCACGTGATGCAGCAGCTCGGCCAGGTGGTGGCCGGCCCTTCGGTGGCTTCAGCATGAATCCGCCGCGCGGGACCGATCGCAGCGGCAACATCTACCTTTCCGGCCCGCCGATGAAGTTTGGTCCCGACGGACCGGTCCCTCTCGACTCAGCACCTCTGCAGCGCTTCGATCGCGTCAAGAAAAGCCTGCAAACTGTCGGGTACATCAAGGTCCCGAAGGGGAACACGCAAGTATCCGGCAGCGCTGGCCGCATGAATGTGCGCATGGGAGGCGCGAATCCGTTTGCGGCACGGGATGACTGGGCGGTCGCTGCAGACGGCCGCATCGCCGTCATTCACGCCGATGACTATCACGTCGAGTGGATCGCGCCTAACGGGCACCGCACCGCCGGGCCGGCGACGCCGTACAACAAGACCAAGCTCACGAACGCGCACAAGGCCTGGTGGCAGGAAAATCAGCGGCGCCGCGGCACGGGGCTCATGATCACGAACAACAACGGGAAGATGTCCGCATCTACAGCGCCGCCGCCCTCTGGTCCACCGGAAGAGCGCGACGATTGGCCGGAGTATCTGCCTCCGTTCCTAGGAAATGGCGCCGCGCAAGTCGCGCCTAACGGGCAGCTTTGGGTACTGCAAGCGTCGGCGTCCGACGACGTGGTGCCGACATACGACATTTTCGACGCAGCCGGCAAACTTACGGCCCGCGTACAGCTCGCCAAGCGCAGCCGAGTGGTTGGGTTCGGCAACAACACTGTTTACGTCGTGCGATCTGACGAAGACGATTTGCAGTATTTACAGCGGTACAGGCTGCAGTAGCTTGTAGGTCTTGGTCAAAGGCAAAGGCCAATGGTCAAAGCTGGCGTCAACACGTTCGCTTTGACCTTTGACCTCTGACCTTTGGCCTCAGACCTTTGACTTGGAGCAAGATTATGCGCCGTCTTTCCCTGCTAGTCGCAGCAGTCGCACTCGCTGCATGTGGCCCCAAAGAACAACCCGCGGCCGATACGTCGGCAGCGGCAGCTCCGCCGCCTGGCATTTCGCTCTCCGACGTCGCCGGCACGTGGACCGCTAAGGTCATGCGCATGGATAGCGACAGCGTGATCCTAACGTACGAGCTCGTCGCTAGCGCAGATCCAACGGCGTGGACGATCACGTTCCCAAATCGGCCGCCCGTGGCGCTGCGTGCTATGGCCGATGGCGACAGCATTGTGACGGACGCAGGACCGTACGAGAGCGCCTTACGAAAAGGCGTTCAGGTCACAACGCACGGAGTCTTCCGGTTAGTGAACGGCGAGTTGGTCGGACAGACGACAGCGCACTATCAGGTGAAGACCGCTGACTCGGTCGTCACGCTGCGGACGGTCGCGACGAAGAAAATGTAGGTCTGAGGTCTGAGGTCGGAGGTCTGAGGGAGCTGTGAGCCAGCGTTGCTGCTCAGACCTCAGACCTTTGGCCTCAGACCTACTTGTTAGGCGCCATCTTCCAGAATGCTATCCCGCCCGACTGCAGCCCGGTTTCCACCGAGGCCAGTCGGGCGAGTGCTTTGAGGTCGTACACGTCGACCTTCCCGGGTAACGCGCCAACGCTCTCGTTACTGACGAATGCGTAACGAGAATCCGGACTGATCGTGATGCCGTGCGTCACGGTTGTCGTACTCTTCATCTGCATCACCGGCTGACCGCTCGTCAGGTCGAAGACCTGTACGGCGCCGCCCTGTTTGAGCGATGCGACGAGCAGCCGGCCGTCCGGCGTCACGGCCATGTTGTAGACGCCACGGCCTGTCTTGAAGCGCCGCGACACGCTCCACTGCGCGCGGTCGACTTCGACGATCTCGTCTGCCTTGTTACAGGCGACATAGATCTTGCTCCCGTCAGCGCTGGGTTGCGCCCATGTCGGCGAGCAGGACGGATTCATCTTCATCGGAGCGCCGCTCGCGTCGTGATTCGCGTGCTCGTCCGGCGCCACGTTAGGCAGCGGTCCCTCCTTTCCCTTCGCGACCGAAAAGCGCCGATTCACCTGGTACGTGTGCGTGTCGATCTCGACGAGCTGGTCATCCATCATGCACGCCGAGTACTGCCATTGTCCCGTCGGATCGATGCGGCTGCCGTGTGGCATCGTGCACGTCGTCGTGCGCGCGATCTCGGTGTTCGTCGGCGTATACACGACAGAAACCGACGAGGGCACCATCTCGCCGTGCAAGTTGAAGTTCACCGAAAAGGCGTACAGACCATCCGGCGTGACGTCGATCGACGCCGGGAAATTCCCAAGGAAGATCGGAGGACCGACAAGCGTGTCCGGACCGAGCTCGAACTTCCAATACATGCCGTCCGGCTGCCCGTGCCCAGTAGTCATGTGCAGGTACTTCCCATCTCTCGAGACCTGCAGTCCGTGCGGTCCTTCCATTTCAGTCGGATGGAATCCGACCGGAATCGTTTTCTCAACGACGAATCCGTCAGGACCGAGGCGCAGCCGCTGAATCACGTCCTGCGATTCGGCGCCGACGTATACCCAGTAATAGTTGCTTGGGAACTGAGGAGCGGCTGGCTTCGCTGTCGTGTCCGCTTTCGTTGTGGGCTTTGTGGTCGCTTGCGGGCGCGGCACCGGTGGACGCACCGGCGGTTGCGATCGGCGTTGGGCGCTCGCTAGCGACGATGTCGCCAGCACCAAAAGCAACGCGGTCGAAGCGCGCACAGTGACGAAAAAAGCTCGACGCAACATAGGGCAGACCGTCTGTCTCACGGGAATAGACAGAACGTAATGCGGAGCTAGTGCGGCGTCAGGGGAACGGTCGATAACTGAAGCTATCAGCTGCCAGCTGACAGCTCGAAGCCGTCAGCTACTGACAGTTTTTTGACTGTTGGCTGGCAGCCGAGAGCTTTAGTTAGCGTAGCGCGCTACTGCGGTGTTATCGCGAAATCGATCATCACGTCGTTCACGAAACGCGCTGTTACGAGCATCCCGTCTTTCTTGTAGCTGCGTTTGAGTACCAGCAGCGTGCCTTCTTTCTGCTCTGCTGCGGTCGCCGCCGGGCCGAGCAGCGCTTCAACCTCTTTGATCGAGAGCCCCTTCTTCAACGCGCTCATGCCAGCCGCGCTCGGCGTCGCAGGTGGAGGAACGGCAGCGGCGGCGGCGGCGGCAGCCGTTGTCGCTGGAAAATCCACATACTCCGCAAGCGCCTTGCGCACGCCGTCGGGAGTGATCGCCGCGCTCGTTAGGCCTTCACGATAGCGGATGTTGAAGCGACTGCCGCTCTCCATGCGCTTGAGACGCAGGTTTGCCTCCCGCGCCTGGTTTGCTTGCTGCGCTTCGGCATCGGCCTTGGCGTTCTCGCGCTCACGCTCCGAACGCAGGCTCGACAGCTCCTTCTCGAATTGTTTGCGTTTCGTTGGACAGCACCCGGCCTTCTTGATCGAATCGCGCAGAGCCTTTTCGGCTTTCGTCTCACCCTGATCCGGTGCGTTCACCTTCGAGCCCATGTCATCGCCAAAGGTGCCGAATCCGCCACCGCCAAGCTGAAACTCGATGTGCGTATTCCCCTTGATCACGACCTTCGTGACCATCGCTTGCTGGCCGGGCTTGAGCGCCGTGCCGTATTCCTTGAGTCGTTCGGCGAGCTCGCGCACATCGAGGGGCGTCTGATTCATCGGATAGACGTCGACGCCGCGGCTCGTCCCGGGCATGTCGATCTTGACGGTGACTGTTTTTCCTTCGAACGCGGCGCGCAGCGCGGCTTCGTTCTGCGCGACAGCAACTCGCGTTAGGCATGTGAGCCCTGTCACCACGATTAGTAGGCGCATCAACGATTTTCGTCGCTCGTGTTTCAAGAATGCTACTGCGAGCGCCGCGCGTGCGTGAGTGTGCGATACGCGTCACAGCGCGACGCTTCGTGCGCGCCTATCATCGCGCGCGCTCGTGAGGCGATGCGGTATCGCCGGGCGCTGGAGGTAGTATGCGGCACTCTCTCCCCCCTTGCGGAGTGGCCGTGTTGTTGATGCTGGCCGCCGCTTGTTCTGACGACAACAATCCCACCCAAGCGGCGAATCCGCCGTCTGGCGCTGACGCAGTGCTCAGCACGAATGAACTGGATGCGGCAAGTTTCGGCAGAGCATTCCTCGGTGGCGCGACCACCGTGTTCGACGACACAGAGGAAGCGTTCGAACAGCCGGCCGCGAACCTCGACGCGGCGGCGCTCGCGGTACACGAGGAGGGCAACGAGGCGTTCGAAGAAGTGTTCGATGAAGTGACCGGAGTCGGTCCGCTTTTTCACAACACGTCGTGCGAAGGGTGTCACATCGGCGACGGACGCGGACGTCCGCCTTATCCTGGTGAACAGATCGAAACGATGCTCTTTCGCGTGAGCATTCCAGGTACCGATCCGTTCGGTGGCCCAAAGCCCGCGCCTGGATTCGGTGGGCAGCTGCAGACGAGAGGGATCACCGGTGTACTGGCGGAAGGTGACGTGCAGTTCACGTACACGCCCGTAAACGGTCAGTATGCCGATGGTACGCCGTTCACGTTGCAAGCACCGACGCACACGGTGATCAATCCGTACACGCCGATACCGACAGGTATGTTGTTAGGCCCGCGTATCGCACCGCCAGTGTTCGGGCTCGGATTGCTGGAAGCGGTGCCGGCAGCTCTGCTTTATGCGCTGTCGGACCCTAACGATCGGGATCGCGATGGAATCTCCGGTCGCGTGAACGTCGTCTACGATGCCGCGGCGAATCGTAATGCAGTTGGACGTTTCGGACTCAAGGCGAATCAGCCGAATCTCCGGCAGCAATCCGCGGGCGCTTACAATGGCGACATGGGCGTCACGACGAGCCTTTTCGCCGCGGAGAACTGCGAGGGCCAGCTGAACATTCCACAATGCGCCCCGCATGCGTCCGAAGTGGACGACGAAACGCTGGACGCGGCAGCTTTCTACGTTCGCACGTTAGGCGTTCCCGCGCGGCGCGATCTCAACGACCTCCAAGCTCTGCGCGGCGAGTTGCTCTTCCTATCGGCTCGATGTGCGTCGTGTCACATCCCGATCCTCGCGACGGGAACGCTGCCTGGCGTGCCGGCGGTTTCGAATCAAATCATCCGGCCGTTCACAGATCTCTTGCTGCATGATATGGGTACACAGCTCGCCGACAATCGGCCTGATTTCCTGGCGACCGGACGCGAGTGGCGTACCCCACCGCTCTGGGGCATTGGATTGGTAAGCACAGTGAACGGACACACCAACTTCCTGCATGACGGGAGGGCGCGGAATATCGAGGAGGCCGTTCTGTGGCACGGAGGGGAGGCAACGGCTGCACGAGAGTCGTTCCGTAACATGTCGGCTCGCGATCGTGCCGCTCTGCTCAAGTTCTTGAATTCGTTGTAACGAACGCTGCGAGTGCACATTATGAGCGCCGGCGCTCTGCAAATCTGAGCATTTGAGTTCATCGGCGCGCTAAAGGCCAGCGTCATCGCTTGACCTGGCTACCTCCTAACGACTGTGCGCCCGGCCCTTGGCACGCCGGAGACTGCGCGCCTAATTGTTACCGGCTCGAGCTCCCCGCTCCCTGATTGGGGACGTGACGAGCGCATGACGAGCGGCGGCAACCTTGCGCCGCTCGGTGCGGACTAAGTTTGAGCCTGATGCCCTCTCTCAAGGTGAATCGACACACACTCGGCCCGCTGCTGACTGCGGCGGTACTTGGTGCAGCGGCGTGCGCTAAGGGCGACGCGAGCACGGCCGATTCAGCTCAGCGCGATAGCAGCGCCGCAGCCGAAGGTGGGGCGACGCCGTCGAGTCTCTCGCTGCCGGTCGCCGTGAGCGAGGCGCGCGACGGGGACCTCATCCTCACCGTGACGACTACAGGCCAGGTGCGCTCGGATGCCGAAGCGACACTCAAGGCCGAAATAGCAGGGACAGTGCAGTCGGTGCTC
>DASYRX010000137.1:0-26324 GCA_036003845.1 Gemmatimonadaceae bacterium | reverse complement strand
CGGCCGACTTTGTTCAGGCGATCGAACGCTGCGCGTGCGTCGGGCGGCAGAATGAGCCAGGGACTGCCGGGCGAATCGTCGAATGGAAGAGCTGTCGTGGTCGTGGGCCAGCGAACAGCCAGATCGCGTCGCTGAACCGTGGCGCGAACCACGTTAGGCGCCGTGCCGCGCGTCGCGACGACAAAGGATGGATACACGGCGGCGTCGAACAGCGATGGCGCGTCACTCCAGTCTTCGACCACGCGCAGCGTCGCCGCCTGAGTGAGTCGCCGGCGCACGCCGCCTCCTGCCAACGATTTCCACAGCTTCGCCGGAACGAGCAGCGCGATAATCCCCTCTTCGCGGACGAGCGCGAGCGAGCGCTCGATGAACGCCGCGGCGAGATCGGCCTGACCGCCGAACCCGGTTTTGGCGCCGGCGATCGTCGCGCCATGGTGCCAGGTCGCGTCGCGCAGCACGTGGAAGCGACTGCGCAACGACGCGCGCATCGCCGGTCCCACGTTGTGCGGCCGCACCCACGGAGGATTGCCTAACACGACGTCAAATCCACCGACATCGACAAGCTCGGCGAAGTGGGTCTGGAATGAGAACGGAAGAACGGCGTCGTCCCTGAGTGTGCGCAGGCGCGTGCGTAACTCGCGCGCCCGCACACGGTCCGTTGTCAATTGCTCCTGCTCCCCGGCCATCGCGCCGCGCCGACCGCCGAACAGATCGCGACCTCTCGTTGCTGTCAGCAACGACCGCCGGCGTTCGTGCAGCGCGTCCAGTTCTGCGCGCACACTCATCGTGAGGTGACGACACACTTCACGATCGAGTGCACGCGCGTACGTCGCTTTACGGCGGCCAGTCGCACGTGCGTATCGCAACCGTAACCGTGTCAACGCCGAGGAGGACACGCGCGCCGTCGACTCGGGCTCGAATCCGTCACCGAGCAGCGCGTCACCTACTCGGATGTTGCGATCCAGGTTAGGTAGCGGTGGCACGCGGCAAACGTCGGCCTCTTCGCTATCGATCACGCATGAGAGCCAGAGCCTGAGCTCACAGAGCCAGACCGCCGTTGGATTGACGTCGACGCCGAAAATGGACGAAGCCAGCACAGAACGGCGCACCAAATCGCGTGGTCGCTGATCGCCTAACGTGATGCTCAGCTCCGCCAATCGCTCGAGGATGTGCACGAGAAACGCGCCGGATCCGCACGTGGGATCGAGAACTCGCAACCCGGAGAGGCGTTCTCGAAGCGCGGCAACATGTCGTTGGTTGGACGGCGACTCGCCGCGCAAGAGCGCCTCCACAAGACCCGAGTCGCAGCCGGCACCGGCCAGCGCGTAGTGAAGCGCGGTGTTACTCACGTGCGCGACGAGTACGTGCGGCGTGTAATACGCTCCACTTCCGCGGCGGCTCGTTGCCGCCATCAGCGACTCGAACGCTTTGCCAAGCATCTCCGGATCGATGGCGACTTCGGACCAATCAGTGCTCTCCTCCCGCGCGGTGAAACGGTAACGCGTGAGCACTTCGTCCAGGAACGAACCGATCGCCTCGTCGGAAAAGCGGAGCCGCGTTCGTTTCTCGACGGCTGAGCGCGCGAAGAGTCCACCATTGAGAAACGGGATGCGGCCTAACGAGCGAGCAGTCGGGGCGCGAGCGGTCGGACGCGTATTCAGCGTCCCGAAAAAGAGCGGTAAGAGCACCAGCTCATGGAAGCGACCGCCCTTCAACATGCACTCGGCATAACGATCCACGAGATATGCTCGATTTCCGTCCAGCCACCCCTTGGATTCGAGAAAGGCCAGGAAGAGCAGGCGAGTCGCGTAGATGAGCGAGATTTCGTCGCGTGCCGCATCAGTTGCCGAGCCGTGCGCCTGGGTTGCCATGTGTTCGACTTGGCGCGCAACCGCGGCGAAGAAGCGCTGCGTGACAGCCTCACGGCCCAGAATCTCGAGCCATCGGGCGTAGCGCGCGGTGTCTTCTGCGTCGTGGCCGGAGGCCAGCGCGGCGAGCGTGTCCGCGTCGCTCTCGGTGACGCGCCGGCCGTCGCACAGCAGCGCACGCACACGCGGTCGTGGTGCGGCAAGGTCGATGACGCCGATAGCAACTTGACCGGCATCGCGCGCGGTGCCGCACAGCAGCCAGAGCAGCGGCGACCCGCGCCTTCCGAGATGCTGAGCGATCCGCGTTAGGCTCTCGCGCGGCGGCCGCTCTGGAGTGAGGTCCAGCAGCAGCGCACGCAGCGTTCCGCCGCGGGCGCTCGGCCCACGCTGAATCGATGCATGTACGCAATCGTCGGCGATGCCCAATTCGCGCCGCGTGCGCCGATCGAGCGGTTCCGGACTGCCGACGAAGCCCAGCGCCTGCGAGATCGCGGCCAAACCTGAGAGCGAGTTGGCTCCGGCGAGTAACTCGCCGCATGATCGTCGTGAAAGCACGCGGCGACGCTAAGTCGCCTACTGACTGGCTCCGTCACCGTTCGCGCGCGAATTAGGTCATTCGGACGCTTGCATCGGCTAGGGGACGCAAGAAATCCGACGTAACGAATCCTCGCCGCTCGACCGGCCTT
This sequence comes from Gemmatimonadaceae bacterium, assembly GCA_036003845.1. GTDB lineage: Bacteria > Gemmatimonadota > Gemmatimonadetes > Gemmatimonadales > Gemmatimonadaceae > DASYRX01. Next base: position 23,770 of record DASYRX010000137.1, on the reverse strand, counting down.
GGTCGGTTGCGCTTCCCTTAAACGTCAACCGAGAAGAATCCGGTCCGCTCCGTCAAATGCGATCCATATGGCTCTTGCGTTTGCCGTTAGACGCTTTGAGCCTCCTTTTCACGCCCGCCTACAGCAACGGCCGCAACCATATCGGCGGTGACGTTCGAAGTTGTGCGGAACATGTCGGGGATCGTGTCAGCGCCTAACAAGATGCCGATCCCTTCGACAGGCAGTCCCGCAGCGAGAAGCACTGGTACCATGGAAATGATCGAACCGGCGGGAATCCCGGGAACGCTGAACGTGGTAATCACAACCGTGACAACGATTGTCGCGAGGCGTGGCGTCGTCATGTCCACGCCATACAGCCGCCCGACAAAGACGACGCCGATCGTCATCCCGATCGCCGCACCAACACGATAGAGCGACGCCGACAGCGGAATGAGAAACGCCACGACAGCCTCGGGAAGGCGCAGCTGCGTCCGGGCGCTTTCCATCATCGTCGGAAGCGCCGCGAGCGAGGAACGCGAGCTGAACGCCACCGCCTGTGCGGGGAACGCTGCGCGCGCGAACTCCTTGAGCGAGCGCCTGCCTAACACGACAGCGATGGGATACATGACCAGGAGAACGAAGACGACGACGATCAACGACACGATGATCATGTAGCCGGCGACCGCCCCGGCCGCCGAAACGCCTAACCGCGCCGCGAGCGCGACCGCGAGCGCGAAGACGCCGATAGGCGCCAGCTTGAGCACCCATTGCACGAGCACCAGCGATGTCTCCGCGGTGCCTTGAAAGAATCGAACGACTGCCTCACGCCGCTTCGGCTCAACTCGCGTTAGGGCGATGGCGAAAGCCAGCGTGAAGACGATGAGTGGGAGCATCGCGCCGTCCGCTGCGGATTTGATCGGATTGGCCGGGACAAGATCGACGAGCCACTGTGCGAAAGTGGGAACAGTACGCGCCGTCTCAGCCGCTCGCGCCGACGCCTCCGCCGTGCTTGCACGCAACGCCTCGACAGCAGCGGGATCGATGCTGATCGCAGAAAAGGCGATCGGACCGACCACCGCGGCAAAGCCGGCGGCGATGAACAACGTCACGACATAAAACAGGATCGCGCGGCGTCCGAGACGACCGATGCTCGATACGTCGGGCGTGGCCGCGACGCCGCTGACCAGCGATCCCACGACGAGAGGAATCACCGTCATACGAATCGAATTGATGAACACGGTGCCAAGTGGCTCGACCCAACGCAGCGACGCGCGGAGCCACGCGACATCGGTTGTCGCGATGCCGATGCCCGCCGCCATACCAACGACCAGCGCGATGAGTACTTTGGTGGTCAACGACACGCGGAGAACCTATGAGCGCCTCCACGTGCCGGCAAATTCTGAAGGGGGAACGATGACGTACAAGACCTATCGCGACCTCGTGAGCGAAGCAAAGAGTCGCATACGCGAGATTTCGCCAGCGGACAGCATCGCGCTGCATGCCAGCGACCCGAAGACTGTCTTTATCGACATTCGCGAACCTAACGAGTGGAACCTGGGCTACATTCCGCGCGCGGTGCACATGGAGCGCGGCAACCTCGAATCCAAGATCGAAGCGGTGCCGCGCGAGCAGCGCATCGTGCTCTATTGCGCCAGCGGTAATCGCACAGCCCTGGCCGCGGACACCCTGCAGCAAATGGGATACGGCAAAGTCGAGTCGATGGCGGGCGGGTTTCGCGGTTGGGTGGAAGCCGGCGGAGACGTCGAGGGGTGAGGCAGCCTGTCGCGCCGTTCCAATTCTCTCCGCCTAAGCAGCCTAGTGCTGGCCGACTTAGTTAGAACGGCGCTCGTGGACCATCCGCTCCTCTCACACCCCGAGCTCAAGCTCCTCGCTGAACGTGTCGCGGCGCACGAGCCGGTTCTCGCCGCAACGGATGGTCAACCGCGCCGTGCCGCCGTAGCGCTCGTCTTTCGCGCGCCCGAAGGAGGCGACGCCGAGCTCCTTGTGATTCGCAGGGCAGAGCGCGAAGGCGATCCGTGGAGCGGTCAGATGGGGCTCCCCGGCGGCGGCGTGCACCCTAACGACGCGTCGTTGGAAGAGACGGCGCTGCGCGAGACGCTCGAGGAGACCGGCGTCGACGTCCGTGCCGACGGACGCGTACTGGGGCCACTCGACGACCACCGCCCACGAACGCCGCTCCTCCCGGCGATCATTGTCACGCCCTATGTAGCCGTCGTTAGGCCCGACGTCGTGCTCACTCTGAACGCCGAAGTCGCCGACGCGTTGTGGATTCCGCTGCGTGCTCTGCGTGACCCCGGCTCGCAGCGCGACTCCGTCGTGCACATCCGCGGAGAAACGCGCAACGAACCCAGCTTCGTCGTCGGACCAACAGTTGTGTGGGGGATGACGAACAGGATCCTGCGTTCGCTCCTGGCGCTGCTGGAACGGCACTAGTTGCCCGCGGGCCGAGCCAGATAGCCGTCGAGCGCGGCAAGGTAATCCTCCATCGTCTTGCCGTAGCCAAACACGAAACGGGCCATGAAACGGAAAATGGGATTGTATACGTCGCCGTGCTCACTCAGCGTTAGGCGCGTCCCGCTCCCGTCTTGTGCGAGGTCGTACTCCCAGCGGCCGCCGAAGGGAAGGTCCTTGCTCGCGATCGTCACGACTTGACGCTTCGGTGGATCGCTCGATGTCAGCTCGAACTCGACTTTTCCGCTTGAGCCATCCTCGCGCCAGCGCAGCGGGTTTTCAGAAAGAAGCGTGACTCCGCGGACGCCCGGTCGCCACTTCGCGTAGTTGCGCACATCGCTGATCGCCGTGAAGACCCGCTCGCTCGAATGCGGGAACGTGCGCGAGCGAGTGGCGACGTGACTTTGAGGGATGAGGACGCCGATGAGCGCTACGAGGGCCACAACGGCGAGGAGTCCGACGACGATGATGATGACCCAGCGCATAACGAGTTCTCCGGCGGTGGGGAAGGGGAAAGGGCTCAGGCGGCGCCGGCCGCGTCCGCGCGCCGGCGCTCGAAGGCTGCATGACGCATCGCATCGGCCGCACGCGCCAGCGCCGCGAGCCCCCGCAGCGCATCCTCACGTTCGGTCGCAGTCATTTGATCCAGCAGCTGCGCAACGAGCGCGGGCTCGAGCACCGATTGCGCGCGCTTGATGCGCACGCCATCGCTCGTTAGGCGCAGCTGCACCCGCCTGGCGTCTTTGGCGTCGCGCGTGCGCACGACGTAGCCGCCTCGCGCGAGCCGGTCCACGGCGAGCGACATCGTGCTCAGGGTGACGCCCATGTGCGAAGCGAGCCGCGTGAGGTCCGTTCCCTCGACGTCGTCCAGGTGGTCCAGGATGCTCGCTTGATGCGAGCTCAACACCCGCGACGTCGCCTCATCGCGCACGTGCCGCCGATGACAGGCGAAGAAGATGCGCGGGTAGTCTCGCAATAGTGCTTGGACGTCAGCTCGCATGGCTCCAAGCTAGGAAAATCCATTTGATTTGTCAAAGCAAATTACTTTTACAGTTCGTGGTTGACCGAGTCTATCCTCAAGAATATTTTAGGCTCTCCTAAATCCTATCGGCCACAGCCACATCCGCGTGACCACCTCGACAGCTGCAACTCAGTTCCCGTCGCCCGACGACCCGCAGCCCGACTCGGCTGTCGCCGAAGCGACGACTATTCAGCCGGACACCGGCTGGCGCCGCGCGCGCGTCACGCCCAGCCTCGCCGAGGTCTATCGCACCATCCCAGTTAGCAACCTGATATGGTGGCGGAAGATCCTGGCGTTCGCAGGTCCTGGATACCTCGTCGCCGTCGGCTACATGGATCCGGGCAATTGGGCGACTGATTTGGCCGGCGGCTCGGCGTTCGGATACACGCTGCTCACGGTCATCCTGCTTTCAAACCTGATGGCAGTCCTGCTCCAGGGACTCGCGTCAAAGCTGGGCATCGTCACTGGTCGCGATCTCGCGCAAGCCTGCCGCGACCACTATTCGCGCCCCGTCGCCATCGGATTGTGGGTCCTCTGTGAAATCGCGATTGCCGCCTGCGACCTCGCCGAAGTCATCGGCACAGCGATCGCGCTCAACCTGCTGTTCGCCATTCCGCTCGAGTGGGGTGTGTTGATCACGGCGCTCGACGTGCTGATCGTGCTATATCTGCAGAACAAAGGGTTTCGTTTGCTCGAAGCGTTGGTGATCGCACTTGTCGCGACCGTTGGGATGTGCTTCTTCTTCGAGCTGTGGATCGCGAAGCCTGACTTGGGTGGCGTTGCGCGCGGCTTCCTTCCGAACCCCGAGATCCTGCGCAATCCGCAAATGCTCTACATCGCGATCGGCATACTCGGCGCCACCGTGATGCCGCACAACCTCTACCTGCACTCATCGATCGTGCAGACGCGCAATTACGAGGAGAGCCCTTCGGGAAAGCGTGAAGCGGTGCGCTACGCGTTCATCGATTCGACGATCGCTCTTTCGTTCGCGCTGTTCATCAATGCGTCGATCCTCATTGTTGCGGCGGCGACGTTCAATCGGACGGGGAATACCGGGGTAGCGGAGATTCAGGACGCCTACAAGCTGCTCACGCCCTTGTTAGGCGTCGCCGGGGCGTCGAGCGTCTTTGCGTTGGCGCTGCTTGCGTCCGGACAGAACTCGACGCTGACCGGCACGCTCGCTGGTCAGATCGTCATGGAGGGCTTCCTCAACATTCGCTTGCGCCCATGGTTGCGCCGGCTCATAACGCGCGGCATCGCGATCGTGCCGGCAGCCATCACGGCAATCGTCTGGGGTGCGAGCGGAACGGCACAGCTTCTGGTACTGAGCCAGGTAATCCTCAGCATGCAGCTCTCGTTTGCCGTGTTTCCACTCGTGATGTTCACGTCCGACAAGGTTAAGATGGGCCAGTTCGTCAATCCGCGGTGGCTCAAGCTGCTCGCCTACTTAGTCGCGGTGATAATCGCATCGCTCAACGCGTGGCTGCTCGTGCAGATCCTCGGATCGTGGATCCGCTGATGTACAAACACATCATGGTGCCTGTCGAAAACTCGCCGACAGATGCGCACATTCTCGACCACGTGAAGAACCTCGCGCGTTTCTGCGGCGCGTCCGTGGTGCTGATACACGTCGCCGACGGATGGGCGGCGCGAAACATCCGCCATCTCGACCTGCGCGAATCGGAAGAAATGCGCGAGGATCGCGCGTACCTCGAGCGCACAGCAAGCGAGCTTGAACGTGATGGTCTCAAGGTCGAAGCGCTGCTAGCGGTGGGCGACCCCGCGCGTGAGATCACCGCTGCGGCAGAACGAGAGAAGTGCGACCTGATCGCGATGGCGACGCATGGGCACAAGTTCATCGCGGACGTCGTGTACGGCAGCGTGGCGAACGCCGTTAGGCACGCGACAACGGTGCCGGTGCTCTTGCTGCGGCGACCGGTGACGACATGAGCGATTCGATCACTGCGCCCGCCGAGGACTATCTCAAGGCGATCTACGACATCGAGCGTGGTGGCGAACCCGCCGCGACGAACGACATCGCGGCTCGACTGGGCATCGCGGCGGCGAGCGTGAGCGGGATGATCCGCCGCTTGGCGGACCAGGGTCTCATCAAACATGAGCGTTACAAAGGGACGCGGCTCACCGCGACAGGTCGCAAGGCAGCGTTGCGCACGATCCGTCGCCATCGCGTGATCGAAGCGTACCTGGCGCGCGCGTTAGGCTATCCCTGGGATAGCGTCCACGAGGAGGCCGAGCGGCTGGAGCACGCTGCGAGCGACGAACTTGTGGACCGCATGGCGCGCGCGATCGGCGAGCCGCACATCGATCCTCACGGAGCGCCGATCCCGACTCGCGAGGGAGACGTCGACGAGACGCCGCTGCGCACGTTGCTCGATCTCAAGGCCGGCCAGCGTTGTCGAGTCGTGAGCGTGGCGGACGAGGATGCCGACCTACTGCGATATGTGGCCAAGCTGGGTTTGCGTCCAGGCACAGAGGTGGAGATCGTGGATCGGGCCCCTTTCGATGGCCCAATTTCCTTACGAGTCAGACCTAACGAAGCGGCAGTTCAAATAGGCCCCGTGCTTGCGGGACTTATGCACGTCACTGCAATCGCCGACTGAAGATCAAAAGCTTTCAGCGCGGATAAACGCGGATTCTGTTTAGAAACGCTTTGATCCGTGTTTATTCGTGTGATCCGTGGTGAAGCAGTTGATCTTAGCTGTTGTCCGACGTTAGGCGACCGGCTTTGCGCAACGCGTCGCGAAGCACGTACTCGATCTGACCATTCAAGGAGCGCAGCTCGTCGTTCGCCCAGCGCTGCAGTGCCGCCAGCAGCGCTGGGTCGAGCCGGACGAGAAAAGGTTTGCGCTCCGCCATGAACTACTGGTAGATCGTGCCAGTGTTTACGATCGGCTGTGCGTCTCGATCCGAGCACAGCACGACCAAAAGGTTGCTGACCATCGCGGCTTTGCGTTCGTTGTCGAGTGTGACGACGCCGCGCTCGGCGAGCAGCGTTAGGGCGTTTTCTACCATATAGACGGCGCCTTCGACGATGCGCTGCCGAGCGGCGATGATCGCGTTCGCCTGCTGACGCCGCAGCATCGCCGAAGCGATCTCCGGCGCGTATGCGAGGTGGCTGATGCGAGCCTCGATGATCTCGACGCCCGCCTTCTGCAGGCGTTCTTGCAGCGCCTGGTGCAGCGCCGTCGCGACTTCGTGCGGATGCGTGCTCAGCGCGATCTCGTTCGGCGCGTGCGCATCGTACGGATACGCCGACGCCAGGGCGCGCACCGCCGACTCGCTTTGCACGCGGACATAGTTCTGATAGTCGTCGACTTCGAAGAGCGCTTCTGCCGAGTCGACGACGCGCCATACCACGATCGCGCCGATGTCGACTGGATTCGAATGCGAGTCGTTGACCTTGAGCTTCGTCGTCTCGAAGTTGCGCGCCCGTAGTGACACGCGCCGCTTGTGCATGAAGGGGTTGGCCCACCAGAAACCGGCCTGACGCACGGACCCCTTGTACTCCCCGAACAGCGTCAGCGCCTTTGCCTCGTTAGGCTGGACCGTGAACAGTCCGGCGAAGCTCAGGCTTGCGAGGACAGAAACGAAACTCCAGAGCACCACGAGCGCTGCGCGGCCCTTGTTGGCCGTCTCGACGAGCTGCCAGATGGAAAGGCCAAGGACAAGGAGACTCAGAAGCAGCGCCACATACCCACTCATCGCCCGATAGGGCTTTTCGCGAAGCATCGTATCCATGCCGAAAGTGATAGCCATATGATATCACTGTGCTATCGCTACTGCAAGGGCTGGCGAAGGTGTTGCCGGACCTGCACATGTCGCAGATTCACGCCATGCCGGACCGCATCCGCCTGGGTTGTATGGGATGGAATTACGACGCCTGGGTCGGGCCGTTTTTCCCGAGTGGAACTCGCGCGACCGACTTTTTGTCCGTGTACTCTCGGGCCTTCGATACAGTCGAAGTGGACGCGACGTTCTATGCGGTGCCTCCGGCGAAAACGGTGCGTGGCTGGGCGGACAGAGTCCCACCCGATTTCGTCTTCGCTCTCAAGCTGCCGCAGGAGATCACGCACGAGCGCCGTTTTCGTCAGGCGACCGAGGTGCTCGCGGCGTTCAGCGACAGCGCGCGCGAGTTGGGCCGAGCGCTCGGGCCCATCCTGATCCAGCTGGGGCCCGACTTCGCGCCTAACGAGCTCCCCGCGCTGGCGGCGTTCTTCCGCCACCTGCCGCGCGACCTTCGCTTCGCTATCGAATTCCGCCAGCGCGGTTGGATACACGACGGTGTGCTGGCGCTGCTCGCCGATCATTCAGTCGCACTGGCACTCACCGACGGTCGCTGGATCCCTCGCAAGACGATGCTCGCGCTCGCCGAGCGTCCGACGGCGGACTTCGCGTACATCCGCTGGCTCGGGCCCAATCGCGACCTGGTGGATTATTCGCGGATTCAAATCGACCGCACGCGCGAGATCGAAGCCTGGGTAGGCGCGATTCGCCAACTCGCGACGAAAACGCAGGCTATCTACGGCTACGTGAACAATCATTTCTCAGGACACGCGCCGGAGACCACGCGAGAGTTTCAGCGTCGCCTGGGGCTTCGGGCCGTCGAGCCAGCGCAGATGGGGGAGCAGCTCTCCCTACTCTAGGCATAGGGGATCGGGTTAGGGGTTACACTTCCGCATTATGCCATTCCGCTACATTCTGCTCTCGACAATCGGCGTCGCCGTCGCGTTAGGCTGTTTTCGCTTGAGCAAATGGCAGGTCGACCGCCTGGCTGAACGCCGCGAACGCAACGCGATGCTGGCCGATCGCATAGCCTCAGTTGCATTACCACTGACTGAGATTCCTAACGACAGTTCTGCACAGTACCGGCGCACGTCGGTGCGTGGAGTCTTCGACTACGACCACGAGCTAGCGCTGGCTCTACGCGCGCGCGAAGGCTCTCCTGGGGTCTACATCCTGACGCCGCTCAAACTCCCGGACGGTCGCACGCTGCTCACCAACCGTGGCTGGGTCTACGCGCCGGACGGCATGACAATCGATTTCACGCGTTGGCGCGAACGGGACAGCGTCGAGGCGCAGGGGTTTTTGGACAGCTACGTCACCGCGCACGGGCCGGTCACGATGCAGAATCGTCCGCAACTTATCCGACAACTTGTGAGGGACTCGCTGCTACGCCGATTGGGTGAAGGGACGCAATTATTGCCCTATGTGCTCGTCCTCACCACACCCGCGGCGGGTGACACGGTGAGTGCGCGGCTCGCTCCACCCGCCATAACCGACGGTCCGCACCTGAGCTACGCTATTCAGTGGGCCGTATTCGGAATAATCGCACTTGTAGGTACGTTCCTCGCGTTGCGACGAGGAATTGCCGAACGTCGCTCGTCTGTCGTGGCGCCTTCGGCGGTGGCGGGGTAACACTTCAGGACGGGCACACAGCATATGACCGACGCGAGATCCACACACGCTTCCGAGCTCGAGGCTCGCGATGTCGCCGAAGCGGCACGCGAGACTGAGTGGGAATACCCGAGCTTTGTCCGCGAATTATTCCTCGGTCGCTTCCGATTGGATCTGATTCATCCACATCCGGAGGTTTTTGATCCCGCTGAGCAAGCACGCGCCAAACCGTTCCTGGACAAGCTGCGCGCGTTCGTCGAGCGCTTTCCTTCTGACGAAGTCGACGTCACGGGAGATATCCCTGAGTCGTACGTCCAAGAGCTGCGCGAGATGGGTGCGTTCGGAATAAAGATCCCGAGCGAGTACGGAGGCCTGGGGCTCTCGCAGATGACGTATATCCGCGCGATGGAATTGGTGACGTCGAAAGACGGCAACCTCGCCGCGCTGCTATCCGCGTCGCAGTCGATCGGTGTTCCGCAGCCGCTCAAGCTCTTCGGCACCGAACAACAGAAGCAGAAGTTTTTCCCGCGACTCGCGGCCGGCGCAATCTCAGCGTTCGCGCTCACTGAAGTGGACGCTGGCAGCGATCCGGCGAACATGTCGACGACGGCCACGCCGTCGGAGGACGGATCGCACTACATCATCAACGGCGAGAAGCTGTGGATCACCAACGGCACGCGCGCCGAGTTGTTCGTAGTGATGGCGCGCACGCCGGCGAAGACGCTGTCTAACGGGAAGACCGTACGTCAGATCACGGCATTCATCGTCGACGCGGCCACGCCGGGCGTCGAAGTCAAGCACCGGCTGCGCTTCATGGGTCTCAAGGCGATCGAGAACGGCGTCATCCGCTTCGATAACGTCAAAGTCCCGGCCGAGAACATCCTCTGGGGGATCGGCAAGGGCCTCAAGCTCGCGCTGATCACGCTCAACACCGGGCGCCTAACGCTGCCTGCGGGCTGTGCGGGCGTCGGTAAGGCCCTGCTCAACGTCATCCGCGCCTGGGCCAACGAGCGCGTGCAGTGGGGGCAGTCGATCGGGAAGCACGACGCCATCGCACGCAAGATCGGTCGCATGGCGGCCGACACGTTTGCGATGGAGGCTGTCGCTGAAATGTCGACCGCGCTGTACGAGCGCGGCCGCTATGACATCAGACTCGAGGCGGCGATCGCGAAGATGTACAACACCGAGATCGGCTGGCGCATCGTTGATGACGCGCTGCAGATCCGGGGCGGCCGCGGCTACGAAACCGCCGACTCTCTCGCGCGCCGTGGCGAGCGGCCAATCGCCATCGAGCGCGCCATGCGCGACTTCCGCATCAATCTAATCTTCGAGGGATCTTCGGAGATCATGCGGCTCTTCATTGCGCGCGAGGCCGTCGACAAGCACTTCCAGCTTGCATTCAACATCGTCAAGCCGAAGGCGACATTCGGCGAGCGTCTCTCGGCGTTAGGCAAGTCCGCGCCATTCTACGCCGCGTGGTACCCGTCTCGCTGGCTGAACGAGCTCAGGCCGCGCTCGTACGGCGAGTTTGGCCGCCTGGCGAAACATCTGCGCTTCGCAGATCGCGCGGCGAACAAGCTTGGACGCTCGATCTTCCACGCGATGGTGCGTTTCGGTCCCAAGCTCGAGCGGCGTCAGATGGTGCTGTTCCGAGCCGTCGAAATCGGCGCCGAGCTGTATGCGATCGCCGCGGCCTGCGTGCGGGCGCGAATGCTGGAGCAACGCGGCAACCCTAACGCGATCGAACTGGCTGACGTCTTCTGCCGCGAAGCCAGGGAGCGCGTGCGCGTGAACTTCCGTCAACTCTTCGGCCCACACGACGGCGCGATCTATCGGCTGGCGCAGCGCGTCTTGAAAGGGGAGCACGCCTGGCTCGAGAGCGGTGCGGTCCAGTGGATGGAGTTGGAGTACGCACTGCAGGAAGCAGAAGAGTCGCGTCCGGCGAGCGATCACATTACGGGGACCGCGCGCGAACTGGCTGGGGTCGGCGGATCCGCACGCGCGCTGGGGGAGTTCGGGCACTAGTGCCGTTCCGACCACAATACCGTTCTCACGAGCGACGTTGGTTGAAACGGTGCTAGTTCGTTAGGCTGGCGCCGATGGGTCATCCAGCGTTTCGAGAAACCGCCCATCGCCCTTGGCCGATGCCGAGCGGCCCGTGGCTCTGGCAGCAGGTGTGGAACGATCTGGCCTTTCTGCATTGGCCGGTCCCTCCGTCGCTCGTCGCGCCACTCATCCCGCGCGGCCTGACGGTCGATGAATACGACGGTCAGGCATGGATCGCCGTTGTGCCGTTCTGGATGTCGGGCGTCACGATGCGCGGTGTGCCGCCGCTTCCAGGCCTCTCGACGTTCCCCGAGCTCAACGTACGCACGTACGTTAGGCACGGAGACAGGCCTGGGATCTGGTTCTTCAGTCTCGACGCCGGCAGTCGCCTCACCGTGCTCGGAGGGCGGCTGCTCTTCATGCTCCCGTACTGCTACGCGATCATGCATACCGAGCAGCGTCAAGCGCGCACGCAGTACCGCTCGTTACGCTCAGCTGAAACGCGCTTTGTCGCGAGCTACGGGCCGACGGGTCCGGTGCACAAGGCGGAGCCGGGCTCGCTCGCGCACTTTCTCACCGAGCGCTACCGGCTCTACGCGACGGAACGTGAAGCGCTGTCGTTCGCCGACATTCATCACGTACAGTGGCCGTTGCAACCGGGTGAAGTCGAGATCGAACGCAACGACATGTTGGCGGCAAACCGGCTCAGCGCCGCGGGGGCACCGATGGTGCACTTTGCGAAGCGCCTGGATGTCGTGATCTGGCCACTCAGGAAACTCGTTAGGTGACCGGCGGCTGTGTCTCGACGTCGCCTTTCGGACGCCATTGCAGAAGAACGACCGCAGCGGCGATACACGCTCCGCCCACCGCGGTTCCGGGCGTTACAGGTTGCGTCAGCACGAGCCATCCGAGCAGCGCTGCCCACACCGGCTCCGCCGTCGAGATGATTGCGGTGCGCACGGGCCCGAGGATCCTCAAGCCCTTGAAGAATAGGCCGTAGCCCACAGCAGTCGAGAGCACGCCGAGGGCTGCGATGTACGCCCAAACAGCTGCTGCCACGTCGAACGTCAGCTGTCTCGTTAGGACGGCGGCGACGAGGAACGTCGCACCCGCACCCACGGCGATCCAGAACGATGTGACGCCGGTTGTCGTCGCCGCCTGCAGCCGGTCTGTGTACACGAGATAGATCGCGAAAATCAACGCCGACGCCAGCGCGAGAGCGGCGCCAGCAGGGTGCACCACCAGCGGTCCTGGCGCACCGACCATGATGGCGACGCCAACCAGCGAGAGAACGAGCGCGACACCGCGGCGCAGTGAGATTCGCTCGCCTCGCTGCAGCGCGACGATAATGGTGACCCAGGCTGGATACGTATAGAAAAGAAAGACAAGCGTCGCGGCTGGAAGCCATCGCAGCGACGCTCCGCTGCAGAAGACGAGCGCGGCTTGCAACACGCCGGCGCGAAATACCAGGGCGTTGCGTAGCGATGGCGGCGTGCTGCCTAACGCAGCAAATCCGGCGATCGGCGCGATCGCCAGCGTGCCGAAGAAGAAGCGGCCCGTCAGCACCGTCAGCAGCGGAGCCCCCGCGCGCGTAGCGAGCGTTACGAAGATCGCGATTGTGGAGAAGCAGGCGGCCGAGGCAACGATGAGGACCGTCGCGCGTGCGAGGCGCGCCCGGTCGACGTCGCCGTTAGGCGTCACGCGAGGCCCAGCAGGCTGATTGCAATCGTGAAGTAAATGACGATACCGGCAACATCCACGAGCGACGCAACGAATGGCGATGACGCCAGCGCAGGGTCGAAGCCGACTCGCGTCAAAAGAAGCGGCAGCATCGCGCCGACAACCGTTCCCGTGATGACAACGAGCACCAGTGTCACGGCGACGACCCAGGCGATGGGGAATCCATTCCCCCACATCAGCGCGCGGCCAAAACCGATCGCCCCGAGAAACGCGCCGAGCACGAGCCCCTGGCCGAGCTCGCGCATGAATACGCGCAACGCATCGCGCAGTTCGACGTCACCCACGGCCAGCGCTCGAGTGATGAGGGTCGCCGACTGCGAGCCCGAGTTACCGCCGGAGCTAATCACGAGCGGAATGAAGAACGTGAGCGCAATCGTCGTGGCGAGCGTTGCCTCGTAATGGCGCAACGCCGTACCCGTGAGCATCTCCGATACGAAGAGCAGAACGAGCCACCCGCTTCGCTTGCGCGCGATCGACCAGAATCCTGCCTGAAAGTACGGATCGTCGAGCGGCTGCACCGCGCCGGATTTCTGCGCGTCTTCGGTCTGTTCCTCGACGATGACGTCGATGACGTCGTCGACAGTAATCACGCCGATCATGCGCAGCAGCGGATCCACGACTGGCACCGCCACGAGGTCGTACTCCGACGTTATGCGTGCCACCTCTGCGCGATCGGCCGTTGCCGGGACGCTCACGACATCCGTTCGCGCCACGTCTCCCACGATCGCATCGTCAGGCTCCGCGAGCAATTCGCGCAAGGACATCACACCCGCCAATCCGCCGTCGACCGTGAGCACGTAGATCGCGTACATCTGATCCTTGCGTTCCGTGCGCGCCGCCGCCCGCACCTGGGCCAACGCGTCTGCAATCGTTAGGTCGCGGCTGATGGAGACGAACTGCGTCGTCATCAGACCGCCGGCGGTGTCCGCATCGAACGCGAGCAGCTCTTCGGTCTCGCGCCGCGCCTCGGCAGGAATCTCGGAGAGGATCTCTTCCGCTGTCTCTTCTTCCAGCTCCTCGAGGACGTCGGCGCGATCGTCAGGCGTCATCGCGCCGACAAGCTCCGCCGCCTGCGACGTCGTCATCTCCTCGAGCACGTTCGAGCGCAGTTCCTCGTCGAGATATTCGAGCACGTCGGCGGCGCGTGACGAACCGAGTGCGCGCAGGAACGCCGGGACTTTTTCTTCCGGCAGCGCCTCAACGATGTCAGCGAGATCGCGCGGGTGCAGCTCTTCCGTCTCGGCCGCGATGTCCGCGGGCGACTCGTCCAGCATCGCAAGAATGTCTGGAACAAGAAGCGCCGCGACCGGACGATCGGGATTGTGCTGCTTCATAGTTGTGACGGAGAGGATACGCCCCGGAACTTGTGCTGCAACCGACGCGTAAGGCGCGACGCGCGCGGAAGTTACGAGCGTCGTTCAGTGTGAACAAGCTGTGACAAATCGCGTCGTTCGCGAGAAACCAAAACGAGCGATGCGATGTCTGACGCCTTGTCATCCTGGCTGGGCGCGCGAGTCGCGCGAATTACGCCGAGCACCACATCGAATCGAGAATGCGAGTGCCACTCATGGATCGTTCAGTTGCTATTACAGCCGGCTTGCTCTTCGCGATATCAAGTGCCGGAGCGCAGCAACTTCAGCAGCATAGCTCCAACGGAACACTGGCCCGGTCCGCTGTGACAATCGCGCTTGCCTCACGCGCGACCGCGCCGATCGACCTCGACGGTCGCGACCACGAAGGGGTGTGGCGCACGGCGCAGGTGATCGATGGCTTCCGAGTCTTCGATCCTGTGGAAGACGGCGAGCCGACAATGAAGACCGAAGCGCGCGTCGCCTTCGATGAGAACAATGTGTACGTGCTCGTTCGCGCATACGATCCCGAGCCGAACAAGATCATGGCGCTCTTGAGCCGTCGCGACGAGCGCACGCAATCGGACTATGTGCGCGTACTCATCGACTCATATCACGACAAGCGTTCGGGCTTCGAGTTCATGGTGAATCCCGCCGGTGTGAAGCGTGACATGCTCATGTATCAAGACGGGAACGAGGACATCGGGTGGGACGGCGTGTGGGACGTGAAGACCTCGATCGATTCGTTAGGCTGGATCGCAGAGTTCAAGATTCCGCTCAGTCAGCTGCGCTATCCGAAGAAAGAGACGCATACCTTCGGCTTTGGCATTCACCGGGAGATCGCGCGCCTGAACGAACGGCAGGCGTGGCCGCTGTTCTCGCGATCACGCTCTGGTCTCGCCTCTCAGCTGGGCGAATTGACCGGAATCCAGGGTATCGCCAGTCCGCGCCGGCTCGAGGTACTGCCTTACGCGCTTTCATCGAATGAAAGCCTGCAGCGTTCAAACGACTGGGGGCGTGACAACCGGATGGCGATCGGCGCCGACGTCAAGTACGGCCTAACGTCCAACCTCACGCTCGACGCGACGGTCAATCCCGACTTCGGGCAGGTCGAAGCCGATCCGTCTGTACTCAACCTCTCGGCGTTCGAGCAATTCTTCGGCGAGCGCCGTCCGTTCTTTCTGGAAGGTTCCGGGATTTTCCGCTTCGACATGTCGTGCAACGATGGCCGGTGCACGGGGATGTTCTATTCGCGCCGGATCGGCCGTGCGCCGCAGCTCGGCTTTCTCGCCAACGATCAGCACGACGTCGCGCCCGCGACGACGATCCTTGGCGCCGCGAAGATCCCGGGGCGCCTGAGCAACGGTCTCTCGTTAGGAATTCTCGACGCGGTCACGGACCAGGAAACCGCAGGCAACACCGAATTGGAGCCGCGGACGAACTACTTCACGGCTCGTGTGAACCACGAAATGCGCGGCGGCCAGTCGGCGTTAGGTGCCATGCTCACCGCTGTCAATCGTGATCTCGCTCCGGAATCGGAGCCTTTTCTGCGCCGCTCCGCGTACACGGGTGGAATCGACTGGCGACACCAGTTCGCCAAGCAGAATTACGAGGTGTCCGCCAACGTCGCGATGAGCCAGGTCCAAGGGTCAGAAGAGGCCATCGCGCGCACGCAACGCTCCTCCGTGCATTTCTATCAGCGGCCCGATGATGACATCGAGTACGACTCTACTCGCACGTCTCTGACGGGCTACAGCTCGCAGTTCGGCGTGAACAAGCGCGGTGGCGGCCCATGGCGCTTCTACATGGGTGGCTGGTACCGCTCGGCTGGATTCGAGATCAACGATCTTGGATTCATGACGAACGTGAATGACATGGGCGTCTCGTTATGGCACGCGCTCATGCTCAACACGCCGAATCTTTTCTACCGTCGCTTTCAGGTGAACGTGAATGCATGGAGCTCCTGGTTCACTGATGGCAATAGCACCGGCCCCGGCGGCAACATCAACTGGAACACGCAGCTCAAGAACATGTGGTCTGCCGGGTCGGGCGTTGGCGTCGAGCGCCCCGGCGATTGCGGTGCGTGCACGCGCGGCGGGCCATTCGTTCGCGAGTCAGGCGGGATGTTCAGCTGGTTCTGGGTCTCGGGCGACAGCCGCAAGCGCATCTATCCGTCGTTCAACGTGAATCTCAATCGTTTCGACGAAGGACGCTCGTCGCGTGTGGATCTGGGCTACCAGATGAACATGCGCGTCGCGAGCCGCTTCTCCGCTTCGTTAGGTGTCGGCTACGGCCGCAACATCGACGACAATCAGTGGTACGGCAACTTCGGCGCGCCGCTCAGCGACACGACGCACTACACCTTTGCGCGGCTGGATCAAAAGACAGTCTCGATGACGGGGCGTCTGAACTACACAGTCACGCCGACACTATCGCTGCAGTTCTACGGGCAGCCGTTCGTGAGCGCCGGGAACTACACCGACTTGCGCGAGCTGGACCAAGCACGAGCGGTGAAGTACGTCGATCGCTATAAGGCATTCGCTCAGGGCGGCCCGCTCTCCGGCTTCAACTTCAAGCAGTTCCGCTCGAACTCAGTCGTGCGCTGGGAATATCGACCGGGCTCGACACTGTTCCTTGTGTGGCAGCAGGGTCGCACCGAGGACTCGTCGGATCCTGGGTCGTTCCAGTTCAGGCGAGATTACTCGACGCTCTTTGGAGCGCATCCGCAGAATACGTTCCTTATAAAAGGGTCGTACTGGCTGAGCTTGTAGCGATTTGAAAACAGGGAGCTTTGGGTAGCGAGTGTCGAGAGCCGAGTCTCGAGCGGGCTAGCTCACCGCGGAATCGGTGACGATGGGGCAATAAGGAGCTCTGCTATTTGATTTTGCAGACCGGCGGAGATCGCGTTTGCAGCGCGGAACTCAAGATTGGTGAGCCTGCTGACCTCGGGACACGGCACTCGGGACCCGTCACCCAAAGCTCCTTGTTTTTTCCGCACGAAGAAACGTGCTTTTTGGAATGCGAATCTCCTCTACCGCATTCCAGAACATGGGCTCCATCCCGGCCCGCTATACGTGCGACAGCGATGATGTCAGCCCACCGCTCGCCTGGGATGATGCGCCTAACGGGACCAAGTCGTTTGCATTGATCGTCGACGATCCGGACGCGCCCGATCCCGCCGCTCCCAAGATGGTGTACGTCCACTGGGTCCTGTACGACATTCCGGCGTCGACGAGTTCACTCCCCGGGGGTGCGACGGCAAAGACGTTGCCGGCAGGCACGCGCCAAGGTAAGAACGACTTCGGAAAGTCGGACTACGGCGGGCCGTGTCCGCCGATCGGTCGCCATCGCTATTTCCACAAGCTCTACGCGCTCGACACTTCGTTAGGCGATCGCGGGCAGCTTTCCAAGAACGAGCTCCTCGCAGCCATCAAGGGCCATGTCCTCGGCGAGGCGCAGCTGGTTGGGACGTACGAGCGCAAGCGCACGTAAGTCACCGGGCGCGGCTAGCGCCGTCCCGACGCTACGCTGAATAGCTGCTCTCTTCATGTTTTGAGCACGTTGGAACGGTGCTAGCGGGCGACGCGCCGCGTTCCTAGACTAGTGCCGTCCAACCCCTCCAACCATTCTGACCTCCATGCTGGTGCCGTCCCGTTGGAACGGCACAAGCCGCCCATGAACGTCGCCTTCCTCGGACTCGGCGCCATCGGTGCGCCGATGGCGCGGCATGTCGCCACGCGCTTCCCCCTCAAAGTCTGGAACCGCACCGCATCCAAGGCGACGGCGTTCGCTCAGCAGCATGGGGCGCGAGCCGAAGCCACACCGCGCGAGGCCGCACAGGGAGCGCATGTCGTCATCACCTGCCTCCCGACATCGCATGAGGTGGAAGGACTCCTCGACGGCGCCGATGGGCTGCTGGCCGGGCTCAAGGACGGCGCGACCCTGGTCGATTGCACATCGGGCGATCCGACGACGTCGCAGCGCATCGCCGCGCGCCTAGCGAGCAGCAAGCAGCGATTCATCGACGCGCCAGTGAGTGGCGGCGTCTCCGGAGCGGAGCAGGGGACGTTGACGATCATGTGCGGCGGTGAGGAAGCGGACCTAACGCGCGTTCGTCCCGTGCTCGAGACATTCGGCAAGAAGATCGTACTCTGCGGCGCTGTCGGAGCAGGACACGCTGTCAAGGCGGTCAATCAGGCGCTGTTAGGCGTGCATCTATACGCAGCGTCCGAGGGTCTAGCGGCGCTCGTCAAAGCAGGGGTTTCTCCGACGCTCGCGCTCGAAGTGATCAATGCGTCGAGCGGTCGCTGCAACGCCACGGAAAACCTGATTCCGCAGCGCGTACTCACGCGAGCATTCCCGCGCACGTTCCGACTTGCGCTGCTCGAGAAGGACCTCGGAATTGCCGCAGCGTTCGCACGCACCGAGGGTGTGAGCGCGCCCGTGCTGCAGCTCACGACCGAGCTTTATCGAGCGGCGCGGCGCGAGCTGGGCGAAGAAGCCGATCACGTCGAGATCGCCAAGGTCATCGAGCGCGCGAGTGGCACGGAGATCCGCGGATGACGGCGACAGCACGCGATGCGACAACGTTAGGCACGCCGACGGTGGAGCAGATCCGTCGCCGCTTCCCCGCAATGGATCGCGTGCACGGCGGACGCTCGGTGGCGTACTTCGACGGCCCGGGCGGGACGCAGGTGCCGCGCGAAGTGGTGACGGCGATGGCGGAATATCTCTTCCATCACAACGCAAACACGCACTGGAACTACCCCACCAGTGCGGAGACCGATTCCGCGATCGAGCAGGCGCGCGTAGCTGTGGCCGACTTCTTCGGCGCGAAGCCTAACGAAATCGCCTTCGGCCAGAACATGACGACGTTAACGTATCACCTGTCACGTGCCGTGGCACCGCGCCTGGAGCGAGGTGACACGGTGGTAGTGACCGAGCTCGATCATCACGCGAACATCGCTCCGTGGACGCGCCTCGAAAGCGAGCGCGGCGTCAACGTGCGTTGGGTCCGCATGAAGCCCGAAGATGGCACGCTCGACTGGAACGATCTCGAAAGCGCGATTGCAGCGCGGCCGAAACTCGTCGCCATCGGCGCCGCATCCAACGCGCTCGGAACGATCACCGACGTACGCGCCGTCTGCGCCATGGCTCGCGCGGTAAATGCGTTGACTTTCGTGGATGCCGTGCACTTCGCGCCGCATAGTTTGATCGACGTCGCCGAGATCGACTGCGATTTCCTCGCGTGCTCGGCGTACAAGTTTTATGGCCCACACATCGGCATCCTGTACAGCCGGGCTGCGTTAGGCGAGGAGCTCGATGTGCCGAAGCTGGCGCCCGCGCCCGAAGCGATGCCCGAACGGCTGGAGACCGGCACGCAGAACCACGAGGGAATCGTCGGTGCGGCGGCAGCGATCGCATTCCTCGCGGGGCTAGGTGACGGGTTGACCCGCCGACAGCGGTTGTCTGCTGCATTTGCGGAGCTCGGACGGCGGAGCGAGGAGCTGTTCGCAGAGTTGTGGGAAGGAATTGGCGCCATTCCGCGAGTTCGACGTTACGGGCTACCGCCGGGATCGCCGCGGACGCCGACGCTGTCGTTCACTGTGGACGGGATCTCATCCGACGACGCAGCGCGGGCGCTCGCTGATGCGGGTCTCTTCGTCTCGAACGGCGATTTTTACGCCGCGACTGTCATCGAGCGCCTGGGACACGCGCACGATGGAGTCGTGCGGGCCGGTGCGGCGATCTATACCACGCGCGAGGAAATCGACCGACTCATTGCCGCAGTCAAAAAGCTGGCTGACAGCTGACGGCTGGCGGCCGACCGCTGACAGCAGCTATAGCTGACAGCATCACCTAACGACTCCAACGTGGACTCTACGCGCCCAGTCAAGACGGTGAAGGAATCGCAGCATGAGTCGTCCGAGATCATGATGCCGCAGCACGCCAACAATCTGGGCCACGTGTTCGGCGGCGTTATTTTGAGTCTCATGGACAAGGTCGCGGCGATCGCTGCCTATCGCCACGCGCGAACGAACGTCGTCACGGCGTCCATCGATCGTGTGGATTTTCGTGAACCTGTACACGTTGGCGACCTCGTCATTCTGAAATCGAGCGTGAACTACGTCGGACGCACGTCGATGGAAGTCGGCGTGCGCGTAGAAACCGAGAACATGGTGACTGGCCGACGGCGTCACACCAACTCGTGCTACCTAACGTTCGTGGCTGTGGATCGCGATGGGCACCCGGTCCCTGTGCCTGACCTCAAGCCAGAGACCGACGAGGAACAGAGGCGGTACTACGCGGCGAGCGAGCGGCGCCGCCGCCGGCTGGAGGAGCGCACGGCCGAGATGCAACGCACCAGGGAAATTCGAGGCACAGCCTAACGATGACTCGACCAAATTTCAGCGTCGAACAGGCCAATCGCATGCTGCCACTCGTGCGGCGGATCGTGGAAGACGTCGTCGTCGCGCACGGCGCCTGGCAGCAGTCCGTCGGTCAGTTCGAGGTCGCTAGCAACACCAACTCACCCGACGCCGTGAACTTTCAGCGCGAGACCGAACGTCTCGCGCTCGAGATCGACGGCTACCTGCGCGAGCTCAAGGAGTTAGGCGTCGAGTTCAAGGGGTTCGAGCACGGCCTCATCGACTTTCCGAGTGAGTCCGGCGGGCGTCCGATCTACCTGTGCTGGAAGTTGGGTGAAAGCAGCGTATCGCACTGGCACGAGGTCGATGCTGGCTTTGCCGGGCGCAAGCAGCTGGAGATGGTGGAGAATCACACGCCATGAGTAAGAAGAAGATGAAGCCATTTCAGGGACCGGACGGCACCGCGTGGGGCGTCGAGGTGCAATCGCCTAGCTCGAGCAATGCGATCGTCGTATTCCATCATCCGAACGGCAATACCGCCCGGCTCGATCGTTATGCGTGGTATCAGGAAGAAGGTCCCAAGGCGAACGACGTCACTGCGCGGCTCGATCCAAAGCAGCTGCTGGAACGTCTGGGCGACGATCACATCGCACGTCTCTTTCGTCGCTCGATGCCGATCAATACGCGCTGGCCGCGCTACGTCGTCTCGTAATTCAATGGGGTCAGACTCCACGCATTGAATTCTGCTGGAGCTATGAAATTGCCAGAGATGTCTGCTCGCAGAAATTCAGTGGAGTCTGACCCCATTGAATGTGCGGCCGGCTTCGGCCGCCGTCTGATCGATCGCCGCCGGATCGTCCGCGTACGGCACGTCGATCTCCATTCCATCGCGCGCAATGATGGTCGCCGGGAAGATCTCCCGCGCCTCACGCTCGAGCTCCGTCGTGTCGCGCGTGTAACGCGCCGAGAGGTGCGTGAGGACAAGGCGACGCACGCCGGCGTGCTGCGCCACGAGCGCCGCTTCGCGGGCGGTGGAATGACCGGTTTCACGCGCGCGGGCCACTTCTTCCTCCGTGAAGGTTGCTTCGTGCACTAGGAGATCGGCGTTGCGGGAGATTTCGACAGTTGCCTCGCACGGACGGGTATCGCCGGTGATGACGATGCGACGCCCGGACCTCGTGGGGCCAACCAGAGCGCTCGGAGGAACGCTGCGGCCGTCATCGAGAGTGATTGTCTCGCCTTTGTGGATGCGCCCCCAGAGCGGGCCCTCGGGGATCCCTAGCTCGCGGGCGCGCTCGGGATTGAAGCGGCCGCGGCGCTCCTCCTCGACGATTGCGTACGTGAGCGCCGTCGGACCGCGGTGCAGCGCTGATGTCGCGACGATGGCGTAATCGCCGCGCTTGACCGCGGCCCCGGGGTCCAGCTCATGTACCTCGAGCGCGAACGTCGGCCGCTCGGCACCTAACAACGCGACCTGCTTGAGGATGCGGGACGCGCCCGAGGGGCCCCACACGTGCATCGGGTCAGTGCGCCCCTGCAATGCCATGGTGCGTAGGAGGCCGGGCAAGCCGAGGAAGTGGTCGGCGTGGAAATGCGAGAAGAAGATGTCGTTGAGGGAGAAAGAGACGCCGTAGCGCATCATCTGGCGCTGGGTCCCTTCGCCGCAGTCGAAGAGCAACGTTTCGCCCTCCCGCTCCAGCGCGATGGCTGAAACGCCGCGCTCCACGGTCGGGCGCGACGCTGACGTACCCAAAAAGCGCAACAGAAGAGGCATTTCAGTAGCGGAAGATACGAAAGCCGTGTGAAACGGCTCAGACCGGCATCTGTGATTGAGCGAACAGAGCAATTGTGCGGCAGCGCACAAATCGCCGAGCATTTACGAAAAGATGCAAAAAAACCTCAGACAGACTCTTGCGCATTGGAGCCGTCTAATGAAAGAGTAGAAAACGTCCTTGGAGGGCAAGGATGTGTTTCACGGTTGGGGACTCCGTGGAGCTATGGCGTAATAGCCCCGAGCCATAGGAGTAGAAATGACGGGATCGGGCAAGAGCAAGCGCGGCTTCGCGTCGATGGATCGCGAACGTCAGCGTGAGATCGCAAGCAAGGGTGGGCGTGCAGCGCACGCCAAGGGTACCGCGCACGAATGGAGTTCAGGCGAGGCGCGGCTCGCCGGCCGAAAGGGCGGCGAAGTTGTGAGTAGGAACCGTGACCACATGGCCGAAATCGGCCGTCACGGCGGAGAGGCCCGCGGGCGTATGTTGCACGCGCGGACAACCGCCAATGAGCAGAGCGTACTTCGCAGTGATCGGGAAGCAACGTTTCCGATTCATCGCGATGGTGTCGTAGGAGAGCGTCCCGTGCGGCGTCAGCCGCTGGACTTCGAATCCGACGAGACGTTAGCACCCTAACGACGACTAGGGGATAGGGGTTCGGGGTAAGGGGTTAGGCCCCTCCCCACCCCATCCCAAGTACGTTCCTACGTCGCGCCTGCGCGACGCCGGCGAAGCCAGGCGTCGAGACTGATTGGGCCCGCCCCCCAGGCGAAGTACAAGAACCAGATGAAGGCGAACAGGAGTGGCAGCTCACCTCGGTTTTGCCACCACCACATCTGTCCGCTCTGACCCCAGTGCATCCAGAAATAAGTCACGGCCATCTCGCCTGACGCGAGGAAGGCTGCGGCTCGCGTAAAGAGCCCAAGGATCAGGCAGATCGCGAACACAGTCTCGAGGACGCCTGCAAGGCCGAAGCGCGACATGAGCTCGGCAGGGCCGTGTTGCGGGCCGAATCCTCCGAACCATCCGAACAGCTTCTGTGTCGCGTGCGAGAAGTACGCGAGGCCGGCGGCGATGCGCAGGGCAGTCTGCGCCGTGACGCGCAGTCGCTGATCCAAGTCGGTCGGCACGATCCCTCCCTCGGCGTCTCGTTAGGGTGATTCTCTTTCTGGCAACTTTGCGCGCGGAATCGTTGTGCGCCAGCAACCGGTGTTGTCGTCTCCAAACAACCATCAGCTCGGTCTCAGGTTCGCCTGTGCGTTTAACCGCTTCACCGCGGACCAACGCGGACTAACACGGACAACGTCAGAACATTCTGAACTGCGGTCCGTATGATCACGTGTTCGTCTCGCGACGTTCGCCCTTTTCATCGTGTTGTTACGTGCGGAGTTACGGTGCGTCTCAAGGGGGAGCAGAGTCGCACGCTGCTTGACTTCCGGTCTGGCCATCATAGGTTACGGTCGTCCGGCCCCGCACAGGCGCGGGGCCGTTCGTTTGAATCCGGGGTGCGACCGGGGTGTATCAGGCTCGAGCGGCCTCGGACTTGCTTGATCGGGGCTGTAGCTCAGCTGGGAGAGCGCTGCAATCGCACTGCAGAGGTCAGGGGTT
>DASYRX010000136.1:0-2893 GCA_036003845.1 Gemmatimonadaceae bacterium | reverse complement strand
GGTCGGCTGTCGCTCGACCGTCAGGGAGGTCTGTCAGACCATGATGATGTACAGCCACCGGGACGGACGAGACGGGACAAGCGGAGACGACAACCCCCGCGCTTTCGGCTCGAGAGGTGAAGGGCTGGCCCAACATCGCGGTCTACGTCAACGACTCGAACCCTACAGGTCTGCCCCGAAGGTCAGGTTGGCTCTCGCCAACGCCCTCGATGGGTTAGATGCCGGTGTCGTTCGGCTGCAGGGCGCCTGCGCTCCGCGCCGCGACCGCGATCGCGATGAGCAACGGTACGTGCGACCAATGCGCCAGTGTGTGCAGGAGGCCGCAGTAGAGGATCCCGCACTCCGGCTCGATCTTCCACCATAGGGACGGGTCGGTCGTGGCGAAGATCCCGGCAGGGATCTCGCCGATCGCGAGCAGCGTGCTGATGAGGGTCACCGCGCGGAGGCTTCGGGTTCCACCCCGTCGTGCGAGCGCCGCGAGCGCCAGGGAGATCGGCGTGAACACGACGGCCTCGCCGATCGGAAGGGTCAAGCGCCGCTCGACGATCGCGGCGTACAGCGGCTCGGTCGAGAACGACCAGATCGCAAGCACGATCGCAAGCACTGCTGCTCGATCGGACCGCTGCCGGGACCCAACTCCCGTCGTCACGCTGCGAATCCCGCGCTCAGGCGAGCCCCGGCCTCTTCGAGGATCGCGCCGAGGTCCTCTTTCATGCCGCCCTCGACCCACATCGTCACGCTCGTGTCGACCGCGACGATGCAGGCCATCGCGAGCAGTCGCGCGCGCAGTCGCGTCGAGAGGGATGCGCGCTTCGGCAGAAGCGAGTCGACGATGAGATCTCGCATGTCCTGCATCAGGACGAAGGAGCGTGCTGCCAGAGCGTTCTCATCGTGCGACAGCCGGTGCAACACGCGCTGATGCTCGGGCCGGAACACCCCGAATCCGCGCCGCTGAACTTCTGCCAGCACGCCCATCACATGCGCGACATCGTCCATCGTGCGCGGTCGCTCACGCAGCGCAGCCCGCGCGAATGCGCGGTCCAGCCGGCGCGGATCGAGGACGATGTCTTCTTTCGTCGGGAAGTAGCGAAAGAACGTGCGCCGCCCGATTCCGGCAGCAGCAGCTATCTCGTCGACTGTCGTCACGGCGAATCCCTTGCGGCCGAACAACCGCATCGCCGCATCGACGATGGACTGCTCAGTGCGTGCCTTCTTTCGCGCGCGGAGACCGACCACGGTCAGCGGTAACTGCGGCGGTTGACTAAAGATGGCACTAAGTGCCATATTAGCGCATCCGATGACGAGGGGGTTGCGACGATGCACGTCGAAACAGCGATCCTGATCAACGCGGACGCCGACGCGGTCTTTCGGTTCATCACCAGGTTGGAGAACGAGACCCGCTGGCAGGAGGGCGCCGTGTCGACGCAGGTCACCACGCCCGGGCCAGTGCAGCTTGGCTCGGAGATGGATCACCTTGGCCGCTGGCTCGGGATGCGGCTGCGCACGCACGCCGTGGTCACTGTGTTCGATCCCGTCTCGGCATTCGGCTACGACATCACCACCGCCATGTCGGCGACGCCGTCGCGGATGCGCTATGTGCTGAAGCGGGTGACCGAGGGAACGCAGCTCACGCTATCCAACACGGCCACCTTGCCCCGATTCGTCCGGCCGTTCGCGCCGCTCCTTCAGCGAAGCGTGCAGCGCATGTTCGATCGCGACGTCAAACGGCTCCGAGCCGCGATCGAGGCCGAGCCGACTGAGGCCGATTGAGCGACAGCGTAGACATGTCCTCCTTCGGAGATGCGCTGTACAGCCACGTGTACAGCCAACGGGTCGAAACGAGTCGGGACGAGCCGCGCTCGACCCGTTCCTCGAGGACTATCGTCACGGCCGCACACCGGGCTTGGCGGTCACGCGCCGACGTGCCGCTTCGCTGTCAACGACGTCTCTGGGCGCAACAGCTAAGCTCGTGAGCTCCCGCACGCGATAGCCGACTCCGCTCACCGTCTCAATGACAGCGGAGCGGTCGCCGAGCTTCTTGCGGAGCGAACGGATCACGACGTCCACAACGTTGCTGCCGCCGGTGTAGCTGTAACCCCAGACGTCTTCAAGGAGTGACGCCCGCGAAACGGCTCTGTTTGCGTGGCTCTGCAGATAATCGAAAACTGCGAGCTCCAGCCGAGTAAGTGGCACTCGACGCCCCTCAATCACAGCTTCGTGTCCTTCGCGGTCGAGGATGGCCGACGCGTCGATGCCAATTTCAGCGGCGACGAGGCGCGCCAGCCAGCCGTCCACGGACTGCGGCCCGAAGTCGTTCACCGCAAGGTTGTAGTCCTCACCGAGGTCAAGGCGCGCGATGGGCTTGAACCCCAAGGTCGTCATCACGGGAGCGAAGGCCGCCGCCGCGTCGTCCCTCAGCGCCGCATAAATGCGCCGCAAACGCGGCCTCAGCGCCATGTACGTGCGTTTGATCTCCAGCCACGATGCGGCCTGCACGGTCGATGGCATCTCACCGAACTCCGCGGACAGAAGGCTGCGCAGGAACAAGACGGTCTCGTTGTTGGCGACCGGCTCAGACTGGAGATGACCTAGCCAACCATTCGTCATCCTGTCTACGGCAAGGAGCTGAGGCGAGACTTTCTGAGGCTCGAAGATGGAGTGAAAGCCCATGACTTCCCCGCGCTGGTCTCGGACAACAAAGAAGGTCTCGGGGTGAACTCTCAACCAGTGCAGCGTCGCCAGGCGCGACTCCTCGGTGTCGTGTCTCTCGAGGATCGAGACGACGGCGTCCAGGTCACCCGGACGAAAGTCTTGCACGGAGAAGCGCGGTCCGCCGGACGGGAAGAATGCCTCCCGGACCACCGGATTGTCGAGCAGGTACAGGATGTCCGCG
>DASYRX010000135.1:0-14661 GCA_036003845.1 Gemmatimonadaceae bacterium | reverse complement strand
TGAGACTGCGCAGCAAGAGCCCTGCTCCCACGAGCAACATCAATGAGAGTGCGATCTGCGCCACGACGAACCCGTCATTCAAGCGGCGCGTGGCTTTGTCTCCCGTCGTGCGCACCCCCTGCTTGAGTCCTGCAGCGACAGACAGGCCAGCGCCTTTGAAGGCGGGTGCTGCTCCAACGAGAAGGCATGTCACCAGAGCGATCGCAGCCGTGAACAGCAGCGGCGGCACGCTGAGCCCAACATGCTGGACGTAAGGCACGCGCTCGAGGACGAACGGGCTGCCGGCACGCACGAGGACCGCGGCCAGCGCGAGGCCGAGGATCGCACCGCCTATAGAGAGCAACACGCACTCCATGAACAGCTGGCGTACGATGCGCCTGGGACTCGCACCTAACGAGCAACGTACGGCGATCTCTCGCTGCCGGTCACTCGTGCTCGCGAGCAGAAGGTTGGCGAGGTTCGCACAGGCGATGAGCAGCACGATCGCCGCCGCTCCGAAGAGAAGGAGCAACGGTTGACGCACGTCAAACACCAGGTTCTGGGCCAGTGGGCGCACGATCGTGCTGCTGCGATCGCTGGGCGGCGGACGGGGGCGCCCCTCGCGCTCTGCCCAAAAGTCGCCGTTGAGGGCGTCGATTTCACGAGCCACCGACCCCGTCGTCGTTCCTCTCGTGAGGCGTCCGATGGCGTCGAAACACCAGCAGTTTAGCGACTGAGGATGAATGACGAGCGGAACCCAAATAGATGTGCGCCTCGGATACTCGAATCCTGGACGCATAACGCCGACAACAGTCATGGGCTGATTGTCCAGTGTTATGATCGTGCCGATGATCGTGGAATCGCCGGCAAAGCGTCGCTGCCAGAGTCGGTAGCTTAGTACCGCTACCTGACCACGACCCTCCCTATGCTCCTCTTCGCGGAATGTGCGCCCCAGGAACGGCGTGGCGCCGAGTACGCGAAAGAAGTCGACCGTCTGAACCGCACCATCGATCTGCTCCGCGTCTCCACGTCCACTGAGTGTAAAACCATTGCCGGAGTACATCGCCATCGACTGAACGGAGCGCAGCCTCTGACGATAGTACGCGTAGAGTGCTTCCGGATAGCTGACTACCGGCAAGCCCTTGTCGGGTGCTGTCCCCCAAAAGGTGACGAGTTGATCCGGATCAGCAAATGGAAGCGGGCGGAGTAATAGCGCGTTGACGAAGCCGAAGATCGCGGCGTTGACGCCAAGACCGATGGCGAGAGTGAGCAACGCAATTGTCGTGAGGCCTGGGCGCTTAAGCAACGCTCGGACTGCGTACCGGGCGTCGGCAAGCAGTCCGCCGAACAGCCCGCGCCGCGCTTCGCCGCCGCCTAACGGTACACTGGGTCGCCGCCGTTTGCGGTAGCTGGCGAGCGCTGTGCTGAGAGTTTCGTCGTTCAGCCCATCGGCGAGCAGCGTCGCCTCCGCGCCTTGAGGAGTCATGCCCCGCGTGGTCAGCTCGCGCGTGCGGTCGTCCAGGTGCGCCGCCAGCTCCTCGACGATGTCGGCTTCGCTTGTCGGATCCAGATCGAGCGCGGCGAGCCGCTGCCTAACTAGCGGGCGCCAGTCACGCATATTCAGGGGCGATCACGCGGCGCACCGCGCGGACGAATTCATCCCACGTGCGCTGCTCGGCGAGCAGCACCTTCTTTCCCTCTGTCGTCAGGCGATAGTAGCGACGGCGACGCTGGCCGGGATTCTCGACCCACTTGGCCTGCACCCAGCCGCGCTCCTCGAGTCGGTAGAGCAGTGGATACAGCGAGGCCACGTTGAAGCGAAGCGCGCCCTTGGAGCGCGACTCGATGAGTTTGGAGATCTCGTATCCGTGGCGCGCGCGCTTCTCGAGCAGTGACAGGATGAGAAACTCGGCGCTTCCCTTTTTGAGCTCGCTGGCGGGCATGGTTAGATGTCGCAGTCTTATGTAGTGGAGTCCAATATATAGCTCCGTGATAAGAGAGACAGACGCCTGCGACAAATGGTTGCGCGGTTGCTTCGGCGAGCTAGCGCCGGTACTCCAGCGCCGCTGGGGTCAGACCCCACCCCGGGGTCAGACTCCATTCTGCAGAGATGCGACATGTTCGGCCGATCCACGGCGCATCAACGAGCTTCCATGTCCGATATGTGATCGAGGGGGTCTGACCCCGACCTGAGGGGTCTGACCCCGAACTGCCACTAACGGCGGTAGTCGAGGGCGGGCTTCGCGCCTTCCAGGCGCGAGCGATACGTGTGATCGCCGCGCCGCTGCAGGAACTCGGCGCGCGCTTTGACGAGATGCTCCGGGTTCACGAATAGCTCGGCTGTCGTGAGTGCCATCGATTTGGCCGCGACGATCATCCCCTTCGGGCCGATCGTCATGCCTCCTGCCGCGACGGCCTGCCACGAATGCCCGGGCGTCCCCGGGACAAAGGTTGCCGCGTTGAGCTGCACAGTCGGAACGTTCCAACTCACGTCACCCATGTCGGTGGAGGCGCTCACCACGGTACGCGATGGTTCCTGCACCTTTGCTTCGCTCCCCAGCGGTGGCATGTCGCCCGGCGGCATTGTGCGCCTAAGCGCCTCGGCGAACGCCTGCTCCGACGCCGTGTATGTGACGCCACCGACGCGCTGCAGCTGGCGCTGCATGACGCCGGCGAGATACTCGTTAGGAAGCACGTTGTAGACCGCGCCGACAAGTTCAAAGTCCATCTTGGTATCCGTGCCGAGGGCGGCGCCGCGCGCGGCGTTGACGATGCGGTCCCAGATTCCCTCCAGGACACGCATGTCGTTGTGTCGCGCCACGTAGTACACCTCGGCGAAGTCGGGCACCACGTTAGGCGCACGACCGCCGTTCGTGATGATATAGTGGATACGGGCATCCGACGGAATGTGTTCGCGCATGAGATTCACCATGGCGTTCATTGCTTCCACGCCGTCGAGCGCGGAGCGGCCCCGATCCGGAGCGGCGGCGGCATGGGCTGCCGTTCCGCGGAAGCGGAACTTGGCCGAGATGTTGGCGAGCGTGCTGCCCAGTGTAGTGCTGTTCTCATCGCCCGGGTGCCACGCGACGACGGCGTCCACATCGCCGAACAATCCGGCGCGCAACATGAACACCTTCCCAGCGCCGCCTTCCTCGGCAGGTGTGCCGAAGAACTTGAGCGTCCCCTTCACTGAATTGGCTTGCATCCACTCTTTGACAGCGATGGCTGCAGCCACACTCGCCGTGCCGAAGAGATGATGACCGCAGCCGTGACCTGCAGCGCCATCGACAATCGGTTTGCGTTCAGGGACCGCGGCCTGCGACAAACCGGGCAACGCGTCGAACTCTCCGACGATGCCAATGACTGGCTTTCCGCTACCGAAGGTCGCAACGAACGCCGTCGGAATCTCGGCGACTCCTGCCTCGAGGCTGAATCCCGCGGCGCGGAGCTGCTCCTGCAGCAGAGCGCTGCTGCGCTGCTCCTGGTAACCGACTTCGGCGAACTCCCAGATGCGATGCGCGATGGCGCCGTATGCATCGCGCTTCGCCTCGATGGCGGCGATCAGTGATTCGTTAGGTACGGCTCGCGCCGCAGGGCGCTGAGCAGGAAGAGTGGCCGACACACGGAGAACGGCGACCACGGCAAAGGTGATGGCTCGACTCATGATTCACAACCGGCGCAAGAGATTGGCCCAGCGGACGCAATGTGTTCGTTAGGTGTGTACGTCGCTCAATCGACCGTCGCTTCACGTTTCCACAACCGCGGGATGAGAACCAGAAGCGAGATGCCGGCCAGGACGAACACGCCGAGCCAGAGGAAGCCCGCGGTAGTATGTCCGTATATGAAGCTTCCGGTGCCGAAAAGGCCCCCGTAGACGAAGAAACATCCCGCGATCCAGCCTAACAACGCGGTCGTGAGTGAATCGGGCGAGGGTTCGAGATTGGTCTGCTCGCGAATCGCTTTCCAGCCCGGTCCGGCTGGACGCACGAGGGAGTAGAACGAGTGGAGCGTTGCCGTGTCTGTCGGGCGCGCGACGTACGTCGCGATGAGCCAAATGACCGTCGTGGCCGCAACTGTCACGATGAGCGACACGTGCGACGGAACGACGTGGCCCATCTTGCCCGCGATGAAAAAGCCCAAAGCGATGAGGAAGGAGCCGATCATGGCCGCGACCTCGCTCCACGCGTTGATGCGCCACCAGAACCAGCGCAGGATATAGATCAGTCCCGTTCCAGCCCCGATCGACAGGATGAGGTTGAAGGATTCGCTGGCCGTGGTGAGCACGAACGTCAACGCGGCGGCGCTGATCATCAACAGCGCTGTCGTTAGGCGCGCGACGAACACATAATGCTTTTCGCTCGCGCTCGGGTTGACGAAGCGCCGGTAAAAGTCGTGCACGAGGTACGACGTTCCCCAGTTCAGGTGCGTCTCGATCGTCGAGCGATATGACGCGAGAATGCCCGCCACCATCGCGCCGAGGAACCCAGCCGGGA
This sequence comes from Gemmatimonadaceae bacterium, assembly GCA_036003845.1. Lineage (GTDB taxonomy): Bacteria > Gemmatimonadota > Gemmatimonadetes > Gemmatimonadales > Gemmatimonadaceae > DASYRX01. Next base: position 10,189 of record DASYRX010000135.1, on the reverse strand, counting down.
GGAACTTGAGCATCGCCGGGTAGGCCATGTCGTGACCGATCAATGCCGGGTCGACCTGCGGATACGTCTTGGCGATATCGCTCAATTGCGGGAAAATGAGCGTCGACGCGAGCGCGACGATGATCCACGGCCACGGGCGCAGCGCGTAATGCATAACGTTGAAGAGGAGCGTGCCGTACACCGCGTCCTTTTCGCTCTTCGCCGCCAGCATGCGCTGAGCGATATAGCTCCCGCCTCCCGGTTCGGCGCCAGGGTACCAAACAGACCACCATTGCAGCGTGATCGGGATGAGGAATACCGCGAAGGCAACATTCCAGTTGTTGGAGAAGTCAGGAAGGAAGCCGATCTGGTTGAGCTGAACCTTCGACATGAGCCCAGACAGTCCACCGACTTCGGGTTGTTGCAGCGCGAAGTAGGCGACAGCAAATGTGCTCCCCATCGTGATCAGGAATTGCAGCGAGTCCGTGACCAACACGCCCCAGAGGCCGGACACGGATGCGAAGAAAATCGTCATCATCGACGCGAACAAAAGCGTCTTCCACATCGGGAGCCCGAACAGAATGTTGCCGAACTTGACGGCCGCGAGGTTCACCGTCGCCATGATGACACAGTTGAAAAACAGACCGAGATAGATGGCGCGGAATCCGCGCACGAACGTCGCCGCCTTCCCCGAGTAGCGCAGCTCATAAAACTCGAGGTCCGTGATGACACGCGAGCGACGCCACATCTTCGCGAAGAAGAACACGGTCATCATTCCGGTGAGCAGGAATGCCCACCACGCCCAGTTCGCGGAAACGCCGCCTTCGCGGACCATGTTGGTCACGAGATTTGGCGTGTCTGTGCTGAACGTCGTCGCGACCATGGAGACGCCGATCAGCCACCACGGCGCCGCGCGTCCGGACGTGAAGAACTCCGTTGTGCTGCTGCTGGCACGCCGGTAGAAGAAAATCGCCGGCAGGAAAGAGATGACGACCGATGCGGCGACGATCCACCAATCGAGGGCGACGAGGTTCACGTTAGGGCCCGGGCTCAGGGTTGACGTTCGGTCGCTACGGTGCGTGCCAAAGCTAAACCGAAAACTGGTTTAACACAGAGGACGCGGATGAACTTCAACAGCTTTAACGCGGAGGACGCGGCGATTTGGATAACCTCTATGTTGCACGCTGAGAACGCGGAGGACTGCTTGGCTTCCCCACACCGCCCCGTCGAGAGGGGCATGAAAGCGCTTTTATTCAAGGTTTCCTCCGCATCCTCGGGCGGTGGGGTTGGGTACTCCGCGTTCTCCGCGCTAAGCTCTTGATCTTGCTCTTGATCTTGCTGTTTGTAGACGATCCAAGGGCCACGCCGCTCGGGCCTACGCTCAGCGTCACGTTGCAACGTTAGGCGCGATAGGCACGGCACCGAGTCTCAGCATCACGTCGTGAGACCGCTGTTCGCTGCGCAACGGGCCAAATAGTGGGTCGAAGAAGTTCTCGGCCAGCAGCTCATCGCGCTGAGCGACAGCTCGATCGAGCCACATGAACGCAGTATCGAAGTCGCCCAAGCCAGTGTAAGCGAGCGCGAACGCGAATGGTGGGATGCGTTCAGTCGACGCTCGAACGGCAAGCTCCGCCAACGCGTGCTCGGCCTCAGGGCGTTGCTTGGCGCGTGCAAGAGCATAGACGAGCACGCCCTGCGCAAAAGCGTAGAAGCCACCGAGGGTGAGTGCCTTTCGCAGCGCGGCGATCGCGCCCGGATACTCAGCCTGCTGAGTCAGCACGATACCGCGGATGAAATGGCCGTGCGCGTAGTTCGGATCGAGTTGCAGCAGTTGGTCGAGCTGCCTCAGCGCGTCGTCGCTGCGCCCCGTGAGATGCAGCATCCAGCCGAGCTCCGCGCCAGTGATTCGCGAGACCGGATCCAGCGAGTGGGCGATTTGCATTTCCTGCAACGCCTCTTCCACGCGGCCGCGGCCAGCCAGAAAGTCGGCATACCAATGGTGCGCCGTGGAATACGCTGGATCAAACATGATCGCTTCGAGGAAGCTCGCTTCAGCGCGAGGCCAGTCCCATTCATACAACATCGTCCCATATGCCAGTGCCGTGTGCGCTTCGGCCAGTGTTGCGTCGAGCGCGAGTGCCTTGAGTGCAGCGGCTTTCGCGTTAGGCCATGCGTCGGTTGGGGGCGTGCGCGCGTACATCGGCAACGCCAGATAGGCATCGGCGAGGCCCGCGTAGGCTCGCGCGAAGTGCGGGTCGCGCGCGACGGCCGACTCGAAGTAGCGCACAGCGTCCGCGCTCGCCGCTTCGGTTCGCTGGTTCCAAGCAAAGCGGCCCTTGAGATACTGCTCGAGCGCCAGCAAGTCGCGAGTGGCCGGCCTCGCTGCATCTGACTTCACATTGCCTGAGAACTGCACCTCGAGCTCGCCTGCGATCGAACGCGCGATTTCTTCCTGAACTGCGAAGACGTCACTCACTTCACGGTCGAAGCGCTGAGACCAGCGCTCGTAACCATCCTTCGCGTTGACAAGCCGTACGGATATGCGCAGACGCTGCCCGCCGCGCCGCACGCTTCCCTCGACGATAGCGCTGACGCCGAGGCGCGAGGCAACCTCGCGCGCATCGAAGGCCGTCCTTTTGAACGCGAAACTCGAGGTTCGTGCGGTGACTCGCAGCGTCTTCACTGCGCTGAGTGCGTATATCAGCTCTTCCGTCATTCCATCGGAGAAGTATTCGTCGTTAGGATCGCCGCTCAGATTGGTGAACGGCAATACTGCGATGGCGGCTGCTACATCTACCGTCGCCCACGGACTGCTGCTCGACGAGCCTTCCAGCGTGTCGACAAGCTCGGTTGCCGACACAGGACGCTCGTTAGGGTCTTTTGCCAAGCACTGCCTGACGAGCGTTACCACCGGCGGCGCGATACCCGATTCGAGAGGAGGCACCGGCTCGGAAATGTGTGCGGCAATGAGCTCATGCGCGCTGCGCTTGTGCGCGAACGGATGCCGTCCAGCGAGTACTTCGTAGGCAACGACACCCCAGGCGTAGAGATCGGCGCGGTGGTCGATCGCCGGATCGCCAGCCGCTTGCTCGGGCGCCATATACGCAGGCGTGCCGATCGTCGTCCCCAGCCTCGTTAGCGTTCCATCTCGAGCGTTCGTGCCGGCGTTGCTCAATGCTTTGGCAATGCCGAAGTCGGTCACGACGGCCACGCCTTCGGAGAGAAGGATGTTTTCCGGCTTGATGTCGCGGTGCACAACGCCCTGTTTGTGCGCATAAGCAAGAGCCTTCGCGACGTCACGCAGTAGCGGCACTGCAGCTCTCACGGGAATCGGCCCGGTGTTAAGGAGCGAGCGGAGCGACTCACCGGTGACAAATGGCATCGTGAAATAAGGAAGGCCGTCGCTCGCGCCCGCTGTAAGCACCGGCACGATATTCGGGTGCTGCAGCTGAGCGACAAGCCGCACCTCGCGGGCGAAACGCTCGGCGGAAAGCCCTTCCGCGAGCTCAGGTGCGAGCACTTTCACGACAACCTTGCGTCGGAACGCTGTTTCCTCCGCCAGGAAGACGCGTGACATGCCGCCCCCGCCGAGCTCGCGCTCGACGACGTAAGCGCCACCTAACGATTCCTGGAGGCGCGTTCGCAGGTCAGCGTTCACAAGGCGTCGCTCGCGACATCGGTGCGGCAAAGCTACAGGTTCTGCCGTCGTCCCGCCGCTCTCCGCGTGACTTCGAGGCCCTAACACAGTGGACGCGGACAGACTTCCAAAAAGCTTAACGCGGAGGACGCGGAGATTTGGATAACCTCTATTTGAACGCGGAGAAGGCAGAGGACGGCTTGGTTTCCCCGGCCCACCCCATCGAGACGGGCAGCGAAACGCTCTTGCTCAAGGTTTCCTCCGTGTCCTCGGGCGGTGGGGCGGAGAGGCCTCCGTGTCCTCTGTGGTAAGCTTTTGACCTTGCTCTTGATCTTGCCGCAAATAGACGATCCACGGAGCCGAGCACATATTCGGAAGTGATCGATCTCACGGTCTAATCGAGGCAGTTATGTGGCGTCAAATCGCTCTCGCAGCACTCGGTGCTTTTGTCCTCCCCGCGCAAGAAGTGGTTCTCAAGGCGAATAACGGACCCACGACACTGCCGTTAGGCACAACCCAGGGCGTTCGCGCGAATCGCCTCGTCATTCGGGGTGCGACGATCTTGAGCGGACGCGGCGCACCTGGCTCGAACCGCGCCATGCCGCCCGAAGGACCCGTCGACATCATCATCGAGAACGGCGTCATCACCGACATCGTCCTCATGGATGCCGTCAACGCCGCCGGCTACGGCAAGGACTTCAAGCGCCCCACCGGCGATCGTGTGATAGAAGCAGCGGGTATGTACGTGACTCCCGGCCTCGTGGAGATGCACGCGCACCTGCCAAGCCCTAACGGCGAATACGGCGTGCGCGCGTTGGACTATGCGTACCGGCTTTACTTAGGACACGGCATCACGACGATTCGCGATGCCGGAACAGGTGCCGGCATCAAACTAATGACTGACCAGCGCGCACAAAGCGCGTCCAACAGTCTCATTGCACCACGGCTCGTGCTCTGCCAACGCTGGCCGCTGCCGCTGCGCCGCTGGGACGTCGGCAACACGCCGGACAAAGCCCGCGCCATGGTTAGGCAGTTCAAGGAGCTCGGCGCCGACTGCGTGAAAGTCAGCAAGAGTCCCGGCCACTACCCTGACGTTCTCGCTGCGATTGCCGATGAGTCCAAAAAGATCGGTATGTGGGTCATGACCGATCTCAAAGTCTCCGAGAGCGACGCACTCGTCGCCTCCAACGCCGGCGTGCGCTCGATCGAGCACTGGTACGGCATTCCAGACGCAGCGCTCAAGGGGTCGCAGAACTTCCCGACCGACTACAACTACTGGGACGAGCTGGATCGCTTTCGTTATGCAGGCCTGCTCTGGTCCGAAGCCGACAAGGACAGCGCGGCGCTGCGTAATGTCATCACTACTATGATAAAGAACGGCACCAATTGGGACCCGACGATGTCGGTGTACGAAGACAATCGGGACGTCTGGCGCAACGTGACGATGCCCGTGCGCGAAACGCTCATGCATCCAAGTGAGATCACCGCCGGTCCGGACACGACCGTGCACGGCGCGTTCAAGCGCGAATGGAAGACGTCAGACGAAATCAACTGGAAGCGCAACTTCCAGATCTGGATGAAGTGGGTGCGTGAATTTCATCAGCGCGGCGGTATCCTGACGGCCGGAAGCGACGAGGGCGGCATCGGCGGCGTGGCCATGATCCGCGAGCTGGAGCTCATGCAGGAAGCAGGCATTCATCCCATCGATGTGATCAAGATCGCCACGACAAATGCGTATCAAACGTTAGGCTGGGACAAACACTGCGGCATTCGCGTCGGATGCGCAGCGGACGTGCTCGTCATCAACGGCAACCCGATCGACAACTTCAAAGTCATGTATGGCCGCGGATACGGCGTGTACGGCCTCGTTCCGCGCAACGAGCAGTGGAAGTTTGGTGGCGTCACATGGACGATCAAAGACGGTGTTGTCTACGACGCGCAGGCACTGCTTCGCGAAGCCGAGTGGTACGTGCAGCAGGAAAAACAGCGGCTCTCGACGAAAGCGACGACCTCGCCGCCTTAACGCTGGCGCGGGCTCGTGCGTCTATCAGGGGTCAGGTCTTGCACTGCAACATCTAAATCATGCGGCGTGACCGATCGAGCGCTGCGTGATTTAGATGTTGCAGTGCAAGACCTGACCCCATCTTCGCTTGCATTCACACATGTCGTTGACTGTCGTCGCTCGCCTGACGCGGGCGCTATCAATTGTCGTCGCGCTAGTCTCGAGCGGGCTTGTTACTTCCGTGCGCGCTCAGATTGGCTCCTCCACGGACATCGTCACTGGCATCGTCAGGCGCGAAGCGAACACGCCGGTCGAAGGGGCGCAGGTCGAAGTCACATCGTTGGAAACGAACATCACGCGCAGAGCGCGGACAAACGCGCAAGGGCGCTTCACGGTGCTCTTCCCGGACGGCGGTGGTCAATACCGCGTCCGTGTTCGCGCGTTAGGGCTGGCGCCGCAGGAAGTTCTGGTCACTCGACAGTCTGACGAGGATCGCCTCGTCGCCGAAGTACATATGACGTCGACGCCGACGCAAATCGCGGGCGTGACGATCCGTGGCCGGCAGGACGTTCCGCGCGACCTCGAGCGACCGACGCCGGGCTCGACGGAGCGCATGATGACGACGGATCAGGCGGCGCGCCTTCCGATCGATCCGGGTGATCTGCTGTCGCTGGCGCTTACGTCGCCGGGCGTCGTGAGCATCAGCGGCAGCGACACGACGCCTAACGCGATTTCGGTTGCCGGCCTGGGCCCGGGCGCCAACAACATCACGCTCGATGGCCTCTCGTTTGGCGCACAGGTGCCGCAAGAAGCCGTGCGCAGCACGCGCGTCATCACGTCGAGCTACGACGCGGCGCGCGGCCAATTCTCCGGCGGACTCATTTCGTCCACGACGCGCAGCGGCACGAACTCGATGCAGGGGAATTTTTCCTATGCGTTGCGCGACCGGGATCTGGCGATCGAGGGCGAGGATCCTTCGCCTGCCGCGCAGGGCTATACGCAGAACCAGCTCTCCGGCGGGCTCGGTGGGCCGATTGTAAAGGACAGACTCTTCTGGTTCGGATCGTTGCAGGTCCGCCGGCGAGATGACGTGGTGCCTTCACTCACGAACGCGGATGCGGCCACGCTCACGCGATTCGGTGTGAGCCCCGACTCGGTGGCGCGTTTCACGTCGCTCCTGAGCAATGCCGGCGTCTCACCGTTCGCCATCACCGCCGACGACCGGCTCTCGGACAATGCGTCCGCAATCGTTAGGCTGGACTATCTCACGGAAGGCGGCCAATCACTGTCGCTGCGCAGCGATTTCCGCTGGAGCGACACGGATCCATCGCGCATCGGACCGTTGTCGCTGCCACAGACCGGTGGCAACAACAAAAACTGGGGAGGAGGCCTCGCTGCGACGCTGACGTCGAACTTCGGCGGCCGCTTTCTGAACGAGCTCAAGGTCTACGGCTCGACTGATCGTCGCACGGGACGGCCCTTGCTCGTTATGCCGGCCGGACGAGTGCAGATCGCGTCCGAATTGGACGGCGGCGAGACCGGCATCGCGACGTTGACGTTCGGCGGCAACACGGGCTTGCCACAAGATGGCGAGACAAAGTCGCTCGAAGCGACTAATGAAGTCTCCTGGCTGACCGACAACGGCGCGCACCGGTTCAAACTCGGTGCCCTGCTCAATGTCTCCCAATTCACCGAAGACGTCACGACCAACCGCTGGGGGACGTTCACGTTCAACTCGCTCGCTGACTTCGAGGCAGGACGGGCCGCGATGTTCACGCGCACTCTGGCGCCGCGCCTGCGTGAAGGGGCCGGGACCAACGCATCGCTCTATCTCGGTGATGTGTGGCGCGCGTCGCGCGAGGTGCAGATGACGTACGGCGTGCGCGCTGAGGGGTCGCGGTTCGGCAAGACGCCCGCGTTCAACCCAGCGGTGGAGCAGAGCTTTGGCTATCGCACCGATCACATCCCTACCGATTTTCGCCTGAGCCCACGAGTTGGATTCACATGGACGTTAGGCATGCCGCAGTTCGGCGGCCGCCCTGGCGATGCACGGGGCACGCGACCTGCGGTTCCGGCCGGCGGCTTCCGCGCACCTTGGCTCATCGTTCGTGGCGGTATCGGCGAATTCCGCAGCGCGCCGTCCACGCAGCTCGTCGCGTCCGCGGCCGGCGCGACCGGACTCCCGAACAACGAGTCGCAGCTGGTCTGCATCGGCGGTGCGGTACCACAGGCCACCTGGTCGCAATTCGTAGGGAACACAGCGGCGATTCCGACGCAATGCGCGAACGGTCAGGCGAGCACTATCCCGACGCAGCTGCCTAACGTGACCGTTTTCGGCGACGACTTCGCCGCACCGCGTGCCTGGCGCGCTTCACTCGGCGCGTCGCGCCCGCTCAGGCAGCGCTACAACCTGAACGTGGAACTGTCTTACGCGCGCGGCGTGGCGCAGACCGGATACCGCGATGTGAACTTGCGCGGCGATCCGCGCTTCACACTCTCTACCGAAGGGAATCGGCCCGTTTTCGTCGAGGCGACGACGATCGTGCCGACGACAGGAGCGACGTCCTTTCTCGCGTCACGCCTCAATCCGTCGTTCGGTCAGGTTCTGGTGACCAGCTCCGACACACGCAGCGATTCGAAACAGCTCACGATCTCGCTCGGTGGCATCACGACGCGCGGCGCGATCTTCAACGTGTCGTATACGCTCGCGCGCGCAAAGGACGAAGGAAACGGAGGCGGCGGCTTTGGGCGCTTCGGCGGCGCCGGCGGATTCGGCGGCTTCGGTTCAGCGACGACGGCGGGCAACCCTAACGTGCGCGAGTGGGCCACCAGCGACTTCGAGAGGCGCCATTCCTTCGTGACGACCGTCACGTGGCCATTCGGTCAGGCGCTGGAGATCACGGCCTTCGGGCGCATGTCGTCAGGTGCACCGTTCACACCGGTCGTGGGCGGCGATATCAACGGCGACGGCGCGCGAAACGATCGCGCATTCCTCTTCAATCCCGCGTCGACAAGCGATGCCGCGGTAGCGAGTGGCATGCAACGACTGCTCGCGAACGCGCCCGATGCAGTGCGCACCTGTCTATCGGATCAGCTCGGACGAGTCGCGGCGCGCAACTCGTGCACGGGTGTGTGGCAGCCGTCGCTCGACTTCCAGATGAACTGGCGTCCGAACTTCTGGGGACTGAATCGGCGCCTCGCCATCTCGGTCGTCACCGTGAACGCGTTAGGCGGCTTGGACGAGCTGCTTCATGGATCGAACAACCTGCATGGCTGGGGACAGTTCCGCGGCCAGGACAATACGCTGCTGTACGTGCGCGGCTTCGACGCGGCGGCGCAGAATTATCGCTACGAAGTGAACGAGCGCTTCGGCGCGGCGCGCAATGGCGCCAACGGCATTCGCGTGCCGTTCCAGCTCGGGATCAACGCACGCTATACGTTAGGCCCGGATCGCATGCGCGAGATGTTGCAGGCGATGCGCGGCGGGATGGGTGGGATGGGTGGTGGGCCCGCCGGACGTGGTCAAGGTCCGGGCGCGGGCGGTGGAGAGGCAGGCCGTGGCCCGGGCTTCGGCGGTATCGCGGAGATGGCAGCGAACGCGAATCCTGTCAACGCCGTGATTCAATTGAAAGACTCTCTGGCCCTGAGCGAGGAGCAGCTTGCCAAGCTCAAGCCGTTGTCGGACTCACTGGCGGCGCGCAATACGGCGTTAGGCACAGAAATGCGCAAAGTCGTGTCTGACGCCGGCGCCAATCCCGACATGGGCGCGCTCTTCGCCCGCATCCGACCGGTAATGGAGAAGCTGCAAAAGCAAAACGGTGACGCGATGCGCGAAGTGGAGAAAATCCTAACGAGCGAGCAGTGGGCCAAGGTCCCCGAGCGCATCAAGCGCGGCCAGATGCCGGGAGTGGCGCGCCCAGGACAGCAGCCGCAGAGACGCCCGCCGGCCTAAAAGGCGTTTCTATGTCAGCGATTTGACAGGACGGCGTCACAGCCTAGTCACACGGCGGCCCGGGTTCGACGCTCCGTCGTAAGTGCTAACGGATTGGCACACAACGACATCGACGTGCTGATCGCGCTACCGGGCTCGAGGAGGTAGCCAAAAATTGTGTGAGGGAATCTGACACCCAGCAACGTTGGCTGTCGTTGTGGTGTCTCATCATCAACTCAGAAGACACCTTTTTCCCGGCCGGAGGCGCTCGACGACTATGGATGTTCATCTTACTGACCTCCAACTCGCGATCGTGCGCGTCCTATGGGATCGTGGAGAGTGCACGGTAGCAACGACGCAGGCTGCGCTGCTTCCTGAACGACCACTCGCACAGACGACGGTCGCCACGATTCTCACTCGACTCGAAAAGCGCAGTGTCGTCGCGCATCGGCCTAACGGGCGACAATTCGTGTATCGCGCGTTGGTGACAGAAGGCGATGTGCGTGTCTCCATGGTGCGCGAGCTCACGGCAATGTTGTTCGGCGGAAGCTCGGCGGCCCTCATCAATCACGTGCTGCATGATCGGGGAGTTTCGGAACAGGAGTACGGCGAGCTTCGGCGCATCGTCGCCGCCGCGGGC
>DASYRX010000134.1:0-4158 GCA_036003845.1 Gemmatimonadaceae bacterium | reverse complement strand
ACGATGCGGCGAGGTTCACGCCGCAGCCGGCGCCAACGGTCATCCACTTCGCTCGATTCGAGCAACCGTTCCTACGAACCCTGGCCGGCGGCGAGCCTCCGCTCGACATCGTGTGCACACACGACATCGCTCGCCGGCTCTACCCCGAACTGCCGCGCCGCAGCCTGCGTGCACTGGCCGGGTACTTGGGCCGCGGGGTTGGCACCCTACGTCGCGGCGCCGAACACGTGGAGGCCACGGCGTTCCTTTGGCAACAACTGGTGCATCGGCTCGAGGACCAGGGAGTCGCGACATGGGGCGCGCTGCACGACTGGCTGGCGACACCTGTCGATTCGCGGAAGCGTCCACGTCGGGTGTGGCCGATGCCGCGGGAGATGCGCTTATCGCTCCCCAAGAGTCCGGGCATTTACCGCATGCTCCGCACGAGTGGCGACATCTTGTACGTCGGGAAGGCGTCGTTGCTCCACGATCGGGTCAATAGCCACTTTCGGAAGCAGCACGGCGTGGACGAGCGAACGCTCGAAATGCTGTCGCAGGCTCGCGCGATCTCCTTCGACGTGACAGCGACGCCGCTGGAGGCTGCGCTTCTCGAGGCAGACGAAATCAAGCGGCATCGTCCACCGTACAACGTCGCCCTGACGATCGACGATCGCGCCATATGGTTCGCGTCGCCCGATCTCAGCGAACGTAGTCCACGCCTGTCACAGGCGTGTCCGCTCGGACCATTCGTGTCGCAAGACACACTCGATCAATTCGAAGCACTCGCTCGAGCCGACCGCGCCGCTCTCGCGTCAGGTCGCTGGGGTCCCGATGCGGCGACATTTCACGCGGGTTACCAGCGGCTGTGCGCAACGCATCCGGAACTGTCGCGGCTCGACCTCTCTCCACACGCGAGGCTGCTGCGGCTGGGTACACGCCTGTGGCGAGAAGGTCGGCGAGATCGCGACGTCGATGACGACCAAGACGCGACGGAAACCGATCGCGGCGTCACCACATGGACGCCCGAGCTCGTGCACGTGTCTCTGGAGTGGCTCGCGCTGCGAGCGGCGCTTGCGCGCCGACGCGCGATGTGGTTGACGCGCCTGGTCGATGCGAGCGTGGTGTGGCGCGAGCCCGGTGCCGCGCGTGCGCGCCTGATGGTGATCGAACGCGGCGAGATCGTGCTCAGCACTGACGCTCGCGCAGACGGAACGCCGCCGATTCCACCCGGCTATCAGCGTCCGGTGATGGCCCGTCGTGAGCTCTTCACAGTGGCGTGCTTCGATCGCTTGCGCGTGCTGACCACTGAGCTCAAACGTCTGGCGGCGGCTGGAACCCCTGTGTCGCTACGCTTCGGTAGCGGACCCGCGCTCGCCGATGCTCGACTCGCCGCCGCGCTCTGGTGGGTGTGACGTGCGTGTGCTGTTCGTGACAGACACGCATATCGGTTTCGATTGGCCGACACGGCCGCGCGTCGTCCGGCGCAGACGCGGGGATGACTTCTTTCAGAATTTCGAGCGCGCACTGGAGCCCGCACGCACGGGTCAGGTCGATGTCGTCGTCCACGGCGGCGACCTGCTGTACCGAAGTCGTGTGCCCGCGTGGCTGGCTGAAACGGCACTCGCTCCGCTCAAGCGTCTTGCGTCGTCTGGAGTGCCGGTCATGCTCGTGCCAGGCAACCACGAACGTGGCCGAATCCCTTATCCGTTGCTTGCGGTCCATGAAGGCCTGCATGTGTTCGACAGGCCGCGAAGCGTCGTGCTCGACGCAGGCGGAGTCCGCGCGGCGTTCATCGGGTTCCCGTACACGCACGATATCCGTTCTCGGTTTCCGCAGATACTCGCCGCTGCGCGTCACCAGAACACAGCGGCGGATGTGCGCGTGCTGTGCCTTCATCAGTGTGTCGAGGGTGCGACCTGTGGTCCTGGCAACTTCACCTTCCGCTTCGGCGCCGACGTCATCCGTACGGCCGACCTGCCCAGAGACGTGGCGGTCACCTTGAGCGGACATATTCATCGCCACCAGGTCCTGCGGCCGGCGGGAAGGCCTCCTGTCATTTACGCCGGCTCGGTCGAGCGCACGTCATTCGCCGAGGCACCCGAGACAAAAGGATTCGTCGTCCTGCAATTGACACAATCCGGTCTCGGTTCGTTCGAGTTCCGGCCATTGCCTGCGAGGCCAATCGTCGCGCGAACCGTGCACTTCGACGGCACGGATGCGATGGACGCTCAAGCGCGCCTTGCGGCGGCCATCGAATCGACGCCCCACGACGCCGTCGTGCAATTGCGAGTCACTGGCGCAATGCCGGCGACGCTCACCGCTGCTGCGCTGCGGGCGATGGCGGGTGTGCGCACGGTAACGCTCGCGGTTCCCATGGCTGACCGTCGCGTCACCGGGCAATGAGATTGCGTCACATTGTCCTTCGATGTCCCGATTAAGCGGTATCCGCCATCGTTTTGTCATCAAGCTGAATTGATTGCAGGATCGACGAGGCGGTTCGCTGGACGCGATCGAGCGATGCAGCCAGCGCGTCGCTGTCCCGGCGATACAGATGAATGTAGTCGCGCGCAGTCTCGGCCACTTCGAGGCCGGCAGGCCGATGACAAACGCTACAGCCTCTGCTTCGAGCTCTCGGGTGTCCCGAGACTCGGGCCGATCGCTTCCGCGATGGAGCAGTTCGTGAGCGTAATCATGGGCGAGCACCGAGAACTCTGACGCAGGGGAGAGACCGTTCATTACTCGAATCCGTCCACCGCACGACAGGCCAAGCGCGCCGCCCAGATTGTCTGCGTACTCGAGAGCGATCCCGTGCGACGCGATCGCTGCCCTGAGTCGGGCAGTTGTCTCACCGGGATTGCCTTGAGCTTCGGACGGTTGCGGCAGCGGTGCTCCGTCCGTCTGTTCGACATCGAAGACGTAGGCGGTGCGAAATCCTGCGATGACCCGCGACTCTTTTTCGTCAGTCTCGTCGCGACGACGCCTCAGAATCGGCGCCAAAATCGCGATGCCCTTCTCGCCTTTCCGTACGAAGCGTCCGATGCTCCGCCAGGTGTGATAGCCAGCGACACGCGTCGCGGTGGGACGCTGCGCGACGATAAGACAGACGTTATTCAGGCTGTAGCGATGGAACCGCGCCATCGTTTTCAGCGACGTGAGACGGTCGGTGTGTCCTTGCTCGAGCAGCTGCGCGAGCTCCTGCGCAAAACAGGGGGACCCAGGTGCGGCAAAGCGATATCGATGGCTAGCTGAAGCGAGGATCGTCGACGTCTTTAGCACGAGCGTGAACCGTCGTGTGCGGACCGAAGGTGTTGCAGCGGCCGCTGGCGATATTCAAAGCTCTCTTTCAGCAAGGCGTCGGAACTCGTCAGGGACGGAGCGCACAACCCGCACTGCTGACCCATAATCCACCGCTTGTCCTCCGAAGCGCTTGCGGATCGCATCGACGGCCCGGTCTGCGCGCGATCGCGCCAGGCCTTTCTTCGTGCCAGGACGGCGTCCTTCGTCGGCAAGCCCGAGCGGCAGCTCCAGTTGCACGATCGCATGCGCTTCGAGATTTGAGACGGAGATCGCCAGCAGCGAGATCGTCCTCTCGTCACGGTGATCCGCTAGGACGCCACGCACCAAGTCCTCGGCGATTTCAGCGAGAGCCCTCGTTGCAGAAATCGATGCTGACAGCGTGAGCGAGCGCGTGACCGAGCGCAAATCGGCGAAGCGCACGCGGACCGTGATAGTGCGGCCGGCCAGGGATTTGGCGCGGAGCCGCGCGCCGATGCGGTCGGCGAGATGATGGAGCGTCGGTTTGAAGACGCGCTCGATCGCGGGCCGTCGTCCGAGCGCCGATTGTGCGCCGGCGGAGCGCGCGCGCCGGCGCGTCTGGATTTGCCGCGGATCGCGATTCCACGCGAGTGCCGTCAACTTTCTTCCCGCCGCGTGTCCAAGCAATCGCTCCACGGATTTAGGAGAGCTCTCGGCCAACTGACCGATAGTGGCGACGCCGATCTTGGCGAGCCGCGCCTCCGTAGCTGGGCCCACGCCCCACATCAGTGCGACGGGCAGCTCGTGAAGGAACGCGAGTTCAGTTTCTGGATCGACGACGACCAATCCATCCGGCTTAGCGACCTGCGATGCGATCTTCGCCAGGTGCTTGGTACGCGCCACGCCGATGGACATCGGCAAGCC
>DASYRX010000133.1:0-13536 GCA_036003845.1 Gemmatimonadaceae bacterium | reverse complement strand
TGCGGCAGATCTCGCAGGCATCACCTCTATCAGCGTGCCTAACGACACGACTGTAATCGTGCGCTTCGCGAACCCGCAACCAGAGCTGCCAGCGGTCCTCTGCGAGTTGCCAATCGCGCCCGCGCACCGCCTCGCCAACGTAGTACGCTCTGCGCTCAAGGCAGACACCTTCGGGACCTCGCCAGTCGGCAACGGACCGTTTCGCTTTCTGAGGCGCGACGCCGGCCAGCGTTGGGTTTTCGATCGCAATCCCGATTTCCCCGCGTCGATGGGCGGCCCACCGACGCTGGAGCGCATGGTCGTCGCGGTTGTGGATGAGGCGACCACGAAGTTCGCTGGCCTGGTGAGCGGCGAGCTGCACGTCGCGGGCATCGCGCCTAACATGGCGGAGCTGACCGCCGAGGATCCCACGTTAGGCGTGCTCAGCTATCCGGTGCTCTTTGCCACGGCGCTCGTATTCAATACAACGCGGCCGCCGTTCGACGACGTTCGCGTTCGCCGCTCCATCGCCGCCGCGATCAACCGAGACCGCATCGTGGAAGTCGCGCTCTCGGGATTCGGAACGCCGAGCGCAGCGGCCGTGAGTCCCGACAACCCGCGTTCGATGCCAGCGCCTTCTCTGCCGCGCGATTCAGTGGGCGCCTGGCTGAGCGCCGCCGGATGGCAGCGCGGCGGCAACCAAACATGGACGAAAAACGGCAAGCCGCTCGCTTTTACACTGGTCACTGTCGGCACGAGCGACAACGCCATCGAGCAGCTCGTCCAGGCCGATCTGCGCGCCGTGGGGATCGACATGTCGATCCGCCAGGTGGAGTTCGGCACGTTCCTAACGAGCGCGCGCGCGACGACGAAAACTTTCGACGCGCTCGTGGCGGGGATCCCGGGCGATCTCGCGCTGTCGTATCTGACAGCCATGTTCGACTCTCGTTACGCGGGCGGCGCGCTGGACTACGCCGGCTACCATGACCCGGAGCTGGATCGGCTCTTCGCCGCGGTATATGCCGCGCCATCGTCGGACGCGCTGGACACCGCGTGGCGTGAGGTGCAGCAAGCGCTTGCCGCCGCAATGCCCGTTGCGTGGTTATATCACGCTCGCGGCGTGCAGGGCATCTCACGTCGGCTGCACGGCGTTCGCATGGATTTGCGCGGCGAGCTCGTGACGCTCTCGCGCTGGAGCCTGGGCGCGCCGGACGGACGCTGATGCTTCTCGGGCCCGCGAGGCTGGACGAGCGTCGGCTGCTCGCGCGCGGCGTTTTCGCGCCGCTGGCGGGGTCACTCGCGCGAGATCTCCAGCCATTGGCACAGAGCGACGACATCTACATTCCTCAAACGAAGGCGCGCCTAACGCGCGCCGGTGGTCACTGTCCATCCTGCGGCTCGATGCTCGACTTCGATCCGTTCAGTCCATCGAGCCACCGCTGTTCGCGCTGCAAACGAGAAGTTGTCGGCGAAGAGCATGATCTCATGTGGATCATGTGGTACCAGCTGTGGCTCGCCGAGCGTGCCGTACACGCGGCGGTGCTATATGGCGTGGCCGGCGATCCGACGCATCGGTCGCTCGCTGAGCGGATCCTGTCGCGATATGCCGACCAGTATTTGTCCTATCCAAATCGGGATAATGTCCTGGGACCGACGCGCGTGTTCTTCAGCACCTATCTGGAATCGATCTGGACGCTGCTGCTGGCCTGCGCGCTGGATGTCCTCGAGATTGCCGGAACCGAGCGCGCGTTAGGTGCGAAAGTGCGCGACCGGCTGCTGCAGCCGAGTGCGGCCCTCATCGCGCAATACGATGAGGGGCTCTCCAATCGTCAGGTCTGGAATAACGCCGCTCTCCTGGCCGTCGCGAGACTGCTGAACGATTCCGGTGCCGCCGATCAGGCAGTGCGCGGGCCGTCAGGTCTTCTCGTGCACTTGCAGCGCTGCCTGCTCGCCGACGGGACGTGGTACGAGGGAGAGAACTATCATCTCTTTGCCCACCGCGGCCTCTGGTACGGTGTCACGCTCGCGGAGCGAGCCGGCTTCGACACTCCCGAGTCGCTGCGCGCGCGCTATCGTCGAGCGTTCGAAACGCCCTTTCTCACTGCGCTGCCGGATTTCACCTTCCCGTCGCGGCGGGACTCACAGTATCGGGTTTCTCTGAGGCAGTGGCGTATCGCGGAAGCCTGCGAGCTTGGACTCGCCGAATCGCGCAGCCCGATCCTCGCCACTGCCATGCGCGAGCTGTATCGCGAAGATGTCCCGCGCGGCGAGACCGGCCGCGCGGTATCGACAGGCGAGGCCGAGCGCAACGTGCCGGCGAGCAGCCTAACGCGGGCCGACCTCGGTTGGAAATCGCTGTTCTTTGCGGCGCCATCCATTCCTTCTGTGGTCGAGAGTCACGCAGCGGCGCGATCGGTACTCCTGCCAGAGCAAGGCTTCGCCATTCTCCGACGCAACGCCGGCAACACGTATGTCGCGCTGGACTATGGGGAGTCCGGTGGCGGGCATGGTCATCCCGATCGCCTCAACCTCTGGCTCGTTGTTGGTGAGGCGAGAGTTCTCGAGGATGTCGGAACCGGCTCCTATGTCGATCCGTCGCTGCACTGGTATCGCAGCTCGCTCGCGCACAATGCGCCGTTTGCGGGCGGCCACTCGCAATTGCGCGCCGACGGTGAGCTGCTGGGATACGATGAACGCGGCGACTTTGGCTGGGCACTCGCGCGAGCCGCCATCGCACCTAACGTGGACGTGGAACGCGCGGTGGTCGTCGCAGACGGCTACCTGGTCGACGAGTTGCTGTGGACAGGGGCTGGCGACACCGTCCTGGATCTGCCGTACCACATTGCAGGAAACGTGTCATCTATCGCCTTCGAGGACGCACCGATTAGCGGCGGCAGCGCGCTCGAGGACGGCTTCGATGCGATCGGCGCCAGTGCCCGCTCCGAGCCCATGACCGAGGCGACAATCACCGGAGAAGTGCAGGGAGTCCCCGTCTCGATCTGGGTCCAGGCGGACGCGCCATTCGTGCTCTGGCGCCTGCGTGGGCCGGGCCCACCTAACGAACCAGCGAGGGACTTCTTCCTCGTCCGCTCGACCGGCCCATCGGGCCGTCTGCGTTCTGTAATTGCATGGGCGAACGCCGTGAATGACGTGCGCGCGGCTGAAGAAGCCGTGTCCGTGACGCTGCGCGATGGCGCTCGCCACGAGCACGCCCGCCGCGAAGACGAATGGCGTATCGCGGTCGAAGCGCCCGACGGCAATGCTTCCGTGATCACCCTAACGTCGGTGCGCCCACCACTTGCGGCACATCGTCCGATCTACACCCCGCCTTCACTCATGACGCTGATGCCGGCGATTGACGTGCCGCGCATTGCGCGCGTAGATGGCGAGCCGGGCGAGCTTCCGACACCGAGCAAATCACGACTCCACCTCGGTGTCGCACACTACCGCCGCTCCGAGCAGTCGTGGGATGAAGCAGGTAGACCGCGAGCGACCGTGGCGATGGCCGCAACGACAACCGAACTATACATAGACATCAGCGTAGAGAAGCAATCCGTTGCCTTTGCTGTCGCACGATCCGTGAATCCCCTCGACAACGAACACCCGGACATCAACTCTGACGGCGTGCAGCTGTACCTGGCCGGCAAAAACGCAGAAGGTCGAACACGATCGGCCAGCTGGATTCTGGTGCCCGAAGTGCCGGCGCCTAACGTGAGAGCCACGCTTCGTGAGATGACGAATGGCGAGTCGTCTCCACCGCCAGCACTCGTCGCGAGCTGGCGCCCGCTGGCGCGCGGGTATGTCATGCGAGTTTGCGTTCCCCTCGAGGCCTTCGCGTCGGACGGTTCCTTCTTCGGCGACGTAATTATCAACGAAATGCCCCCTCCGCCGGAGCGTGAGCGCCGGCGCGGTCAACTCGTGCTGAGCGGTGGGCGCGGTGAGTGGGTTTACTTGCGGGGAGACAGGCAGGACGCATCGCGGTATCTCCGTTTCGTGATCGCGCATGCCTAACACAGTTCTCGAGCGCATCCGCGTGGTGCTCTACGAGCCGCAGAACCCCATCAACATCGCAGCTACCGTGCGCGCGATGAAGAACTTCGGCATCCAGGATCTGCAGCTCGTCCGCTCGGTAGCGTACGACCCGTATCGCCTCGAGGGAATCGCGCACGATACGCACGACATCATCAACCGCATCGTAAACGCGGAGAGTCTCGACGAGGCCATCGCGGACTGCACCTGCGTACTCGCGTTCACGGCGCGACACCGCTCGGCCAAATGGGCGCTGACAGACGCCCGCGGTGCGGCAGGCCGCGCGCTGGAGGAGGCCAACGACGGACCCGTCGCGCTGCTCTTTGGCCGCGAGGATTTTGGGCTTCCTAACGAGGCGTTGGACCGCGCCCACGTCCATGTCACGATCCCGACAACTGCACATGCGTCCTTGAACCTCGCTCAGGCTGTGATCGTGGCCCTGTACGAGTTGCACGTCGCCGCGGGGGATGCAACGCGCGTGCTGCCTCCGCCGCGCAAGGACGCCCCACCCGCTTCGAAGGAGATGCTCGAACGCTATTTCACCGAAGCAGAGGCCACGCTCGAGCGCATTCAGTTTTTCAAGACGCGTTTTCGTGAACACATCATGCGTACTTTGCGCTCGCTGACGCTTCGCGCCCAGCCCGACGCGCGTGAGATCACGCTGATGCGCGCGATGGTACTCGAAGTCATCCGCTCGATGGATAGAGAGCTGAAGCAGCAGCGGGCACAGCTGACGGAGGCTCACTTGCCCGACGAGAATCCCGCGGAGCCTTGATCCTTGCGTCACGCCCCTACCGATTTCACACATGCCCTTGCGCCGTTTTTTTGGCCGCGGTGAGAAGCCGGCGGCCGAGGAAGCACCTAACGCTGCCGAGGAAGTCGAAGCGACTGAGCAGGAACCAGATGTCGACGAAGAGAATGTCGACTACGACGCTCCGGTCGTTGACACATCCTGGCGCGAGCGTGCCGAGCTTGTCATTCCGGGCGGAACATCTACGGGGAGCAAGCGCGCAGATGCCTTGTGGGGAGAAGGCGCGGCCGATTTGCCGACGCATTACGTGTCGGCGCGAGGCTGCCGGATCGTCACGGCCGACGAGCAGACGCTCATCGACTGTACGATGGGACTGGGGAGTGTCGCTCTGGGCTATGGAGACGAGCAGGTGCTCCAAATCGCGCTCAACGCGGCGGCGTTAGGCAACGTCGCAGGATTGGCGCACGTCACCGAAGTCGAGTTGGCGGAGAGACTCTGCGAGACTGTTCCGTGCGCAGAGCAGGTGCGCTTCTTCAAGACGGGCGCGGAGGCCGTTTCAGCAGCCGTGCGTGTCGCGCGCGCGGCGACCGGTCGTTCGAAAATCGTTTGCTCCGGCTATTTCGGCTGGCACGATTGGGCGAACTCGGGTCGCGGCATTCCCGCGGGCGCGAAGGCAGACGTCCTGCGCGTCCCCTTTGACGACGTGACGGCTCTCGAGGTGGCCTGCGATCAAGCCGGCAGTGACCTCGCCGCTGTGGTGCTCGAGCCGGTCGTCGAGAAGCTGCCGTCGGAGCAGTGGACTACGGCGGCGCGGGCGCAATGCACTGAACGCGGCGCCATTCTCGTGTTCGACGAAATCAAGACCGGCTTCCGTCTGCGCACAGCGGGTTATCAGGAATACTCCGGCGTGCAGCCCGACCTCGCCACGTTTGGCAAGGCACTGGCAAACGGGTTTCCTATTGCTGCGCTGGTCGGTCGCGCCGGGCCAATGGAAGTAGCGACGGAAACGTGGATCTCCTCCACACTCGCCGGCGAAAGCATTGCGCTCGGCGCCGCGTTGGCCGTCGTCGATCGCTTCGAGCGCGACAACGTGAGCAAGACGCTGTGGAGCACTGGCGAAGCGATGATGCGCGCGGCGCGTGCGGCGATCCGCTCGAGCGGCGTGCCAGGCGTGCAGGTCCAAGGAATCGCGCCGATGTGGTTTCTCGCCTTTGACGATCCCGCGGTCGAGCGATTCTTCCTCGCGCGTGCCGCGCACCACGGCGTGCTCTTCAAGCGTGGCGCGTACAATTTCCCCGCGTTGGCGCACGACGAAAAGACGCTGGATGCGATCGAGGCCGCAGCTAGCTCTGCGCTCGTCGACGTCGCGGAAGAGCTGCGCAGCGGCTCGCTCGCCTAACGCGGCATGGGGCTCGCCGGCGCAGGCCCGCTCATCGATGTGCACGCGCACTTCTATTACGACGGGTGCGCCCGCGCCGACTGGCAACAGCTCAACGCCGCGCGACTTCGCGCCGGTCGCGCGATCGGAATCACCTGTCACGTCGGATCGATTCTGGGAAGCTGGGGACGCAATTCTCCCATCTACTTCCAGTCGCCGGCCGACACGATCGTCGGAAACGACGCGATGCTCGCGCTGCAGCGCGCGCACGGATCGCTCGTCCGGAGCTATGTCGCCGTCAATCCCAACGACATCACTCTGGCGCTCGGCGAAATCGAGCGCTGCGTCGCGTTAGGTGCGATCGGCATCAAGCTCGCTGCGGCGCGTCGCGCCGACGATCCGCGCGTGGATCCAATCGCGGCATATGCCGTCGAACACAGCCTGCCTGTTCTGCATCACGTCTGGCAACACCGCCGGCGCTACTGGCCAGGACAAGACGCCTCGGATGGCGTCGAGCTCTGGCGACTCGCCGCCCGCCATCCCGGGATGAACATCATTCTCGCGCACATCGGAGGTGGTGGAGACTATAGCCACACGTTCGCCGCCGTGCGAGAGACGCCTAACGTGTATCTCGACCTTGCCGGGAGCGGAGTTGACCGCGGCATGCTGGATGACGCCCTCGCCGCCGTCGGTCCGCGTCGCTTGCTGTGGGGCGCTGATCTGACGTTGTGCACGGGCCTCGCCAAACTCTGGGCGCTTGAAGCGATCGGCCTCGCGGCAGACGATCTTTCCGATATCCGTTGGCGCAATGCGGCGCGGATCTTTCCGCCCGGAGCGTTCATGAGCTCTGCTGAAGCCGTCACTTCTCCAGTCTCGCGCGAGGGCCGAGGCTCGGCGCGTACTGTCGCATGACGCCGCGCACCGACGTCAACGCGTTCATCGGCGACTATCCGTTTCGCTCGGTTCCGCACCCGGATCCGGACGCTCTCGTTAGGGTCATGGATCGCGAAGAGATCGCACAGGCCTGGGTCGGCAGTCTCCCGGCGGTCTGGCATCGCGATCCCGCGCATGCGAATGAAGCCCTGATCTCGAGACTTACTACACACGCATCGCGGCTGAGACCCGTCCCGACGATTCGCCCTGACTGGCCGCAGTGGCGCGATGCACTGGGGCGCTGCGCCGATCACAAAGCTCCCGCGATTCGCGCATATCCGGCCCATTGGGGCCTTGGTGCCGACGACCCTCGCTTGATGGAACTTGCCGCCGAGTGTGCGGGGCAGGGGATAGTACTCCTATTGACGGTCCGATTCGAAGATCTCAGACAGCGTCACTCGTTGGACGTGGCCGCTGATCTGTCGGCCGCCAGTGTGCGCGAGTTGGCGCGCGCCGATACGGGCGCGCGCATCGTTGTCACGGCCGCGTCGCGCGACTTGATCGAGGAGGTGCACTGGGGGCTCACACCTAACGAGCGCGCCAAGGTTTGGTGGGACATCTCCTGGCTGTGGGGCCCCCCCGAAGACCACCTTGCACATCTGTTGAGAACGATCGGCAGCGAGCGCTTCGTCTTCGGCACAGGTTGGCCACTCCGGCTCGCGCAGACGCCGCGCGCAAACCTCGCGTTACTGCCTGACGAGCTTCGCGCGCTGCAACTCAGCGATCCGAGCACTTGGAGTTGATCGTTGCGACACAAAAAACGTCGAGCTTGCGCGCGCCCAGTGTGCCACTCATCTTTAGCCGGCCGGAGCTTGTGAATCTTTTCACTTGCTCCAACTAAGGTTGTCAATTCAACCACGGCGTCGAATGCGGCTCTCGCGAAACTGGGCCATTGTGCCCGGCTTCTTCGCAATCGCAATAGCAGCAGCGATCCTTTCCGCGTATAGCGGCGCTTCGTCGTCTCAGGGCGTCGCTCCCGAACAGCCAATCAACTTCCCGCATCCCGTGCACGTGCAAACACTCGGGATGAATTGCCTGTATTGCCACTACAGCGCGAACAAATCGCCTGATCCTGGCATGCCAGCGGTCGGCACCTGCATGGGCTGCCACACGATCATCGGGCCGCAGCGTCCGGCGCGCGACAGTCAGCCAGCGCGCACGAGCGAAGAGATCAAAAAGCTCCAGGATTACTCGGCGAAGAAGCAGCCGATTCCATGGATCCGCATTCACAAGCTCCCTGAATACGTGCACTTCCCGCACATGCGCCACGTGAACGCTGGCGTCACGTGCCAAACCTGCCACGGGAAGATTCAGGAAATGGCGCGCGTCGGGCAGTTCGCGTCGCTGAACATGGGCTGGTGTCTCAACTGTCACGTGAACGGCTATAACGCCGCTGACGGAATGCGCGCGGCGGGTTACGAGCCCACACCCGCAGACACAGCGGCGCCGATCAAGAAGGCGCGCTACGACTGCGGCGTCTGCCACTACTAGACACGGGGCCGTGCCTAACGATGCGACCGAGCCGATGAGCCGAACCGACGGGACAACCGCGGTGCGGCGTCGCGAGTTCCTCAAGGTGTTAGGCGCGTCCACTGCCGCCGCGACAGCCGTCGGCTGCACGAATGAGCACGTGGAGCAGCTTATTCCGTATTTGACGTCGCCGGACAACACCGTCCCCGGCGTCTCGACGTACTTCGCGACAACTTGTCGAGAATGCGCGACCGCGTGTGGCGTGATCGCCGAGGTCCGTGACGGACGCGCGATCAAGCTCGAAGGAAATCCGGACCATCCGCTCAACCACGGCGCGTTATGCGCCCGAGGCCAGTCGGCACTCCAAGGGCTGTACAACCCGGATCGCTTCCGTACGCCGATGCTGCGCCAGAACGGGAGCCTGACTCCCACGACGTGGGAAACGGCGATCACGACGCTCACGCAGCGTATCGCGGGTGCGCGCGCGCAGGGCCAGAACGTCGTGTTCATCAATCAGGCGGAGAGCGGCTCCTTCCCTTCGTTCATCGATTCCTGGTTGGGCGCTTTCGGCTTCCCGGCGCACATCGCATATGACGCTGAAGTCGATCTCGCGGCGCGCGAAGCCAATCGCCAGCAGTACGGCGGCGTGCAAGCGCCAACGTACGATTTTGCCGCCGCGAAACTCATCGTTTCCTTCGGCGCGGATTTCCTGGAGACGTGGGGCGCGAGCGTCCCACAGCAATTGGCTTTTGGCGACGCGCGCGCTGCGCTGGCCGACGCGCCGCGCTTCATCTACATCGGACCGCGTCGCTCGCTCACCGGTCTCAACGCGGACGACTGGATTCCCGCGCGAGCAGGTAGCGAGCTAGGGATCGTAAATGCGCTGCTTGCGGCGTCAGGTGCGGGAGGATCTGGAACGCTCGCTGCGGCCGCTCAAGCGGCCGGCGTCGAGCCTGCGGTTCTCGAGCGACTGTCGACCGATCTGCGCGCTGCCACGTCGAGCCTCGTTCTCGCCGGCACGACGGGCCCCGACGCGTTCCAGGTCGCGGCCGCCGTCAACACGCTGAATCGCTCGTTAGGTAACGAAGGGAAGACAGTCAAGCCGGCGGAGCCGATCGCGTCGCTCGCTGGCCCCGTCGCCGGTGTGGCGCACCTGGCGCCCGTCATCGCGCGCATGAACTCGGGTGCAGTGCCGCTCGCGTTTGTTCGCGGCGCGAATCCGGCGCACACGACGCCGAAGCAGATGCAGTTCGCTACCGCGTTTGCCAAGGTGCCGTTCAAGGTCTCCTTCTCCAGCGTTCCGGACGAGACGACGCTGTTGTGCGATCTGGTCTTACCGGATCACCACTCGCTCGAGAGCTGGGGCGACGCTCAGCCGGTGCCGGGCACCGTGGGATTACAGCAACCGGTCATGGAGCCGGTTTTCACCACGCGTGCGACCGCCGATGTCTTGTTAGGCATCGCCCGCGCCGATGCCACGCTCGCGAGCCGCTTCCCAGTCGCGACCTATCGCGAGTGGCTCACCGCGCGCCTGGGTGGCCCAGCCGCGCTTACCGCGGCGCTCCCCAGCGGCATGATCGCGGGTGCTGTCGAGGCGCGCACGGCGACGGCGCCGGAAAGCGACGCCCCGGGCGAAACCGCGCCGCTCGCTTCGCAGACCGGCGACTTCGATCTCGTCGTGTACCTGTCGCCCACGTTAGGCGACGGCCGCGGCGCCAACAAGCCGTGGCTGCAAGAGCTGCCCGACCCGGTCACCAAGATCTGCTGGCAGTCGGTCGTGGAGATCCACCCGCTCACGGCAGGCCGACTCCGCATCAAGCCGGGTGATCATGTCACAGTCACCACGAGCGCCGGTACCGTCACGGCGCCCGCGTATCTCTATCTAGGCGTTAGGCAGGACACCGTCGCCATCGCAACCGGCCAGGGGCACACGGGCTACGGGCGCTACGCGGAGCGTGTTGGTGTGAACGCTCTCGACCTGCTCACGGGTTCGCCGAACGGATCCGGTGGACTGGCCCTGACGCAGCTCAAGGCCAGCCTAACGAAGACAACAGACCGTTCGATGCTGGTCAGCACGGAGGGGTCCGCGCGGCAGCACGGCCGCGGCGTCGCTCAAGCCGTAACAGCCGCCGACCTGCTGGCCGGGCGCAGCGAAGAACACGAGGCGTTCCCGGGCGACAAGCCGCACGAGTTCCTTCCGGGCTTGAAATCGCCTGTGGCGTCCGACGCGATCGGCGATCTCGGCAAGAACGAGCACAAAGAGCAGGGGATGTACAAGCCCGACCACTGGAGCGGGATGGCGAAGCGTCGCTGGGCGATGACAATCGACCTCGCGCGCTGCACCGGTTGCTCCGCGTGCGTCACCGCTTGTTATGCAGAGAACAACATCCCGACAGTCGGCGCGCGCTGGCAGGGGCGTTCACTGCGTCCGTTCCACACATCCGATGGATCGGGCTGGGATACGCGCCCCGGCGCCAACATCCTCAAAGGTCGCGAGATGGCGTGGCTCCGCATCGAGCGATACTTCGAGGGTGGTGAAGACGGCTCGTCGGAGTTCGAGGCGCGCTTCGCTCCGATGCTGTGTCAGCACTGCGGCAATGCGCCGTGCGAAAGCGTTTGCCCGGTCTTCGCGACATATCACGCACCTGATGGTCTCAACATTCAGGTCTACAATCGCTGCGTCGGCACGCGCTATTGCTCGAACGCCTGTCCTTACAAAGTCCGCTACTTCAACTGGCATGGCTTCGGCGTTCCAGCCCGCCGCCAGTACGCGTTCCCTGAGCCACTCAACTGGCAGCTCAACCCTGACGTCACCGTTCGCGGGCTCGGCGTCATGGAGAAGTGCACGTTCTGTGTGCAGCGGATTCGTGAAGCCGAGAATCGCGCCACGCTGGAGAAGCGCGAGGTCGCGCCTGACGAGTTCACTGTCGCCTGCGCGCAGGCGTGCCCGTCGCGCGCGATCCTCTTCGGCGATGCGGCCGATGAGCGCTGGACGATGGCCAAGACCGTGCAGGATGCGCGTCGCTACCACGTCTTCGAAGAGTTGAACACGTACACGGCCGTCGTCTACCTCAAGAAGGTGACGCATCCGCGCGAGGAGCCTAACGCGGCTCGTCCGGCCGGAGGCGCCGAGTAATGGCTACGGCCGCCGCTCCAGTGACGCCGCGCCCGAACGTCGCGTCCGCGAACGTTCAGATCCCCGGGATCAAGGACTATTCGGAGGTTGATCGCGACATCGCCGCCACGCTGCAGCCGACGCTCGGTTGGTTCGGCGCGTTAGGCTTCGCGATCCTCTGCTTCCTGTGGGGCGCCGGCACGTGGATCTACCAGATCTACTGGGGCCTGGGGAACGCCGGCTACAACCCGCCGGTCATGTGGGGCGTGTACATCATCACGTTCGTCTTCTGGATCGGTATCGGCCACGCCGGCCCACTGATCTCAGCGATTCTCTATCTGTTCCGCGCCGGTTTCCGCACGACGATCTATCGATGTGCCGAAGGGATGACCGTGTTCGCCGTCATGACGGCGGCTCTGTTCCCAATCATTCACATCGGCCGGCCCTGGAAGTTCTTCTGGCTGATCCCGTATCCCAACTGGCGGCTGCTGTTCCCGAACTTCAAGAGCCCGCTCATCTGGGACGTTTTCGCGATCACGACGTACCTAACGGTGTCGTCCACGTTCCTGTACATCGGTCTCGTCCCCGACATCGCGGTCCTGCGCGACCGCGAGAAGAACCCGCTGCGCAAGCGGATTCTCTCGGTGCTCTCGTTAGGATGGCGCAACTCCGAGCCCGAGTGGCGCCACTTCGCTCGGATGTACCTCTTCCTTGCTGCGTTCTCGACGCCGCTCGTGTTGTCGGTGCACTCGGTCGTGTCCTTCGACTTCGCGATGGCGCTGACGCCAGGCTGGCACGCGACGATCTTCCCGCCCTACTTCGTCGCCGGCGCGATCTTCTCGGGGTTGGGGATGGTGTTCACGATCATCGTCCCGATCCGCAAGTTCTTCAAGCTGCAGCATATCGTCACGATCAACCATCTCGACGCCGCGGCCAAACTCTGCCTAACGACATCACTGATCGTCGGCTGTGCGTATCTCATCGAGTTCTGGGTCGCCTGGTACAGCGCCGTCCCAGCCGAGCAGGAGTACTTCTGGAACCGCGTTTTTGGCCAGTGGTGGTGGGCCGCGTGGATCATGCTCACGTGCAACATGATCCTGCCGCTCTCGCTCTTCTCGCAGAAACTGCGGCGCAATCCGAGCTGGCTGTTCATCCTCTCGATCTTCATCAACCTGGGGATGTGGTTCGAGCGCTTCGTGATCATCGTGCCGTCGCTGTCGCACGAGTTCGAGCCGTGGCAATGGTCCAGTTACACGCCGAGCTGGGTCGACCTCTCGATTCTGCTCGGGAGCTTCGGCTGGTTCTTCATGTGGTTCCTGCTGTTCATCAAGCAGCTGCCCGTCGTCGCGATCGCGGAAGTGAAGGAGATCATTCCGCCGCGTCTGCGCAGTCATAAGGTGCCGGAGGAAGTGGACGTGTCCGGGCATCACCTGCCGTATGGGACCGATACGCCGGGAGAGTTCGCATGAGGCGCGGACTCGTCGCGGTC
The DNA here is from genome assembly GCA_036003845.1 of Gemmatimonadaceae bacterium. Taxonomy (GTDB): domain Bacteria; phylum Gemmatimonadota; class Gemmatimonadetes; order Gemmatimonadales; family Gemmatimonadaceae; genus DASYRX01. The sequence continues at coordinate 392 of DASYRX010000133.1, read as the reverse complement.
TATCGTGAGCTCGACGCGCTGGTGGATGCGGTCGAAGAGCTCAAGCAAAAGAACTTTACGGCCTTCACGGTCTACACGCCGACTCCGCGGCACGAGATCGATGATGCCGTGGATCCACCGCCGAGCCCCGTTAGGCGTTTCACGTTGATCGGCGGTCTCTGCGGCGTGACGTTCGGCTACTGGATCGCCGTGTGGACGTCGGAGTACTGGCCGCTCGTCGTCGGCGGCAAGCCGTTCGCGAGCTGGATCCCGTATACGATCCTGGGCTTCGAGTTGATGGTCATGATCGGCTCGCTCGCCACGGTGGCGGGGATGTTCGCGAATTCGCGCATCCCCAAGATCGTCCGCACGGCCGGCTACGACCCGCGATTCACGAGCAACCAGTTCGGCGT
>DASYRX010000132.1:0-2670 GCA_036003845.1 Gemmatimonadaceae bacterium | reverse complement strand
CGCCGTACAACCGCATCGAGGAGCGCTCGCGTTGGGACGTCGTGAATTACCTGCGAGCGCTGCAGGGGCGCCTCGAAGGTCGCACCGTCGAGACGGGTCCTGTGGCGCCGCCCGGAGTGACGGGCGCCGCACTGCCCGGGCCGACGCTGCTTGGTCCCGGGACTTGGATACGGCCAGTGTTGCCTAACATGAAGCTCACTCCGCGCTCCGGCGCGGCCGCGGAACCGGCCGGCGTCGCACCGCCGGCGCGCGACACCACTCGCCACGATCCATGAGCTCGCAACACGACCACGTCGCTCCGTCGCGTGAGGCGCTCGTACGCCTCATTCAGGCGCGCCCGGTCTCCTCGGGACTCAAGAAAGTGGCGCTGGCGCTCGCGATCATCGGCTTCCTGATCTTCATCATCGGCGCGCTGATTGGTGAGGAACGGGCCTGGCAGGCGTTCCACGTCAGCTGGCTTTACTTCACGATCATCTCCTCCGCCGGCGTTACGCTCGCCGCTGTTCAGCGCATAACGACGGCTCGCTGGTCCCGCGCCGTCGTGCGTTTTGTCGAAGGCTTTGCTGCGTTCCTACCGTTCGCGTACGTGCTGATGCTGCTCACGGTGTTCGTCGGGAGGAGCCACATCTTCCCGTGGACGCACGAGCCGCCGACACAGCCGGAGAAGGCGCTCTGGCTCAATCCGACCTTCTGGTCGCTGCGCGCGGTGATCTTGTTAGGCGTGCTGTTCGGTCTGCAGCTCTGGTACGTGTACCGCTCGCTGCGCATCGACGTCGGCTTGCTGCCCGAGTGGGGCGCGAAGTGGGCAAAGGGCTGGCGCGACCGCATGCGCCGCGGTTTCACCGATGAGCGTCGCGAGCTGCACAGCACGCATTCGTGGATGGGCCGCGCCGCCGTTTTCATGGCGCTCATGTTCGGCTTCTTCTGGGTCGTGATGGCGTGGGACATGTCGATGTCGCTGGACTATCACTTCCAGAGCACGATGTACGGCTGGCAAGTTTTCATGGGCGGATGGATCGGCATGCTGATGTTGTTCGCCATCCTTTTGCGGCCGTGGAAGCGTTTCCTCGCCGCCGATGAGCTCATCACCGATCGGCATTATCACGACGTCGGAAAGCTCTGCTTCGCCTTCACGGCGTTCTGGGGATACCTGACGTTTTCGCAGTTGCTGGTGATCTGGTACGGCAACTGGCCCGAGGAAACGCATTTCTTTGCGAACCGCCTGAGCGGTCCGTGGCTGCCGCTCACGATTGCGATCGCGTTCTTGATGTTCGCGCTGCCGTTCTTCGGCTTGTTAGGCAAGTATCCCAAGGTCTTCTCGCCGACGATGATCACGTTCGCGCTATGCAGCCTGCTCGGACTCGCGCTGCACCGATACGTGGAGATCTATCCGTCGATTTATCTACAGAATGTGTCGTCCCCGCCGATCGGGATTTGGGAGATCGGCATCTTCGCCGGATTCCTGGGACTGTGGGCGTGGAGCTATCTGCAGTTCTTCGACGCCTTCCCGCGCATGCGCGTCGTCTGGCTCACGTCGCCGTATCGCGATGAAATGCAGGTGCCCGTCGATCCCAAGACGATGGAGCCGCTCCCCGCGCACGAATAGTCCAGAAGATCAACTGCATTTCACCGCGGACACACGCGGACACACGCGGACCACAGCAACTTACGTAGGAACTGCGTACCAAGCTGCCCGTGCCCGTTTTACTGGGCTGATGTCTATGTCTGGTCCGTGTTGGATCGCGTTGGTCCGCGGTGAAGCACTTTCGGAGCTCGCCTGCCTAACGGGACTTACTGATCAGGCGACGAGCGCCTCGAGCTGCGCCAGGCCGACCGCGCCGGTATGCCGTTTCGCGACGCTCCCGCCGCGGAAGACGAGCACGGTCGGAATTCCGCGCACGTCGAACTTGTGCGCCGTCACGGGTGACAGATCGGAATTCAGTTTCGCGACCAACGCTTTCCCTTGCATCTTCGCCGCGAGTGTATCGATGTGCGGCGCCATGACCTTGCATGGGCCGCACCAGTCGGCGTAGACGTCGACGACGACAGGCACTTCGGTTTCTTTCACCGTCCGCTCGAATGATTCGTCGTTCAGCGGCCATGGACGATCGAGGAGCAGCGGCCGACCGCACTTCCCGCACTTCGGCTTATCAGTCGCACGCGCGGCCTCGATGCGGTTCCACGTTTGGCAGAACTGGCAGCGGATCGTGATCTTCTGGCTTGGGGCGTCAGGCATACGAGGACGATGGGTGCTTTCCCATGATGACGATGGGGCGCTTTCCCATGATAATGATTGAGTGGCGGCCTGGGAGTCCGTGGCCTGCGTATATTTTTCGGTACACTTCGGGGCGGTAGCTCAGCTGGGAGAGCACCTGGTTTGCAACCAGGGGGTCGCCGGTTCGATCCCGGTCCGCTCCACTTCCTAACGCGACCCGCGGCAGCACAGCCGATTGTCGCGGTCCCTCATCCCCTAGGATCGATTGCGTGGATAACGGGCTCCTCCGCGAGCTCCAGGAATTGATCGGCGATGTCTACCAGATCGAGCGCGAGCTCGGCGGTGGCGGGATGTCGCACGTCTTCCTCGCGACGGAGCGCTCGCTCGGCCGCCGAGTAGTCATCAAGGTGCTTCCGCCCGAGATGGTCAGCGGCGTCAGTGAGGCGCGCTTCACG
>DASYRX010000131.1:0-44894 GCA_036003845.1 Gemmatimonadaceae bacterium | reverse complement strand
CGTGGAGAGTGCACGGTAGCAACGACGCAGGCAGCGCTGCTTCCTGAACGACCACTCGCACAGACCACGGTCGCCACGATTCTCACTCGACTCGAAAAGCGCGGCGTCGTCGCGCATCGGCCTAACGGGCGCCAATTCGTGTACCGCGCGTTGGTAACGGAAGGCGACGTGCGCGTGTCGATGGTGCGCGAGCTCACGGCAATGTTGTTCGGCGGAAGCTCGGCGGCCCTCATCAATCACGTGCTGCACGATCGGGGAGTTTCGGAACAGGAGTACGGCGAGCTTCGGCGCATCGTCGCCGCCGCGGGCGAGAGAGCGAACGCGGCGTAATTCGCACACGAGACGCTACAACGAAGAGCCGGGCGGAAACGCTCGGCTCTTTGCTTTGTTGGCGGTCTGCACGGCGCTGGACGACTGCCTTCTCCGCCAACCGCGTGACGCCGGGGCCGTAGCGACCGACGCTTCGGCGAACCATACTACGCTTGTGGGCTCCCCCTTATGTCTATGAATCGCCGCACCTTCTCGCACCAGCTCGCAACCGCGTTAGGCGCGCTCGCCGTATCTCCACGAGCGTCGCGCCTGTACGCCGCCGCAGCGCGGTCTGATGTGCCGCGCGTCAACGGCGATCGCCTGAACCTTCACCTGCGCGAGCTAGCCGAGTTCGGCAAAAACCCGCAGGGCGGCGTAAGTCGCGTTGGCTATACGGACGCCGACAAACAGGGCCGCGAGTACGCCATGCGGCGTATGCGAGAGGCCAGTCTCGACGTGCGCATCGATATGGCCGGCAACATCATCGGCCGAGTGGCAGGGAGCGATCCACGTCTCAAGCCGATCCTTTTCGGGTCGCACATCGACTCGGTCCCAGAAGGCGGCAACTACGACGGCACGCTCGGCTCGCTTTCGGCGATCGAGTCGATTCAGACGATGCGTGAACGGAAGATCGTCACGAAGCATCCGCTCGAGGTCGTGATCTTCGCATTCGAAGAAGGTGGGCTCGTCGGCAGCCGCGGGATGATCGGCGGTCTCGCCGAGAAGGATCTTGCACTCGCGAACTGGAGTGGCAAGACGATCAGGGACGGCATCGCTTTCGTCGGTGGAAACCCTGACCGGCTCGACGAGACGAAGCGCCAACCCGGCGATTACGCCGTGTATCTCGAGCTGCATATCGAGCAGGGCGGAACGCTCGAGCAGCGCAGTCTCGAAGTTGGCATCGTACAGGGGATCGTCGGTGTGTACCGCTGGGAAGTCACCGTGGACGGCTTCGCGAATCACGCCGGGACGACCGCGATGCGCGATCGACACGACGCGCTGTTATCGGCGGCGCGCTTCATCGAAATGGTGAACCACGTCGTCTCCTCGGTGCCTGGCCGTCAGGTCGGCACCGTCGGCAAGATCCAGATATCGCCGAACACGCCTAACGTGATTCCCGGCAAAGCCACGCTGTCGCTCGAGTTGCGCGATCTGGACGCGGCCAAAGTCAATTCTCTCTTCGAGACGATCCGGCGCGAATCAGACGGGATCGGCCAAGCGAACGGGACGACGATCCGGCTCGATCCGATCAGCGCGAACGAACCGGCCATGACCGATGCGCGCGTGCGCCGCGCCGTCGGGGATACCGCGCAAGCGCTTGCCCTCAAGAGCGTGGAGCTGCCGAGCGGGGCGGGGCATGATGCGCAGTCGATGTCGCGTCTTGCGCCGATGGGGATGATCTTCGTGCCCAGCGTCGGCGGGATCAGTCACTCGCCGAAAGAGTACACAACGCCGGGAGACTGTGTGCACGGTGGTGACATGCTATTGAACACGATTTTGCGGCTGGACCAGATGGACTGGTCCCGGCCGGCGTCAACCTAACGAGTAGCTTCATGCCGCATAAGAGCACCATTCAGGATGAGCTCAAGCAAAAGAGGCCGTTTCACTCACGCTACCAGGAGGCGCTGCTCGCGCTGATGCGCACGGCTGCTGTCTCGAAGCGGCCGGTAGTGAAGGTCGTCGAGGCGGCGGGGATTTCGCTGGCGCAGTACAACGTATTGCGAATTTTGCGGGGTGCAGGGTCGCAGGGGCTGCCCACGCTCGCGATTCGCGAGCGTATGGTCGAAGAAGCAGCCGGCATCACTCGCCTCATCGACAAACTGGAAGCCGCGGGCTATGTGAGCCGTGAGCGTTCAACGCCCGATCGTCGCTTGGTTCTTTGCCGCATCTCGGAATCCGGGCTCGCGCTGTTGTCAGAGCTCGATGCCGATGTGAACGAAGCAGACAAAGCCGTGCTCCAGGTGCTGAACGACGAAGAGCTCGACCAACTGATCGACCTTCTCGACAAGGTCCGGGCAAAGCAGGCTATGAGGGCAGGGGTTGGGGGTTAGTTCTGCGCACCTCCGCGTGCTCTGCGGTAAGGCTTTTGATCTTAACAGCCGTTAGGCTTTTGATCTTCTCTCATCCGAAATCGGAGGCGTGCGTGTGAGCCAGGGACGCGCGCGCTCGAGCTGGCCGGCAAGTCTGAATAGCGTCGCTTCGTCGCCGTAACGACCGACGAACTGCACGCCGATCGGTAGCCCTTCGGCATTCCAGAAGAGCGGCACGGACATCCCGGGTTGTCCCGACACGTTGAAGGGCGCCGTGAAGGGCATGAACTCGTAGACTGTGTCCGCGAGTTTCTGAACCATGCCTAACGCGCGCATCAAGCGGCCGCCGCGCACGCGCCCCATTGTCTGCAGCAGCCGACGCTCAGCGGGAGCGGGTTGCAACGCACCGTGCGGGAACGGTGGCGACGCGACCGTCGGCGTCAGCAAGACATCGTACTGCTCGAAAAAGGCGCCGATGCTGCGTGAGGCGCGTTGCAAATAGCGTAGCGCAACGGCGTACTCCGACGCTGACGTTGCCTTGCCGACGAGTGCGAGCACCCATGTCGTGTACTCGACGTCCTCGCGTTTTGCCGTGCGTCCCAGTAGCTCGCGTGCTTCGTCCAGATCTGCGCGCGTTTCGCCCGCGACCAGCAGAATGAACGCGCGGTTGAAGCGTTCGCGATCGATGGGTGGCGAGGCTTCCTCGACGTGGTGTCCTAACGATTCGAGAAGCTTCGCCGCATCGTGCACCGCGGCGTGGCAGTCGGTGTGTACATTGCGACCCATCAACGAGGTCGTCGTGAATGCGACCCGCAGTGGGGCCGGATCGGTCGCGACTTCCTGCACATAGGGACGCCGCGGCGTTTCGGCCCAGTACGGCGCACCAACGTCCGCGCCTAACGTGGCGTCGAGCATCGCGGCGCTGTCGCGCACTGAGCGCGTGAGCACGTGCTCGATTGCCGCGCCGCGCCACAGCTCACCGTTATCCGGCCCCGTCGGCGTTCGGCCGCGCGTTGGCTTGAGGCCGAAGATGCCGCAGCACGACGCGGGCATGCGGATCGATCCACCGCCGTCACCGCCGCCGGCAACCGGAACCATTCCGCTAGCGACTGCCGCTGCCGAGCCGCCGCTGGAACCCGCCGTCGTGCGCTCCGGGTTCCATGGATTTCGCGCGGGTCCGAAAAGTTCCGGTTCCGTAAAGGGTGTGAGGCCGAACTCCGGCGTGTTCGTCTTGCCTACGACAATCGCTCCTGTCGCGCGCACGCGCTTCACGTACTCGCTGTCGTGCGGTGCGACGAAGTCGCGAAAGAGTCGGCTCCCACTCGTTATGCGCTCCCCGCCATACCACGACAGCAAGTCCTTGAGCAGAATCGGCACGCCCTTGAAGGGGCCGTCGGGTAACGCACCTGCCGCGGCGCGACGCGCTGCATGGTACATCTTGTGCACGACCGCATTGAGCGCGGGGTTGAGTCGTTCGATGCGCTCAATGGCAGACTCGACGAGTTCCAATGGAGTGACGTCGCCTTTCTTTACCAGCTCTGCGAGAGCCAAGCCGTCGTGATTGGAGTACAAGGGGTTAGGGTTTGGGGGTTAGGGCTTAGCCCACTTCCGAGGAACGTCTTGCAATGAAAGTGTCCGCGTTAGTCCGCGCGCTGTCCGCGTCATCCGCACTCCCGCTTTTGGCCGGCGCGCAGCAACCTGTGACGCCGGAGCCGCCGCCGGCGATAATCGTGTCGGCGGAAGGAAAGCGCACCATGACGCCGGATCGCGCGTCCGTCTTTCTCTCGATCCAGAATCGCAGCCGGACTCCTTCACAAGCCGGAGCTGAGAACGCGCGCATCGCCACGGGCATTCGCAATGCCGTGGGTGCTGTCGGAGTAGATAAGGCGCAGATCAGCACGCTCAATTACAACGTGCGTCCCGACATCGAGATCATTCCCGGACCCCAGGGGCGCGAGTTGCGGCGCGATTCCGCCTTCGTGGCGACGAACACAGTGCGTGTCGAAATCCGCAATATCGACCTCGTTGGCCGAGTGATCGACACCGCGCTCACAGCGGGGTCGACGAATGTGATGTCGGTGTCGTACTGGTTGGCGGACCCGACCCGTGCGCGCAACGAAGCGACGGTTGAAGCTGTCCGCTCGGCGCGGGCGCAAGCCGAGGCGATCGCCACGGCAGCCGGCGGCTCGTTAGGTGATCTTCTCGAAGTGCGAACGGAGCCCGTCCGCATCCTCGGACCGCAGCCGTTCATGCAATCCGAGATGATGATGGCCCGTGCGGCGGCCGACGTGCCCACGCCAGTCAGTCCGCGTGACATCGATATCACCGCCTACGTGACCGCGCGCTGGAAGTTCGTCGCTCGACCACGTTAGGCAGCTACCGCTCGACGTCGCGCAGACGCGCATGATCCTGCTCTGCGCGACGCAACCTGCGCTCGAACGGGACGCCCAGAATGAGGATGAGCAAGGCGATCGCAGAGGCTGTCGCGGCGACGGAGAGATAGCCGAGGCCGCAGGCGGCGCCGAGGCACGCAGCCAGCCAGATCGTCGCCGCGGTGGTCAACCCATGAACCGTGTTGCCCGTCATGTCGCGCAGGATGACGCCCGCGCCGAGGAAGCCGATTCCGGTAATGACTCCTTGAAGCGCGCGCGATGCCGACGTGGCGTCGTGCGGCGGCAGCGTTGCCAGCAAAGTGATGACGGACGCACCGAGCGCGACGATGGCGTGCGTCCGGACGCCGGCTGGTTTGTCCTTGAGCTCGCGATTGATGCCCAGGATCATCCCGGCCACTGTCGCGGCGAACAGCCGAATCACGATGTCGGAAAACAACACGTTCATCTCGAATTCCCCGCCGCCTGACGCGCGGTCCTGTTGAGGCCGGCACTACCCGTCTGAACATGGTCTGCTTTGTGCAAGACGGGAAGAGTGAGGGCAGGGCACGGTTCACGAAATGTGAGGCGGCCGCGACCCTCGCACCTGCCAACGCATTCACGTTAGGCAGGACCGCGTGATTGGCAGGAACCCGCTTGGAGGAACGACAAAATGTTGATGACGATTGCGGTAATTCTCCTGGTTCTCTGGCTGCTGGGCCTCGTCAGCTCGTACACGATTGGCGGACTGATCCACATTCTGCTCGTCGTGGCGATCATCATCTTCTTGGTCCGAGTGATTCAGGGTCGGCGGCCCGTTGTCTAGCGCGCCCTACCTGTCTAGACCGGCGAGGCAGAAATGACTGCGTCGCGTTGGGTAGGGCTTATTCTGATCGTACTCGGTGCCGTCGGTCTCATTTACGGCGGCATCACGTACACACGTAAGAGGCACGAGGTGGACCTCGGTCCACTGGAAGTCAACGTAGAAGAAAAGGAAAGCGTGCCAATCCCGCCGCTGGCCGGCGGGTTGGCTATCGCGGCGGGCGTCGTGTTGCTCGCAGTAGGTGGCCGTCGACGCGCCTAACGCGCGCTGGCGTCCGTAGCGACGCTACCGAGCAATTCCAGCAAGACCGCGAGATCAGCCGGCTTCGTCAAATGATGATCGAAGCCGGCTTCGCGGGAGTGCCGCCGATGCTCTTCCTGGCCATAGCCGCTCAAGGCGATCAGCAGGAGACTCCTTCCCACCGGCATTTCGCGCAGCCGTCGCGCAACTTCAAATCCATCCATAGACGGTAAACCGAGATCGAGCACCACCGTGTCGGGGCGGAACTCGTCGATGGTTTCGAGCGCGCCTGCTGACGTCGTCTGCACATTCACGTCGTGTCCCGAGAGGCTGAGAAAATCAGCCAGGCTGCGCGCGGCGTCGTGATTGTCGTCGACGACGAGCACGCGTCTAGTTTTGTCGCCGTGCCCTCGAACCTGCTGCTGTGTCGGCGGCGTTGGCGCGTGTCTAAGGAGCGGCAGGCGCACGATGAATTCACTTCCCTGGTTCAAGCCTGCGCTGTGCGCCGTGATCGCGCCGCGGTGTAAATGGGCCAGCTCTTGCGCCAGGTTGAGACCGATGCCGAGCCCGCCCGTGTTGCGGCTCATCGACGGATTCACCTGAGTGAAGAGATTGAATACGTTAGGCAAGTCCTCGGCGGCGATACCTACGCCCGCGTCCGTCACGCTCACGATGGCCTGCCGTCTCTTCGTGTCGGCTTGAGCCGTTAGGTTGATCCGGCTGCCTCTGGCGCTGAACTTCGACGCGTTGTTGAGCAGGTTGCCGAAGATCTGTTCCAGGCGTGCCGGGTCACCCTCGACGACGAGCGGATGCTTTGGCACGCTGAGGATCAGCTCCTGGTCGCGTGCGTCGAGAACCGATTGCGCTCCCTGCACAACCTCCGGCAGGAAGCTCGTTAGGTCGATCGGCTCGAGGCGCAGCTCGATGCGGCCACGCGTGATACGTGAGATGTCGAGTAAATCGTCCACCAGCTGCGTTAGGCGGCGCAGTTGCCGCTCCATGATCTTCAATGCTTCGCCGGGACCGGCCGCGCCGATTTGCTCTTTGATGAGATGCAGCGCAGTGCTCAATGGAGCCAGCGGATTGCGTAGCTCGTGGGCCAGGATCGCAAGGAATTCATTCTTGCGCTGATCCAGCGCCGCGAGCTCCACCGCTCGGGTGCGCAGCTCCTGCTCCATGCGCTTTCGCTGAGTGATCGGATGGTGTGTTTCCAACACCAACTTGCCGGATGGCTCACTCACCAGCACCATGCGCGCGTCGACGACGATCTGCTCCCCGTTGCGTCCGGTGTGCGTCAACTCACCGGACCATTGGCCTGCGTCGTGAAGCGCCGTACGGAAGAAATCCGCCGGAACGTCGCTCTGCAGCAATTCGCTGCGGGCCCTGCCTAACGCCTGATCTTTGGTATACCCGTAACAGTCTTCGGCGGCCCGATTCCAGTACGTGACTGGGCCGGAATAGTCCCACACGAAGATCGGCTCGTGCGCCTGCTGCAGCAGGTTTGCCTGACGACGCAGCTCTTCCTGGTTGCGCTTGAGCGTATCGATTTCGACCAGCAGCAGGATCGCACCTTCGATCCTGTTTTCAAGCGTGCGATACGGTCGAATGCGCAAGAGTAACCAGCGCCCGGCGGCGTCCTGAACTTCTTCCTCGATGACAGTCACCGTGTCGATGGCTTTGATGAGTTTCTCTTCGAGGTTGGTGGCGCCGATGGTCAGCTTGATGTCACGCATCGGCCGGCCGACGTCGGCCGCGATGAGATTGAGCATCTTCTCGGCCGCCGGCGTGAAGCGCCGGATGCGAAGATCGGAGCCGAGCATAACGATGGGCATCTGCACACTGTGGATCAGGTTGAGCAAGTCGTTGTTACTCTGGCTCAGCTCCAAGTTCCGGCTGTGCAGCTCTTCGTTGACTGTCGCGAGCTCTTCGTTGCTCGACTGGATCTCTTCTTTGGAAGTTTCCAGCTCCTCATTGATGCTCTGCAGCTCTTCGTTCGACGATTGTACTTCCTCATTCGCCGACTGCAGCTCTTCGTTTGCGGCTTCCTGCTGCTCGATGACCGCTTGGAGATACTCGCGCGTGGCGACGAGTTCGCGTTTGAGGCGCGTCTCGACTTCGGCCTCGTCTTCTTGCTTGGCTTTCTTTGTAGCGCGAGGTGGCTTCGGGCGCGCCGCGCCGGCGTGCTGGCGCTCGACGAACATCACGAGGAACGACGCATCGCCACCATTCGCCTCGAGTGGGATCACGTCCACGTCGACTGTGCGATAACCACCGTTGGAACGAACACGCAGCCCTTCCTCGCGCACAGGAGTCTTTTCGCGCTTGGCTCTGTGCACCGCGGACCTAACGCCGACGAGAAGCCCTTCGCGCAGCATCTTCAATAGGTTGAGACTTGCCTTGCCGGGGGCCGGCGTCAGGAACAATCCCGTGTCCCCGCGAAATTGCACGATATCGAGGTCGCCGGTGATGACCACTCCCGGCGGTGCATAACGCGAGAGCAGGATGCGGTCAGCTTCCTTGTAGGTCTCCGTGGCACCCGTGACGACGTCCGCGGCGATCGCTGAGCGCGGCGCGAGCGCGTGAAAATCCTGACCGCGTGTGCGCCACTGAAGGTTAGGCGCCGTACGGGCGCCACCCGGCTTGCGCGTGTACAGCTTCTGTCGCGCGTCTTCGGACTCGAACAAGTCGCGGTACGTGCCGATTGTCTCAGAGCTTCCCAGCCACAAGTAGCCGTTAGGCTCCAGCGCGTAATGCAACGTCGGGATGACACGCTGCTGCAAACCAGGCTCGAGATAGATCAGCATGTTGCGACAGCTGATCAGATCGATGTGCGAGAATGGTGGATCGGCCAGCACGTTGTGCCGCGCGAAAACCACCATGTCGCGGAGGGACTTGTTGACGCGGTACTTGCCGTCGACTTCGCTGAAGAAACGGCGCAGCCGCTCCGGAGAGACATCCTGCGCGATCGTCTTGGGATAGAGACCCAACCGGGCGCGTTCGACGCCGGCGGCATTGAGATCTGTCGCAAAGACGTTGAGCACGACCTGTTTGGCGGCGGCTTCCAAATACTCGACGAACGCGATGGCGATCGAATACGCCTCTTCTCCGGTGGAGCAGCCGATGACCCAGATGCGCACCGGCTCGTGGCGCGAGCGCTGATTTGTCAGCGCCGGAAATACTTTGGTTTTGAGGAGATCGAAGCATTCCGGGTTGCGGAAGAAACTCGTGACGTTGATCAACACATCCTGATACAGCGCCTCGAGCTCCGACGGCATCTCTTGCAAAAAGCGCGCGTACTCTTTGAGATCGTCGAGACGGTGCAGGACCATGCGCCTCGTTATGCGTCGAAAGAGAGTATTGCGCTTGTAGTGTGTGAAATCGACTCCGAAGTTATGACGCAGTAGCTCGAACACTTTCTTGAGGTCCGATCCACTCGCCTCTTCGATCGGGATTTCGTCAACCGGCGCCACGTACGGATGGCGCGCGATCCGCGCGATCTCCTTCGCGATCTCCTCCGGCGGGAGCACGAAATCCACGCACCCGGCGGCGATCGCGCTGCGCGGCATGCTATCGTGAATGGCGGATGAGTCCTGCGCGAACGTGATGCCGCCTTCCGCCTTGATCTCTTCCAGGCCTAACGTGCCGTCGGTTGCACCACCGGAGAGAATGACGCCGATCGACGCGTGCTTACGGTCTTGCGCCAGCGATCGCAAAAAGAGGTCGATCGGACGGAACTGGCCGCGCGTCTCCGTGCGCGGCCATAGTTGCAGTACGCCGCCGGTTATGACCATGTTCGTTCCCGGCGGAATCACGTACACATGGTTCGGCTCGACCGGCATGTCGTCGTGCACTTCGCGCGTCGGCATCGCCGTCGACTGCGAAAGGATGTCGGTCAGCATGCTCGCATGCGTCGGATCGAGATGCTGCACGAGGACGAACGCCATTCCCGTGTCGTTGGGCAGCGCTCGCAGGAGGTGCGAAAAAGCTTCCAGGCCTCCCGCCGACGCTCCAATGGCGACGACCGGAAAGGCCGGGTCGGCGAGTTGGTCGCTGTTCGTTAGGGTCTGCTCCTCCTCGGATGGCGCGGGAGCGGATGCTACCGACGCTGAGCCCGGTGTAACGCGAGCCCGCTTACGCTTGGAGGGATTCCTGCGGCGACCCATCGTGGTAGCGACCCAGTCCAGGAGTTGTGCGGCGAAGCGCTAGCCGCCGCTAAACAAACGTTCCGAAGCGGCTGGGCGATAAAGAACGCGTGCCTCGGCCGCTTGCCTAACGAGATCTCCCTCCCTCCCCCACACACACGATGTGCATCCCATCGCGCCGCATGCTGACCCGGTAGCGTTCCTGGCGTTTAAGCGTCGGGCCGGCATATTGGACGGTCCGCCCCGACCTGCCAGGAGAGCACATGCGTCTGATGTTACGCTACACGCTGGGATCTGCAATAGCGGTGGTGTTGTGCCTAAGTCTCTCACCGCTTTCGGAGGCTGCCGGACAACGCACGCAAAAGCCCGTTCTCCATGGCCGGCACTGGGTGGCTGTCACCGGAAAGCCGCTGGCGGCCACAGCCGGGTCAATGATCTTCCAAAAGGGCGGCAACGCCATCGATGCCGCCGCTGCGATGCTCGCCGCGGTCGCCACGATGTGGGACGTGCTCAGCTGGGGCGGCGAGACGCAGGCCCTCTTATACAATCCGAAGACGCAGAAAGTCATCGGCATCAACGCGTTAGGCGTCGCGCCGACGGGAGCGACTCCCGAGTTCTACAAGTCGAAGGGGCTGGACTACCCACCGGAGTATGGACCTCTTGCAGCGGTGACCCCTGGAACTCCCGGTGGCTTGCTCGTCATGCTCGCCGAGTTCGGCACACTGAGCCTGGCCGACGTGCTCGCGCCGGCGATTCAGATGGCCGATGGCTATCCGATCGAAAACGACGCCGCCGAGTCCATCAATCGGCAGCGCGATTGGATCAAGAAGTGGAAGTACGCGAGCCAGATTTTTTTCACGCATCCGGGTGAAGCGCGCGAGGCTCCCGTTGCGGGTGAGATCTTCAAACAAGCCGATCTCGCGGCGACGCTGCGCAAGCTCGTCGAGGCCGAGCGCGATGCGCTCAAGAAGGGGAAGAGCCGCAAGGAAGCCATCTATGCAGCGTACGATCGTTTCTACAAAGGTGACATCGCAAAGGAGCTTGTTAGGGGCGCGCGCGAAGAGGGCGCACTGTTCACCGAGGCCGATCTCGCGAACTGGAAGGTGCAGATCGAAGAGCCGGCGATCACGAGCTACAAAGGGATCGACGTCTACAAGCTGACCGCATGGACGCAGGGGCCGATGCTGCTCCAGTCGCTCAACATCCTCGAGAACTTCGATGTGAAAGCGATGGGCTACAACAGCGCCAAGTACATGCACGCTCTGTATCAAACGCTCAACCTCGCCTTTGCCGATCGCGACTTCTATTACGGCGATACCTACGTGCCGCCGGAAGAGCCGATCAAGGGTCTGCTGTCGAAGGATTACGCGAAGACTCGCGCCGCGTCGATCAACTGGGAGAAGAACGACCCTAACGCGAAGCCCGGCGACCCGTATCCGTTCCAGGGTGGGACCAATCCTTACCTCGAGCTGCTGAAAAACTGGCCGCCGAAGAAGGCAAAGCCCGTCACGACGACGTCGTCGGATATGACGGCAGTGAATAAGGTCCCCAGACCTCGTACTTGGGAAGAAGCGTTCTATGCCGGCACGACTTCCATTCAAGCGGCGGACACTTCCGGTTGGGTGATTTCCGTGACACCGAGCGGCGGCTGGATCCCGTCGGTCATCGCGGGCCGAACTGGCGTGGGAATGAGTCAGCGCGCTCAGAGCTTCGTGACGGACCCTAACGAGAACCCGTTCAACGTAATTCAGCCAGGAAAGCGTCCTCGCGTGACGCTCACGCCTTCGCTCGCACTCAAGGACGGCAAGCCGTACATGGCATTCTCGGTGCAAGGCGGCGATTCGCAGGATCAGAATCTGCTGCAGTTCTTCCTGAACGTCGTGGAGTTCGGGATGAACGTGCAGGAGTCTGTCGAAGCGGCGAACCTCAACAGCTTCCAGCTGCGCAACTCATTCGACGACCATTCGTCGCGCCCCGGCGACATTCTCGTTAGGGACGATACACCGCCGTGGGTCCGTAGCGAGCTCCAGAAAATGGGCTACAAACTGCAATACTCGGCGCGAACGTCGGGACCGATTACCGCGATCTGGTTTGATTGGAAACATCGATCGTTCTGGGGCGCGGCGAGCAATCACGGGGA
Source organism: Gemmatimonadaceae bacterium (assembly GCA_036003845.1). GTDB lineage: Bacteria > Gemmatimonadota > Gemmatimonadetes > Gemmatimonadales > Gemmatimonadaceae > DASYRX01. The sequence continues at coordinate 32,841 of DASYRX010000131.1, read as the reverse complement.
TGATTACGGGATTGCTTGGTAGGCGATCGGCTGAAGATCAAAGGCAACACCGCGGACAAACGCGGACTTAACTGCAACAAACGCGGAGACTGCGTTTTCCTTTCAAAAGAAACGCCCTTTCTCCGCGTTCGTCCGCGTTGTGTCCGTGATTTTTCCGCGGTGAAGCTTTTTGCTGCTTGCGAGTCGAAACTAAAGTTCAGCGAAGGGCCTGGACTCTGCCGTTGTCGGGTCGATGATCCCCACGATCTCCATCACGCGATTCACTGGAAAACCGCCGCGATCGGCATGCTCGCGCAAGCGATCCTCGTTAGGTGCGATGTAGATGCACGTGATCCGGTCTCCGTTCACGTAGCTCTGCACCCACTGCACATCACCGGCCCATCGCCAACAAAACGGCGTTCGAGGTTCGCGAGATGCGCTGCAGATCGCCCGGCGTCAGTCCTGACGCGCCAGGGATCTCGCGCTCGATGATGTACTTCGGCATTTCCAGCTCCTCACTTGCTGGTGGACGTTGCGAACTGGCAAGAGACCGTCGGATTCCAATCGAACAGCGTCCCTCGCGGATTGTTCTTCGCTACCCACGCGTGCAGGACCCAAAGGCCGAACGCGTCGTTTCGATGGAACGGCACGCCCGCGATCGACGGCGGACTTGGCTTCGTCCACGCGGTATAAGGAACGATGTATTCGACGCCCACAAACTGCAGCGTTCCGTTCTGCTGCGGCTCGTACAGTAGCAGCTCGGGCTTGAGTGCCTGCACGACGCCGTCTATGAGCGCCGGATTACCGTAATGGAAGCCCATCCCCCCAACTGGGGGGTTCTCCATGCAAGGCGTGAGCTGCGCGCTGTAACCCGCCGCAACCGCCGTGTTGAAATCGGCGAACGGTTGCGTGACGCGACGTAGGACCTGCAGCACGTCTTCGATGGCGTCGGCTTGTGCGGCCGAGATTGTCGATGCGCCATGCGCGCCGTGACTCTCTACTGGTGCCACATTCCGTTCACTCTGACAGGCCGCGAACGCCAACGCGCCGACGGCGCCGACAACCGCGACAAAACCTGTCATCCTCGTTCTTCCGCGCATTTGCATCCTCCATCCGCTACGTGAGCGGAACCGTTGCGACGCCGTGCGACTCCGTCCCAAGCAGGCCGCTTGCTCCGGCGTCTTGTGCGCACCTAGAATGAGGCGCGCGCTTCGCCATCCTCTCGACTCTTCATCGCCCTGATTTCGCCTCTGGTATCGTGAAGCGGCTCAAGCTGTTAGGCGGCGCGTACGTCGACGCTGACGAGGGTGGAACTCCTGTCACCGGCCGCGCCGTTCAGCGCCGACGCATCGCGTTGCTCGCCCTCCTCGTGGTCCGGCAACCCGCGGGAGTCAGTCGCGATAAACTGATCGCGTACCTCTGGCCTGACGCGGACTCCGACCGCGGCCGCCATCTCCTATCGGATTCGATTTACCGGATCAATCAGGACCTGGGCAGCGACACAATCATTCCTGCGGGCGATGAGCTAAAGCTGGATTGCAAGGCGATCGGCTGTGACGTCCTCGAGTTCGAGACGGCGCTCGCCGTTCACAATTTCGAGCACGCAGTGGATGTGTACGCGGGCCCGTTCCTGGACGGCTTTTTCCTCTCGGAATGCGTCGAGCTCGAACGCTGGATCGACAGGGAACGCGATCGCCTCGCTCGAGAATACCTCGTGGCTCTCGAGGCAATGGCCGAGGAGACGAGCAAGACCGGTGACTTCGCGAGGGCTGTAGCATGGTGGCAGCGGGCAGCGGCACAGGACCCGTACAATTCGCGCATCGCCCTGCGCCTGATGCAGGAGCTCGCAGCCGCCGGCAACCGACCTGGCGCCATTCAGCACGCGCAGATCCACGCGACGCTCGTTAGGTCCGACTTCGGCACCGAGCCAGAAAAGGAGCTGCTGGATTACGCAGAGCGGCTGAAGCTCGGCTTGGACCTGCCGGCGACGCCGGTCAGCCGCAAACGTGCCGTCGCTCGGAGCGCTGCGGATGTCGCGCCGCATGCGAGCGCGGAGCGCAGTCCCGTGGCCGATCTCGCACTTGTGTCTCCTTCGGAGCCCGCATCGCCAGCCGCTCCAGCTGGCACCGCGTCTCCAGCGCCCGCCGCGCAGCCAACGATTGGGCAGCCGTCACGCCGTCAGCGAGCCGGTGCCGCCTGGATATCAGCCGGAGCGCTGATCGGCGTTGCAGCTCTCGCGCTCTTCATGCGTCCCGGGCCGACACAATCGAATGCTCCGAGCGATGCGGCTACGGCACCGAGCGACACGCTGCGCAGCATTGCCGTGCTTCCCTTCGCGAATCTCAGCGCCGATCCAACGAACGAGTACTTCGCCGATGGGATCACCGATGAGCTGACCGCGGCGCTGGATCGCGTCCCCGGTCTGCGTGTCGCGGCTCGCACCTCGGCGTACGCCTACAAAGGCAAGCCGGCCGACATCCATGAAGTGGCGGACCGACTGCGCGTGCGATCAGTCGTCGAAGGGTCGGTCCGCAAAGACGGCAGCCGACTGCGGATCGCTGCACGACTCATCGACGCGAGCAGCGGCTATCGCCTTTGGTCCGAGGAATACGAACGCGAGATGAGCGATGTGCTAACTGTGCAGGCCGAGATCGCGCGCGCCATCGCGACAGCACTGCAGCAGCGAATGGCACCAGAGCGCGAGCGACAGTTCGAGCGAGACATTAGCCGCGACCCGGAAGCGTATGAGCTGTATCTCAAAGGCCGTTATGCGTGGCATCGCCGAACCGAGGAGTCGCTGCGCGAGGCGCGAGGGCACTTCGAGCAGGCTGTCCAACGAGTTCCGTTGTATGCCCGCGCATGGAGCGGACTTGGCGACGCTTATGCCGTATCCGCGTTCTACGATTACATCGCGCCGCGTGAAGGGTATCCGAAGGCGGAAGAGGCTGCTCGCCGTGCGCTCGCACTCGATAGCACGCTCGCGGCGCCGCATGCGACGCTCGGGTATGTGAACCTCTACTACCATTGGAACTGGCCCGTTGCGGAAGACGAGTTTCGGCGCGCGATTCGGCTCGCGCCTGAGTATTCGACAGCGCACCAGTGGTTTGGAAATTTTCTCACCGCGATGGGGCGTTTCGACGAGGCCCGGGCTGCGTTTCAGCGCGCGACAGAGGCGGAACCGCTGTCATTGATCGCGGCCGCGGCATCTGGATGGTCGCGCTACTACGCCCGCGCGTACGATGAAGCCGAGCAGCATTTCGCCCGAACGCTGGAGATGCAGCCGAACTACGAGTTGGCGCACTTGTGGCGTGGGCAAACCTATGACGTCAGCGGCCGGTCGGATCTCGCCCTACGGGAGCTGACGGAGGCCGCGAAGCTCTCCAAGCGCAGCTCATTGACCCTGGCCGCATTGGCGCACGCGCTTGCGGTCGCCGGACAGCGCGACAGCGCGCGGCATTTGGTCGCAGAGATCGAGAGCCGTCGCAGTGCGCAGTACGTGCCGCCATACGAGATCGCCAAGGTCTTCATTGCGTTAGGCGATACGAATCTCGCGCTGGACTGGTTCGAGCGCGCCTATCGCGATCGCGCGCACTCGATGGTCTTGCTCAAGGTCGACCCGCAGCTCGCGGGGATGGAGCGCAATGCGCGTTATGCTGCGCTGCTCAGTCGCGTGGGCTTGAAGTAGCGGTGTCCCTCAAGAATGGGTCGGTGAATTCAAAATCTTTTGCCGCAGAGCACGCAGAGACCGCAGCGTCCCCACACCGCAGGACCCGGAGGACTGCAACTACCGTCTTTGTTAAGAGCGTTTGCACATTCTCGGCGTTCTCCGGTGTGGGGCCAGGTGCCTCGGCGTCCTCTGCGGTAAATGGTCTTTGATGTCGGAGATTCCTCGAAACCAAGGTCACCTAAGTCGCGATCTCGAACGCGCGCGAGGTCTCGCGCAGCTGCTCGACAGCGCCATTCGTATTCCGGTCATCGGCGTCAGGATCGGCATGGACGCGTTGTTAGGCCTGGTCCCCGGCGGCGGCGACGCCGTCGGCGCGCTGCTGGGCGCCTATCCGATTGTCCTTGCCGTTAGGCATCGCCTACCGCACGCCGTCGTTGTGCGACTGCTCGGCAACATCGCCGTCGACGCCATCTTCGGATCGGTTCCGATCATCGGCGACCTGTTCGACATCGGCTTCAAATCGAACCTGCGTAATCAGCGGCTGATCGAGCGCTACGCGGCGGAACCGACGCGCACGACCCGCTCATCGCAGGGCATTATATGGATCGCGGTCGGCGGCATCGCACTGATCGTCGCGGCGCTTCTCGCGCTGACGATCTGGCTCGTAAGCCAGGGACTGAGCCGCATTACGACTTGAAACTGAACGACTTGCGAGTCGTAGGCCGGTCTTTCCGCTCAAAAGCGAGAGGCCTATGACTCATGTCGTCAGAATCGTTAGTCTCTTCAGCCTGACTGCCGCTGCGTCGCTCGTGGTGGGATCCGGAGCCGCTGCTCAGCGGCGTGACGATGGTGTCGCGCACGGCATCAGCATCGGCGACTCGCGGCGAGTCAAAGGCCTGCGGCTCAACTTCCGCGATCGGAAGATGGAGCAAGTAGACGGCGTGAATATCACGCTCTGGACGCCTTACGATGACGCAGTCGGCGGGACTGTGAACGGTCTCGCACTCGGACTTCCGCAGACAGGTGCCGATCGAATCAAAGGTGTCGCGCTCGGCATCTTTGGCGTTGGCGCGGAAGAAGAGATGCACGGCATTGGAATCGGCGGTGTGGGGCTAGGCGCCGGTGGCGACATAAGCGGCATCATGATCGGAGGAATCGGCGCGGGTGCGGGCGGCGACGTAACAGGTGTCGTGCTCGGTGGCATCGGAGTCGGTGCAGGCGGAACGCTTAAGGGCGCGATGGTCGGAGGCATCGGCGTGGGTGCCGGCGGAAGCGCCAAAGGCCTCTTGTTAGGCGGGATCGGCGCTGGCGTTGGTGGCAGGCTGGAAGGAATTGCGATCGGCGGCGTTGGCGTGGGCGCGGGCCGCGAAGCGAAGGGACTGCTTGTCGGCGGCGTCGGCGCTGGCATCGGCGGTGAATTCAATGGGATCGCACTCGGCGGCGTTGGAGTCGGAGTTAGTGGCGATGCGCGCTGGGTGCTCATCGCCGGAATCGGTGCGGGCGTCGGCGGCGACTTCAAAGGACTCGGCGTCGGCGGTGTTGGGATGGGAGTGGGCGGCGACTTCACCGGGATTGGGATCGGCGGCGTTGGTATAGGAGTGGGCGGGATCAGCCGAGCGCTGTTGATCGGTGGGGTGGGCGCAGGCGGCGCCGATCTTCGAGGTGTGGCGTTAGGCGGTATCGCGGTCGGCGCAGGGAGTATGAGCGGATTCAACGCGGCGAGCGTGTTCACGCGCATAGAAAAATTCGGGACGCAGCGCGGTGTCGCCGTGAGCTCCTTCAACTATATGAAGGGGAATCAGCAGGGTCTCACGATCGGGATCGTGAACTATGCGCGGAGCCTGGACGGTCTGCAGGTCGGCTTGCTCAACATCGCGAAGAGCAACAGGCCAGGGCGCAAAGTCCTGCCGTTCGCGAACTGGGAGATGCGATAGGCTAACTACACGGCCGAGGGCTTCGCGTTGCGCCAGGCCCCTCGTGTGAAATCGGGGAAGCGCACCGGCGCGCCACCGTTGGACACCGACTGCTCCGATAACGGCCCCGGCGCACTCCAGGCCGCGGCATCGTAGACATCGAAATCGGGCGCCAGACCCTCATGAAACCACTGCACGGCGCGCCACGCCATGACATAGTCCATCCCGCCATGCCCCGCGCCGCTGGCCTTCTCACCTAACGAGTGCCACAGCTGGTGCGTGAATTCACCCTTGTACGTGTCGAGCGTCCCCCAGCGATGCGGCGCTTCGCGACCCTCCACGTACACGCGCGGCGGATAGTCTTCGAAGAGTCCCATCGTTCCCTGGATCATGTTGATGCGCGAATACGGCCGCGGCGACGTGACATCGTGCTCCAGGCGAATCACGCGGCCGCGTGCGGTCTTGATGAGCGACACGTTCACATCGCCGCACATGTATCGCTCCTGCCATTTGGCCGAGGCACGCGGTTCGTGATCTGAGCGCCACTTCGTCAAGCCAAATTCAGGTGTGCTCATCGACACCATCGAATCGAAACGGTCGCCGCGATTTATCCCCATGTACCACGCGACAGGCCCGAGACCGTGCGTCGGATAGAGGTTACCGTTGCGGCGTGTGTGCGGCGCTCGGCGCCAGAGACCCTCGTCCTGGTTCTCGAACAGAATCGAACGCAGGTCGTGGTTGTATGCGGCGCCGCCATGCTTGAGCTCACCGAACACGCCCGCGCGACACATGTTCAGCACCATCAGCTCATTCGCGCCGTAGCAACAATTCTCCATCATCAGGCAATGGCGACGAGTCGATTCCGACGTGTCGACGAGTTTCCAGCAGTCGTCGATTGTGTACGCAGCGGGAACCTCAGTGGCCACGTGCTTGCCATTCTGCATCGCCGTTAGGCAGACCGGCACGTGCCACTCCCAGGGCGTGGCCGTGTACACGAGATCGATGTCGTCCCGGGTGCAGAGAGACTCGAATGCTCGCTCTCCAGCTGTATAGGTCGCGGGCTCGTATGTGTGACCGGCTTTTTTCATCTGGCCGACGGCCAGCGCGACCTTTTCTGGTACCACGTCGCAAAGCGCCGTTACGCGCACGCCGTCCACGCCAAGCCACTCATCCAGCATGGAACGGCCGCGCAAGCCGGTGCCGACGATCGCGATGCGAACCGTGTCTCGCTTCTCAAACGGCACACCGATCATCGTGGCCGCGCCGAGTGACTCGCTTACCGGTTCGGCGGCGGCGGGGTCCACACCCACCGCAGCGAGGCCAGCCGCAAGACTGCCCAGGCCGACCTGCTTGAGCATGTCGCGGCGCGAGTATGAAGAATCAGATGTCATGAGCCAATGCTCCAAAGTCGTTAGGCGATGTAGTGCGCCGCATCCCAGGGACGCGACACGAAGAACGTCGAGCGCAGAACCGCGTCCGGAAAGGCCTGCCCGTACGCTTCGCGCCAGCTGTCGGCGATTGATTGCGCCGCATTCGCTTCAACCAGCGCCCAAACGCTGCCGCCGAATCCGGCGCCGAACGCCGAAGCGGCCAGCGCACCCTCCGCCAGTGCCAGCCGCACCAACTCGGTCGTCTCGGGAACCTGGTTACCGAGCAACTCCTCAGCGGATCGCTGCGATCGCGCCGCGACTTCGCCGAAGGCGCCCCAATCCTGCTGTGCAAGCGCGCGAGTTGCCACTTCATGCAGTTCCATCTCCACCATAAAGTGGTCAAGCCGTCGCAGCAGCTCCTCGGCGCTGAACGCGTCCGACTGACCCATGCGGATAGCCGCGCGCACGGCAGCGACGCCGCGGGCTTCGACGGCGCGCCGCAACGACTTGATCGTGCGGTTACGCGTCTGCTCCTGCCAGATCCTAACGATTTCGGAGACGGCTTGTGAAGCGCGGTTGTAGCGCTCGCGCGCGTCAGCTGTCTTGGCGGCGTGCACGCCGCTCATAGCCACGGCGAACGTGAGGCTGCTCGGCAGCTCCACGTCGCCCAGGTGCCGCGTTGGAAGAAACTCGAAGCGGCTCACGCAGCCGCGCGCGCTGCAAAGAATGGCCGTGTGATCCTGACTGCCGCCTAGCGTGCCAACGCCGTCGTCGGCCGCCAGACCGGCATACGCTCGGCCACTCTCCACAGCGGCGAGATACTCGGCGAGCGCTGTCGCCGAACCACGCAGCGTGTTGCCTAACGGCGTATCGTAGAACCAGCCGTTCGCCGCTGCGAGCGCGAGGAAGCTGGCGATGAGCAGCGCGCTCGAGCTGCTCAGTCCGGATGCAGCCGGCAAGTCGCTCGCGATGACAACGTCGACACCGCTCAGCGTGGCTGGAAAATCACGCGCCGCTCGGCGCGCAACCGTTGCGACATATGTCCCCCAGTCCGCGGAGCTCACGCTGCTCGCGACCTCGAGCGGCGCCTCGCGCGTTTCGCCGCGCACAGCGTCGGAAACGCGCACAACCGGATCGTCCCGCGCCGTCGCGGCGAACGCGATCCCGCGATCGACGGCGCAAACCGCGCTTCTGCCACCGGCGTAATCGACATGTTTGCCGAGGATTTCGATGCGGCCGGGCACGAATCCACCCCACGTCGTCGTACGAATAGCGCTCCGTTCTCTCAGTCCCTGCTCGCAACGCTCGAGCAGGGCGAGTCGCGGCCCGAGCGTTTCTCTCGCGCGTGTGACAACAACAGGCATGGCAGTGGGTGCCGTCCTCACGCGCGGAACGCTATCGTCAGCGATCCCGCGGCGCCACAAATCCGACCATCGAACGCATCATGTCCACAATCGCTCGCCATTCAACGACCGTTCTTCTCGCTCTCGGCGCGGTCGCAGCCTGCGGGCGTCCTCGCGTGGAAACTGCGCCCAATGTCTATGGGGTCGTTGGTGGGGCCGCCAATAGCCCAGCCGTGATAACCGCTGATGAGCTCCGACGCGATCTCTACGTCTTCGCGTCGGACTCATTCGGTGGACGGCTGACAGGCACGCCCTACGCGGCCAAGGCCGCGCGCTTCCTGACGGCACGTCTCCAGGCGTTAGGCGTCGAGGCCGCGGGTGATAGCGGCTATCTGCAGCGCGTTCCGCTCAAACGTAACACGCTCATAGCATCGGAGTTGAGTGTGTCGGGAGGCCAGGCGCCGGGCAAGCTTGCGTTAGGCACTGACCTGCTGTTCCTGAGCTCCTTTGGAGCCGGTGCCCTGCCGCGTTTGAGCGCCGACGGCGAGCTCGCATTCGCCGGCTACGGCATCCAGGATTCCACAGTACATCGCATGGACTTTACGGGGCTGGACGTGGCGGGCAAGACCGTCGTCCTGGTCGCCGGCGCTCCGCCTAACGCGGATTCGCTCATGCGCGCAAAATACGGCAACATCCAGAACGTCTTTATGCGCATCGGCGCCGTGATCCAGCGCCAGCCCGCGGCAATCATCTTGCTGGTTCACGACACAACCTTCGTGGTCGCACAACCACAGTTCGCGCGACCGCAGTTCGAGTCGATCGATGGCGCGCAGGCCACGGCCTACCCCGTACGCAATTACCCGATCGTGATGATCGGGCGTCTCAGCCCTGGCTCGCCATTTCTGCCTAGCGACTGGACGACAAACGACAAGTCACGCCAGATGCCCGGCACGCGCTTCGTGGCGCGCTTGAGCGAACGCTCAGACACGGTCATGACGCACAATGTCGTGGGCATCGTTCGCGGTTCCGATCCAGCTCGACGCAACACGTACGTCGCCTACGGCGCGCATTACGATCATATCGGGATCGGCGAGCCAGCGGGCGCAAATCGAGACTCGATCAACAACGGAGCCGATGACGACGGTTCCGGGAGCGTTGCTCTGCTGGCGATCGCACGGGCGTGGGCGCAGGGTCCCAAGCCGCCCCGCTCTGCGCTGTTCGTATGGCACATCGGTGAGGAGCTCGGCCTCTTCGGGTCGGCCTGGTTCACGCAGCATCCGACGGTGCCCATCGATTCGATCGTGGCCCAGGTCAACGCCGACATGATCGGCCGCAACCATCCGGACAGTCTGTATGTCGTCGGTCCGGGCGCGGCGCCTAACGGGCAGAGCCGCGGGCTCGGCGCCGTGCTCGACTCGGTGAACGCGCACGAACCAAAGCCGTTCGTCTTCAATCGCGAGTGGGACACGACGACGCATCCGGAGCGGATCTACTATCGCAGCGATCACTACAACTATGCGGCGAAGGGGATTCCGATCGTCTTTCTCACGACCGGGCTGCATCCGCAATATCATCAGGTAACGGACGAGGCGGCGCTGATCGATTACGCCAAGCTGTCACGCATCGGGATGCTGATGTACGACGTCGGCATCGAGCTGGCGAAGCGTCAAGCGCGGCCCAAGACTATGCCGATCCAGTGACCTAACGAGTCATCGGCGGCCACCTCCGCGCCGAGACGGCGCTCATCTATAAGGTGACGCCTGGCTCTCGCTCGGCGGCCCTCAAAGATGCGCGATTAGAGGACGGGGCGCCTGGGCGAGAGGCGCTCGACGATCATCTGTACGTCGGCGCGGCTCGAGAGGTCGAGCACGCCGGCGCCCGGGCCCTTCATCGGCGCAGCGCGGAACTCGAGACCCATATCGTCGATGGCGTATTGAACGGCAGCGGGAAGTTCCAGTTCGCCGCGCACAGATGGACGGACAGCCCGGCACGCCGCGAGAAAGCTCGGTGGGAATGACCAGAGATTCATGCTCACGTACTGCCCCGACCACGCCGCCATCGCCGACGCGTCCGGCTTCTCGATGATGCGGCGCAACGTGCCGCGGTCATCGATGTCCAGCAATGCGAAGCGCGCGATGCGATCGGCTTCGATGTTGCTGTGCGCCAGCAGCGCTTCGCGTTCAAACGCCACGAGCGACGGTGCACCTAACGCGATGAGCGCACGATACGCTTCGGCCGGATAGTAGTTGTCGCCGTTCAGCACGATTGTCGAGTCGCTGTCGCTGAACTCTTCGGCCGCAAGGACGGCGTCTGCCGTTCCGCGAGCCTCCTCCTGCACCACGAAACTCACACGCACGCGCGTGAGCGTGAGCCGAGAGTAGTAGTTGCGGATCTCGTTCTGGCTGGGTGCGATGACAAGACAGATGTCTCGCACGCCGGCATCAGCGAGCGCGCTCATGACCCAATCGAGAAAGGGACGTCCGAAAGCGATCGGCATCATCGCCTTGCTCCCGAAGTCCGCCGCACGCACCTGGCCGCCGGATAGAGTGGCGTTAGGGTCACCCTGCTGCATCCGGGTGCCAAGTCCGCGCGCGAGAATGAGGGCTTTGATGATTCTAGGGGATAGGGGTTAAGGGATAGGGGTTAGGAACTGCGTTTCACGTTGCTGTTGCGACCTTCTTACGCGGCGGAACGTACACCCCAGGAATCTGCAATTCCTGCAACAAACGGTTGAAGGCGGCGATGTCTTCGCTCTCTATCTTCTGCAATGTCTGCAGCTGCGTGCCCAACTTGGCGTTGAGATCGCTATAGATCGCGTTATGCTGCTTGGCCGGCGCGCCGTCGCCGTCCTGCACCTGCGAATTCAACGTAATGAACCAATTGTACAGCTTCACAGGATAATGCAGCGTGATCTGGTCGGTGTGCGAGTAGACTTCGGCGATTTCTTTGCGAACGCCCTCGAGCTTCTCGCGCACAGGTTTGGCGGCGTCCTTGACGCGTGACGCGAATGACTGGTCCTTGGCATGGCCGACCCTGACGTCGACCTGCTCTTGTAAGTCCTCGATGCGGTTCACCGTTTCCGATATCTCGTTGATCCGCTCGACGACGCTCGCCGCCAAGGTGAACTGCGCCCTGTAGTCCGCGTCGCTGATCTTGAGCCGAGGATCGGGGACGACGGTGAGCGGTTGCGACAACGTGTCGCGTCCGGCGATGAGCCTAACGCGGTACTCTCCCGGCGGCGCGACTGGACCTCGCGTGTAGCCTTCGTCGATCACCATGCTCTTGATCCGTGTTGCCGAGGGGTAGCGCAGATTCCAAACAAAACGGTTCGCGCCCTGTCGTGCGTGCATGACGGAATCGGCGGGATAAAACGCGGCGCTGTCCACCTGGGGAGCTGGCGGCGTCGTCCGGTTGGAGTCGGCTGCCGGCTTTTCCTCCGACGTAAAGGTCCGCACGACCGTGCCTTTGCCGTCGAGCACCTGCAGGCTCACCGAGCCCGTTGGCTTTTCACGGAAGTAGTAGTCGATTGTCGCGCAGCACGGTGGGTTCTCGCCCGAGCGCGTCGTAGCGAACCCACCGCCGGCGAAGCGCATCGCTTTGTTAGGCTTGAAGAGGTACACCGAGCGGCTTGTGACGGAGTCCGCGAGCACGCGCAGCACGTTGATGTCGTCGAGCACCCAGAATGAGCGGCCATGCGTCGCCGCCACGAGATCGTTGTCTTTCACGGCCAGATCGCGCACGCTCACCCGCGGAAGATTGAGCTGCAGCGGACGCCAGCGCGCACCGTCATCGAAGGAGACGTAGACGCCGGTTTCCGTCCCGGCAAAGAGCAGCCCACGCTTGACGACGTCCTCGCGCAGCGAGCGCGTGTATGCACCAACGGGAATTCCGTCGTTGATGCGCGTCCACGTCTTGCCGTAGTCCTTCGTCTTCCAAAGGTAGGGCGCGAAATCGTCCTGTTGATATCGATTGGCCGCGACGTACGCGACGGCAGGGTCGTGCCGTCCCGCGTCGATGTGCGCCACGCGAGTGAATTTGCCGAAGTTAGGCGGCGTCACGTTCTGCCACGTTTTGCCGTCGTCCTGCGAGACGTGGATCAAGCCGTCGTCCGACCCTGCCCACAGCACGCCGCGCCTGATCGGCGATTCGATGAACGCGTAAATCGTGGCATACCACTCGGCGCCTGTCATTTCGCCGTTCATTCCGCCGGTCCTGCCTAACGTGGCTGTGTCACGGACCGTGAGGTCCGCCGAGATGCGCTCCCAGCTTTGACCCTCGTCGCGCGAGCGCCAGACGTGCTGCGACGTGGCATACAACACCGTGGGATCGTGCGGCGAGATGAGGATCGGGAACGTCCATTGAAAACGCTCGGGCACGTCGCCGGCGCCCCAGCCGTCGTAATTGCGCAGCGTTACGGAGATGTCTTTGCTATTGCCGGTGCGCTTGTCGTAACGATTCATGGCGCCCATGTAGCAGCCGCCGTATGTCACGTTAGGGTCGCGTGGGTCGACGGCGATGTGCGCGTTCTCGCAGCCGGCCACGGGCCACCAATCGCTCTCCTCTATGGACCCGTTGTCCGAGCGGCTCGCGATCGAGACTGTCGAGTTGTCCTGCTGCGCGCCGTAGATACGATAGGGCCACTGGTTGTCGGTGATGACGTGATAGAACTGCGACGTGGGCTGGTTGTAGATGCTGGACCACGTTTCGCCGCCATCGAGACTGACCGTCCCACCACCGTCGTTGCCGTTGATCATGCGCTTGCCGTCTTTCGGGTCGACCCACATCTGGTGTGTATCGCCGTGCGGGACGCGCACACGTGAGAACGACTTGCCGCCGTCGACCGAGTGCCAGACGGTGAGATTCATGACGTAGACGCTGTTTTCGTCCGTTGGGTCCGCGGTGATCGTGGAGTAATACCACATGCGCACGTTGAACTTCTGCTCGCCGTTCACGTGCTCCCAGTTGTCGCCGCCGTCGTCGGACCGGAAGATGCCGCCTAACGTATCCTTGGCTTCGACGCTGGCGTAGATGCGGCGCGGGTTCGTGCGCGAGATATCGAGGCCGATCCGGCCCAGCGGCACGGTTGGAAGGCCGCTGTTGTGCGAGATGTTCTGCCACGTATCGCCGCCATCGGTGCTGCGCCAGATCCCGCTCTTGCCGCCACCGGACTGCATGCTCCACGGCGTGCGCTGGAACTTCCACATGGCCGCGAAGAGGATGCGCGGGTTCGTGGGATCCATGGTGAGGTCGATCGCGCCGGTGCTGTCATCGACGAAGAGCACTTTCTGCCAGGACTTGCCTCCGTCGCTCGTGCGGAAGACGCCGCGCTCCGCGTTAGGCCCGAATGCGTGGCCCATCGCGGCGATGAATACCCGATCGGCATTGCGCGGATCGATCTGAATGTCGGCGATCTGATGCGTATCCCGCAGGCCTAACGAAAGCCACGACTGACCGCCATCCGTGGAACGATACACGCCTGTGCCGTACGTGAGGTCCTCGCGCAGGTCCTTCTCCCCCGTACCGACGTAGATGACGTTAGGATCGGATGGCGCGATGGCGATGGCGCCGACGGACGAGATGTCGCTCTTGTAATCCGTGATGTTGCTCCAGGACTGACCGGCGTTCGTCGTCCTCCAAACGCCGCCGTTCACGGACCCGAAATAGAAAACAAGTGGCTTCGCCGGGTCGCCGGTGACCGCGCCCACGCGCCCACCGCGATACGGCCCGACGTTTCGCCAGCGCAGTGCTTTGAGCTGCCGCGTAAAGGCTGCACTATCGGATGTGGGTGGCTGCGCCGCGGGTTGAGTCGGCGTCGGTCGCGCCGCTGTGCGCTGGGCAGCTGCAAGTGCCGGGGACATCGCAAAGACGGCGGTAAGGAGGCGGCGGCGATGCATGTGCGCGAGAGAAGTGGAGACGTCGATCGCGCGTACGATAAGGGTCGCCGCAACATGCAGCCATAGCTTGCCTTGCGAGTCCCTGCCGTCTAGCCTCATGCTCCACGCGATGGCCGAGGAAGGGAAGAACTGATGCTGCGCTCGCTCGTGCAGAGCAGTGACGATCGCATTCCGATGCTCGCGCGGCTCGCGCTCGGCATCGTGATCTTACCGCATGGCGCGCAGAAGATGCTGGGCTGGTTTGGAGGACCCGGGATCGACGGCGCGTTAGGCTTTTATGCGTCGCTGGGCATCCCCGCGTTTCTCGGATGGCTCGCGATCGTTACGGAGTTCGTCGGCGGCCTCGCGCTCATCGTAGGCTGCCTCGGGCGGGTGGCTGCATTCGCGGTCGCGCTGGACATGATCGTTGCCGTCATCACGCAGCACTGGGCCGTGGGGTTCTTCATGAACTGGAACGGTCAGCTGCGTGGTGAAGGGTTCGAGTTCCATATACTGGCGGTCACGTTGGCACTGATCGTGATGATTCGCGGCAGCGGCGCCCTGTCGATTGACCGCGCGCTCACGACGCGCGCCGTCGCCACGTAACGCAGCAGTCATTCGTTAGGCAAGTTGCTAAACCGGCCCCCTGCCGATAGGCAGAGGGCCGGTCGATGGTCCAAATGGCCCAGCCGTCGCCCTGTGCTTGCTCAGAGTCCTGCCGGCGAGGTGCACCCGGGCGGCTTTGGATTGCGGGCGTCGCACTCCAGATCCGCGATGCGCAGATACGGGAAGACGACGTGCCCCGGCAAGTCGTGCGGCAGCTGCGCCAGCTTGCCGTAGCGGCGAGCGTCGAGCCAGGAGGAGGAGCCTTCCTCCCACATGAGAGAGTACGTCTTGTTGTATAGCAACTCGTCAAGCAGCGTCGGCGGCGCACCAGCTGCTGGCGTGTAGGGTAGTGTGAGAGGCGGTAGTCCCCCGGAATTGACGCGAATGAAGTTGATGTCAACAAGCGCAGCCGCCGCATTCCCGTTGCCGAGATTCGCCTCGGCTCGCAACAGGATTAGCTCCTCGTTGCGGAGGAACGGAATGCTCGCGGTCTGGCTCGGATAATTCGTCCATGTTGCCGAGACATTCGTGAGACCAAACCGCGCGAACGGAGGAATCGACCTGACCTTGCCTGCAACCCGGCTGTCCGGCGTTCCATCCGCTTTCTTCTGAGCGTTGGCCTGAATCCGGGGGTGCACGAAGTAGAGACGTGGCACTCCCTCGTAGAGGTTGTTGGTCACATCGCCTGAAACCAAGCTGTAGGTGTGGTACACACCCCTGGACAAAGGCGCGGTGGTGTTCAGGAATGATCCACCAAGATCTACCAGCGCCGCGCTCCAGTTCTTGAGATCGATGTTGGCGCGCGCACGGATCGCCCTGTTCACCGTTAGGAACGTCGTTGGCGTATCAAAGCCCGCGAAGCCAGACCCGAGGAGAAAAGGAAAGCTGCTGCCACCAGCCTTGAGATGCGTCTGCGCTTCATCGAGGAGCTTCAAGATCTCGGCGTAAACTTCTGCCTTCGAGGCGATTGGTGCGGGAGGGTCCGTCGCGTTAGCAGCCGCGTCGAGCAGCGCGCCGCCCACGTCGGTGCCCCGAATGACGATCAGCAACTCGATTGCCTTGATCGTCTTGGCGAAGCCACGGATGGATTCACGCTGCGGAGCCGTCAGTCCGGTCACGCGATCGAGTGGTGTCACCACCAGATTGGCCAGCTTGATTGTCGCGTAGGGACCAGCCCACGGAGCGAGATCGGCGAGGGTCGTGTAGTAGGCCGGAAAGTTCTGCGGATTACCCGGATCGAGGTTGTAGCCCTCTCGACCGAGACGGCTGTAGAGCTGGGTCGTTAGGGTTCCACGCAACCCTCGAATCAGACCCTGTGTGGCGGTGGCCACGGCGCTCACGGATGGACTGCCCGTTAGGTCGCTGAGTGCCTGAGCGTTCTGGTCGGGGGCATCGACGGGTTCGCACGCGACGGCGACCACGAGGCAAGCCAGCGAGATCGCGCGACCCCAAGTGCTGCAGGTTGCTGAAGTCATGAGTATCGTCCTCTCTCTCGCGCGGGTTAGAATCCGATGTTTACGCTGAGCCAGAACGTGCGGCTCGGCGGATACGCCCACAGGTCCCAAGGGGCGCCACCGGCCGCGGACCGCGAAACCTGATTCACTTCCGGATCGCCGGTTGACTGGTAGTCTGTGAAAACCAGCAGGTTTCTGCCGCTCAGACTCACACTTGCCGAATTGCTGCGAGAGAACATGCGCTGCAGCAGTGAGCGCGGAACGTCGTAGGACAGCGTGACTTCTCTCAGCTTCACGTAGCTGATGTCCTGGATGTAAGTGCGGGCGGTTCTGGTGAAGGTCGCAGCCCGTTGATTGCCAGTGAGCTCGCCCTTCTTCCTCGGCTTCAACTGATCAGGGCTGATGCCGGTAAGGTCGTAGAGGAGTTGCGTCACGTTGATGATCGCGCCCCCCTTCTGACCATCTAGAAGACCGTTGAGGTGGAAGTTCTTGTAGCCTATATCGTGGGTCCAGCTCCAGTTGTAATCGGGGTTGGCATCGTCGATTGGCACGTTCCCTACCGTGCTGCCGTTCGCGAGGGTGTCATTGCCAGTGATCTGCGTACATGACTTTCCGACCTCGGTGAAGATCCGCCCGAAGGTGTTCCCGTTGAGGAAGGCCGTTGAAGCGTAGGCGGGGACTGGCAGCGCCGTGATTTTGCAGCGGCTCCCAGAGATCGAAGCCCGCGTTCTCCAATTCAAGTTGCGCCCTTCGATGGCGACCACGCTCGCCGCGAGCTCGACACCTCGGGTGCGCAGATTGCCGCCGTTGAAGATCAGCGTTGTGAATCCCGTACCTGGCGCCAGCGTTCGACGTTGGAGCAAGTCGCTAATCGCCTTTTCGTACACAGTCGCCTCGATGTTCAGGCGGTCCTTCAACATCGTGGCATCGAAGCCGGTTTCGATTTCACGCTGGCGCTCGGGACGAAGATCTGGCGCTGAGGCGGCTCCCGCGATCTGGGACGTGGGCACCTGACCGCTCAGGTTGGTCGCGGTCAGTTCGGTGAACTTCTGCCCGTACTGCGGCTGATTACCGGACTGCCCGACCGCAAACCGTAGCTTCAACTCGCTGATGTTTCTGGTGAGGTTCGGCATCCGGTACGAAACCGATCCCTTGGGATAGAAGAACAGTTTGGTCGGTTCCGAGTTGTTTGTACCTCGGTCAGCGCGGATGCCGCCGGTAAGCAGCAGCCGCTCTCCGAATAGGAGGAGCTCCTCCTGCGCGAAGTATCCTTGGTCGCGGACGCGCTGCCGATTCTGCTCCACCCTGACGGCCAGTCCGCGGTCGATGTTGGTCAGGCCTCCAATGAGGCCTTGGGTCAGGGTGTAGTTCGCGTCGAAGTCCACCGCACCGACCTGCATTCCGATCTGCCCCGTGGCGAGGCCGCCGCTAGGGAGGTGATAGTCGTGGACGAGGTACGTGTTGAGGTTTCTGTTGTTGTTCTGGGCGTATGAGAGTACCGAGCTGCCCGGAAGCGCCACTCCCTCCAAAGCGTAGAGCCCTGGAGGAGCGACCACTTTGTTTTTTTGCGTGAACAGATCGGCGCCGCCGGTAATGGAGAGCCGCAGCGACTGCTTCTCGGTGTTCCAGAGCTCGGCCTGAAGGCGGGCACTGACGATACCGCGATTGACGTCCTCGCGGTTCTTGAACAGGTCAGCCGTCTGGAACGGGTTGTTCGCGTTGAAGGGGTGTCGGGGATACGTGCCGTCGGGGAGTCTGCGTAGGTCGAGCCATGACGCTCCCGCATACCCCAGCGCGCTAGGGATCGCCAGGCCGTTGTTCTCGTTCTGCGTGACCTGCGGGTTGCGGATGCTTTGCACATACTCGGAGCTGAGTCCGAGCGTCACCCGTGACCCGACGTTCTGGTCGATGTTGATGCGCAAAGACTTCTTCTCAGCCCACGATTTCGGCATGATGCCGCCGTCGTGCTTGTTGAGGACCGACGCGAAGAAACGCGTGGTCTCCGAGCCGCCCCGCATGTTGAGGGCGGTCTCGTACGAGTTCGCGCCATTCCCGTACAGTTGCTCTTCCCAGTCAAGACACCTCGGCTGCCAGCTCGCGCGTGCGGCTTCGCCGAAGACACTCACTGCCTCGTCCACTGACGTGAAGCATCTCATGCCGTATTTGTGGCTCAGTTGCGAGACGCCGAAGCGCTGCGTAACGCCAAACTGGGGCACGCCCTGTTGGCCACGCTTGGTAGTAATGAGGATGACGCCGTTGGACGCTTGCGAGCCATAGATCGCCGACGCGGCCGCACCCTTCAGGACCTCGACCTTCTCGATGTCGTACGGATTGAGGTCGGCGATACGGTTCGCGCCGTTGTCCTGATTGTCGACCGTTGGCGCGACTCGGTTGCGAATCGCTTCGGTGAGAAAGTTCGTGCCTGTCGGCAGCTGTACGTCGCTGACGACGACGCCATCTACCACGTAGAGAGGCGTGAAGGCGCCGATGATGGTTGTCACGCCGCGTATGCGCACGATCGAACCGCCACCAGGCGCGCCGCTGTTTTCAGAGATGTGCGCGCTGGTCACCTTGCCTTGCAGTGAGCGCTCGATGCTCGCGGCCGGAACTTGGGCAAGCTCTTCAGCGTTCACCGTTCCCACGGCCGTGGCCAAGTTCTTCTTCTCCATGCCGGTGGCCTGACCACTGATCACCACTTCTTGCAGCTGGAAGTTGTCGCGGCCGAGGAAGACGTTGACGCTGCTCTGGTTCAGCGCGACCTCGACGTTCATAGGCCTATGGCCAATCGATCGGATCTGGAGCGTGACTGCCTGCGCGGGGACATTGATTGTGAATCGGCCGTCCGGGCGAATCAGCGCGCCGATCGTCGTCCCGACGACGCGGACCTGTCCCGCAGCCACTGGCTCGCGAGTCACCGAATCAGAGACTACGCCGCTGATAGTTCGCGACTGCACCGGGGCTTCAGCGAACGCCACGCCCATCGCGGCAGACGGCTCGGCGGTCGTTATGAGCCAGCCGACACTGGCCGCGCTCGCGATGAAGAACTGAAACACGCGCATAAGGCCTCCCACGAGGCACTAGAGGAATGGGGTTACTGCAACTGCCCCGAGCCGCCCCTCACTGCAGACGTGTGGCTCCCGATCGCACGATCGGGAGAACGATGCGGGAGGGGTAGCCGGGCCCGTGGTGGATCACGTTCCGGGCGATGATCCCGTCCTTCTCGTCGTAGTTGTTGCCGCCCGTATTCAGATTGCGCTCGAAATGCGGGAAACTGCTGCTCGACACTTCGACACGGATGCGATGTCCGACCCCAAACGAGTTGCTCGTGACGAGGGGCGGCAGGTCGACTTTGTAGACTTTGCCGGACTCCATGAAGACCGGCTTTTCCCATCCCTCGCGCCAGCGCACGCGCTGGATCCCCTCGTCGAGGTTCCACGCTTTCCCGTCCGGTGCGACATCCACGAGCTTAATCGTTAGGTCCGTGTCCTTGACGTTCGACGCAAGATAGAGCGACACCTCGATGTTTCCCGCGACCTCGACCGCCTCAGTGAGCGGCGGCGTTGTGTAGACCAGCACATCGTTTCGCATCTCGACACTGCCTTGATCGAACGAACCCCCTGGGAGGACGGCAAAGCAGCAGCTCTGTCCGCCGACGGATGGGACCGGATGCATCGGGTCGTAGACGAACGTGTCGGTCGACGACTTCGCCGGCTTCGTCCTCGTTAGGCGCCCGTTGCCGACGACGCTATTCGCGCTCCCATCGCTATCGAGATAGTACGAGACGAGCTCCACGTTCTTCGGGGGCCACGTGTCGTAGGTCTTCCACTGGTTGGAACCCATCATATAGGAGCGAACCTTCGGTTCCCTGGTGACGCCGTTGTCGACGCCCTTTAGCCAGCGGTCGAACCAGCGTTGGACCAAGCCGGTGTAATCGTAGCGTGCGTCGCCCATGTCGCGCTCGCCGACGACCGTATGCTCGCTCTCGACGCGGCCTTGGCTGCAGTGCAGGGTGGGCGCGATGACCATGAAGATGTTGTTGCGGGCGGTCTCGTTCGCCGCGTTCTTGGTCTGGTAATCGAACATCGCGACGTTCGGACCGATCGAAACGTCGTACCATGAATTGATGTACAGCGTCGGAGCACCCGACCGATCGCCCTCGCCACCGAACTCGATCTCTTTCCACTTCGGGTCGTTAGGCAGCCGATTCACGAAGTCGTCCAAATCACTCGGCATCGCACCGAGGTTGTGCATGATCTTGTTCAGCGGGAGCGTCCAGATCGCGCTGTCGAGGTTCGGCGGGCGCATCATATTCGGATCCATGCTCCAGAACTTGCTGATGCGAACCATCTGCTCACGCGTTAGGTCCGCTGGCCACGTGGCGTGGTACTTGTAGCCTGAGCCGAAGTACCACGAGAACCAGAAGTTCTGTACCGCACCGCCGCGATAGAAATTCCCCATCTCGTTGTATGGCCCGACCTTCCCAATGCCGGCGCCGGAGCCCATCGGCACCGCCGCGGCGTGTGCCGGGTGCTGAGCAGCATTCATCTTGTGCTGCTCTTCGGCGCTCGATGAGCAGCCGATCGTGCCGACCTTGCCATTGGACCAGGGTTGTTTCGAGATCCAATCGATCGTGTCGTAGCCGTCCTTCCCCGAACCAGTGAGGTAGGTGTACGTGCCCTCGGAGAAATAGCGGCCGCGTACGTTCTCGATGATCACCGCGTAGCCGTTCTCGATGAAGCTGCGGATGTAAATGCCAAAGCTCCGGATCGTTCCTTCCGTGAGGTACGGGATGTAGATGAGGACGGTCGGGAGTTTCTCGCGCGGCTTGTCTTTGGGGAACAGGATGAGCGCCGAGAGCCGAACGCCGTCGCGCATTGGCACGCGCATCATCTCTTCGCGATCGGCGTGCGCTGCGATGTAGTCCAGCGCGGCCGTGGTCTTCTGCGCATACGTCTGCGCG
Source organism: Gemmatimonadaceae bacterium (assembly GCA_036003845.1). Lineage (GTDB taxonomy): Bacteria > Gemmatimonadota > Gemmatimonadetes > Gemmatimonadales > Gemmatimonadaceae > DASYRX01. The sequence continues at coordinate 11,676 of DASYRX010000131.1, read as the reverse complement.
GTGGCGCTCTGCGCGGGCGTTGCTGACAACGCGGCGAGAGCGAGGAGAACGGCAGCCGGCGCTCCGCGCCAGCGGCCCTCGAGATTGCGTGGTGCGCGCATCGTCTCCCCCAGTCGAAGGGCGACCAGTGTCTCACATTTCGAGAGACACTCTCAAACTTGCATCGGCTAGGGTATATAGCTCTCACCTGGATCGCGCAAGATCGTCGCGCGCGACGCTTAAACGCGCGCGGGTACGTTCACGATGCGGGGGACGTGCCCGGTGAAGTCGAAGAAGCGCCGCAGATCTTCCCGGGAGACCACAAGCGTCGACGTGTTGACCAGCGGATGGCAGCGCAGCGTATCGTGCCGCCACGCGTCTGAGTCGACGACCAGCTCGACCTGGTGCTGTGGATCAGCGATAAGCGCAAGCGCAGTGACGGCGCCGGGCGTGATCTGCAAGTGCTGCGCGAGCCGCTCTGCGGAGGCGAAGCTCAGATTGTCGGCGCCGAGGAGTGGTGCGAGTAGCCGGAGATCGACTGCCTTGCTGCACAGCGTGACGACGAGCCAGTGGCGGCGCCCCTTCTTGTCACGCAGAAAAAGATTCTTCGTGTGCGCCGCGTTGCTGGCGTCCGGCACGGCGCGCTCTGCCTCCTCGCACGTGTACACCGGTTCGTGATCGTGCCGCACGTACGCGATGTCGAGCTTGGCCAGCACATTGAAGATGTCCGGTGCCCCGGGGACACGCTGCTCGTGTGGCATGGCGAATATGGGTTGCGGATTGCGGCGCTGCGCGCGTAACTATGACCGCCGAAGTGAGACTTAACATCACCGTTTGAGACAGCAGGGGCAACCCGTGGCGTTAGGCAGCGCAGTGCGCGATCCCGTGACGCCGCCGGTCGTCGACGACAGCCGCGCCGGATTCGTGAAGGCGCTCTCGCGTTTTGATGCCACTGCTCTGGTGGCCGGATCGATGATCGGCTCGGCGATCTTCATCGTCCCTGCCGACATCCTGCGCCAAGTCGGCGCGCCGGGACTCCTCCTCCTCGTCTGGGCCGTCACGGCGCTGCTCGTCGTGCTCGGCGCCATGAGCTACGGAGAGTTGAGCGCGATGTTCCCGCGCACGGGAGGACTGTACGTCTACCTGCGCGAAGGACTGTCGCCATTGCTCGGCTTCCTCTACGGCTGGGCGCTGTTCGCGGTGATCCAGACCGGTGCCATCGCCGCCGTCGGCGCAGCGTTCTCGCGCTTCGTCGCTGTGCTGGCCCCCAGCCTAACGCCTGACGTCTTCTTCGGCACGACCGTGAACCTACCCAGCGGACCGATCGAGATTGGTCTCTCCTGGCAACGCGTGCTCGCGATCGCGTCGATTGTCCTGCTCACGTGGATCAACATCCGCGGTGTGCGGACCGCGGCGCTGCTGCAGACCATCCTCACGGTCATCAAGACCAGCAGCCTTGCCCTCCTCATCATCATCGGTTTCACCATCGGACGGCACGCGGAGGCAGTGGCGGCCAACTTCGGCCCCGCGTTCTGGCCTAACTCCGGCGTCACGTTAGGCATGCTCCCGGTCCTGGGGGCGGCGATGGTGGGCTCGATCGCCGCGGCCGACCTCTGGTACCAGATCGGCTTCGCCGCCGGAGAAGTGAAGAACCCAGTGCGCGACATTCCGCAGGCGATGATCTTCGGCACCCTGATCGTCGCCGCGCTGTATTTCTTCGCCAACGTCGCCTACCTCAACATCCTTCCCGCGGCGGAGATCGCCGGCGCCGCGCAGGACCGCGTGGGCACAGCCGCGTTGCAGGCGGTCTTCGGGTCAGCCGGTCTCTATGTCATGGCTGCGGCGATCGCGATCTCGTGCTTCGGCTGCAACAACGCCCTCATCCTCTCTGGGGCGCGCGTCTACTATGCCATGGCCCGCGACGGCCTGTTCTTCACATCGGCGGCATCGCTCCACCCGCGGTATCACACGCCGAGCGTGGCACTCGTTACGCAGTCCGCATGGGCATGCGTGCTGTGTCTCTCCGGCACCTACAGTCAGCTGCTCGAGTACATGGTTTTCGCGTCGTTGCTCTTCTACGTGCTGACCGCGTGTGCACTGTTCGCGCTGCGCAGGCGTCATCCGAATTTCGTAAGACCGGTCCGGGTGATCGGTTATCCCTGGCTGCCGGGTTTCTTTCTGCTGTTCACGGCCGCGCTGTCGGTCAACCTTCTGATTCAGAAGCCGCAGTACACGTGGCCCGGCCTCACCATCATCGCGCTGGGGATTCCGATGTACATGCTTCGATCCCGCCGCGCGCGGTCGTTTTGAGCGCTGGCATCAACCGCAAACGAGCGCTCCCGCAGCTTGCTGGCGCGCTTCGGTGACTGAGCGGTTCTTGCTTGATTGGCCGGGCGCACGTAGCTATACGGTCGCGCTGAGACAATGCCTCATAAAATGAGACTCGTGCGGATGGAGCGTTGACATGGCTTTGAAGGTCACCTGCCCAAACTGTGGCCCGCGGCAATACACGGAGTTCTGGTTTGGTGGCGAGCTGCTGCCGCACACAGCGCCCGGCGCAGACGAGCTCGCGGCGGATTTCGAGCGAGTCTGGCTGCGGACCAACCGTGCCGGCGTACAGCGCGAACGATGGTTTCACCACGCGGGTTGCCGCAGGTGGGTCGAGACCGAGCGCGATACTCTCACCAACGAGTTCCATGGCCGCGAGTGAGAGCGCGCCGGTGAACGGGTCCTTCGACTTCGAAGGACGCAACGTCCCGTGCATGCAGGGCGACACGATCGCGTCGGCGCTGTACCGCGCCGAAGTGCGCACGTTCTCCCGATCGTTCAAGTACCACCGCCGACGCGGGCTGTATTGCCTAACGGGCGATTGTCCGAACTGTCTCATGACCGTGAACGGAGAGCCTGCAGTCCGCACGTGTATGACGCCGGCAGCCGGGGCACGCCACGTAGCTCGCGGCACGGGATGGCCATCGGCCGAGCACGACGTGCTGTCCATCCTGTGGCATCTGCGCGCGCTGATGCCGGTCGGCTTCTATTACAAGTCGATGATCCGTCCGCGCTGGCTGTTCCCAATCGCCGAGCGTGTGATCCGACGGATCGCGGGCCTCGGGACGGCGCCGCACGGGCCATCTGACTCGGCGAAGGAGTGCATGCACCACCATACGGACGTCGTCGTGATCGGCGGTGGTGTTGCCGGGCTCTCGGCGGCGATCGCCGCAGCGCAGAGAGGTGAGCGCGTGATGCTCGTCGAGGAAGGCATAGTCGGTGAACGCATAGCGCCCGGACCGCTGCGTGATCGGATCGCCGCGCAGCGAGAAACGCTCTCGCGTGATGGATCGGCAATGATCTTAGAAAGAGCCACCGCGATCGGAATCTTCGAAGGACCGCTTGTACCAGTCGTCGGCGAAGATCTCCTCCACCTCGTGCACCCGCAGCGCATCGTCGTCGCTACTGGAGCCGTCGAACGGCATGCGGTCTTTCCAGGCAACGACCTCCCGGGTGTGTGGCTCGGTCGCGGAGTGTCGCGACTCGTCGGCGTTCATGGTCTCACGCCGGGACGTGCCATCGTCGTGGTGGCCAACACAGCCGAGGGCCTGGAGCACCTCGAGCTGCTACGTCAGCACGCCAGCCGGCAGCGTGCCTGCAAGGTCGTCGCGGCGCTGGTCCCACGCGCACTCGCCGAGGGCGTGGCGCCAGGCGTGGACGTCATCGTCGATGGAACCGTCGTCGAAGCGTTAGGTAGTGGCGCCTTACGCGCCGTGCTGATCGAGACCGGCGGAAGCCGCCGCACCTTACCCTGCGATACGCTCGTTCTCTCGTTAGGCTACGAGCCGCGCGACAGCTTGCTACGTCATGCGGTGCTCGAGCCTGTCTGTGGAGCCGGTGACGTCGTGCTCGCGGGCTGCAGTGCCGCGGAGGCAGAAGAGAGCGGACGGCGTACAGCGGACCCCGACCATGCGCCCGAAGCGGCCGAACCAACGGGCGCGTTCCTCTCCGAGCCATCCGGCGCAGAGGGATTTGTCTGTCTCTGCGAGGACGTCGCCGTGAAAGAGTTTGAGCACGCCTGGGACGAGGGGTACCGTTCGACGGAGTTATTGAAGCGCTACTCCACGGTGACGATGGGCTCGTGCCAGGGCGCGCTGTGCCATGCGCATCTCAAGGCCTTCGTTCGCCAGCGCTCGCCCGGATCATGGGTCGGGCAGCCCACGACCGCGCGGCCTCCTGCGCGCCCGCTGCGTCTGGAAGATCTCGCAGCCGGAGCGCGTGTGCCCGTGGAGTATCACACCGTGTTGCATAACCGGCACATCGCACGCGGCGCCGAGATGGATTGGGCCGGCGCATGGAAGCGTCCCTCCAACTACGGCGACGTCGAACAGGAATACTGGGCGGTGCGCAAGAACGTGAGCGTGATGGACATCTCGACACTTGGGAAGTACCGCGTCGCCGGCCCAGACGCGGCGCTCCTCCTCGAGCGGATCTATCCCTGCCGTGTGAACGACATCAAGCCGTGGCGCAGCCGGTACACGCTGCTGCTGAACGAGGCAGGCTATTTGTTCGATGACGGCATGGTCTGCAAGCTCGGCGACGGCTCGTTCTACGTCACCTTTACATCGAGCGGAGGCGACGCCGCCGAGTCGTGGCTGCGCGAGTGGGCCGATGAGTGGAAGCTGCGGGTGCACATTGCGAACGTGACCGCGGCGCGCAGTGCGATCAACGTCGCCGGACCGCGGGCGCGAGAACTGCTCGCTCGCCTGACGCAGGACTCCCTCGATGCTGAGGCGGTACCGTACGGCGGCCTGCGCGAGATTTGCGTGAGCGGGGTGGAGTGCCTAACGCTGCGTGTTGGTTTCGTGGGGGAGCTGAGCTACGAATTGCATCACGCCAGCCGGCAATCGGAGATGCTGTGGGATGCGCTTCTCGAAGCAGGGCGCGCATTCGACATCCGGCCGCATGGGCTCGATGCGCTCAAGCTCCTGCGTCTCGAGAAGGGACACATTCTGATCGGACAAGACACCGACTTCGACACGACGCCAGCGAAAGTCGGGCTCGATTTCGCGGTGAAGATGGACAAGCCCGAATTCGTGGGTCGTACCGCTCTTCAGCGGCTCGCGTCGCTTCCGCGCGAGCGATCGCTTGTGCCGATGACGTTCGCAGGACCGCGGGCGCCCGAGGAGGGAGCGCAACTCTTCGCCGGTGGAATCCATGTCGGCAACGTGACCTCGTCGCGCTTTTCGCCGACGTTAGGCTGTGGTATCGCGCTCGGGTGGATCCGACATCCCACGGGAGCGCTGCCCACGAGCGTCAGCGCTCGCGACACGGTGGGAGACTGCGAAGGCGAGGTGACGAAGGGCCCGTTCTACGATCCAAAAGGAGAGCGGCTCCGTGCTTAGCATTGAACGGACCCACGCGGCGGTCATCGCCTGCTACGCGAGCGCCGCGACGCTCGATGCCCTTCCGGCGCCGCCTAACGCGTATGCCTGCCGAGTTGCGCCTGACGAGCTGTGGCTCATCGCGCCGCCGGAGCTGCTCGCGGACACGGAGCGATGTGCGACGGAGTACTGTGCTCGTACGGAACCGTTGGCGCTCGTGCTCGATCAAAGTGACGGTTGGACGACGTTCACTTTTCGCGGCGACGAGGCCCTGTCCGTTTTGGCGCAGCTCTCAGCGCTTCCGTTTCCGGCGACGCGCCCGGCGTGGATGCAAGGCGCGCTTGCCGGTGGGGCAGCAAAGATCTTGCTCCTCGAAGGAGAGGTCCACGTGCTGGTGCCCGTGACGTTGCGGCACCACGTCGCGGCCCGCCTGCGCGACGTGTGCGGAAGCCTAACGAGCATACCACTGAGCGAGATCCCGCTTGCGGGAGACGCGAGGATGCCCGCGTCTTCCATTCGCGCCGTGCCTCCGGCGCAGGGCTGAGGCACTCTGAGATGCCGGGACTCCTCTCGCGCACCGTTCATCTACGCGAACAGCCCGTCGCGGCGCGTTACGATGTGATCATCATCGGTGGTGGTGGGCACGGGCTGGCAACAGCGTACTACCTCGCCAAGCAGCACGGCATACGAAACGTGGCGGTGCTCGAGCGATCGTACATCGGTTCCGGCGGAACGGGACGTAACACGACAGTGCTTCGCGCCAACTACAAAACACCGGAGACCATCAAGTTTTTCAAAGCGAGCTTCGATCTCTACCGCACACTGTCAGAGGAGCTGGACTACCATACGCTGCGATCGGAGAGAGGACTGTTGTGGATGGCGCACTCCGAGGTGCAGGCGACGAACCAGCGAGAGCGCGCGCTGCAGAACCAGGTGTACGGCGTCAACACAGAGTACCTAACGGCAGATGAAGTGAAGAAGGTCTGCCCGCAACTGGACATGACGTGCGGCGGTCGCCGCCCCATTTGGGGAGCAGCGTATCACCCGCCCGGCGGGATCATCCGACATGATGCCGTGGTATGGGCGTATGCGGCAGCGGCGACACGACTGGGTGTTCACGTGCACCAAGGGGTCCCGGTGACTGGAATGACGATGGAGAACGGTCGCTGCACCGGTGTGCAAACACCGAAGGGATCCATCAGCGCTGCTGCAGTTGTCAGCGCTGTCGGAGGCTATGTCACGCAGATCACCGACATGGTCAAGCTGCGGATTCCGATCGTGACTCATCCCCTTCAGGCCTTTGTCACGCAGTCCTACAAACCGGTGCTCGACAGGGTCGTCGCTTCGGCCGACCTGCACATCTATATCTCACAGAGCGCGCGCGGCGAGATGTTAGTGGGAGCGGAGATCGACCCGTACACGAGTTATTCGACGCGCTCAACCTTTCCCTTCGTTTCGTCCGCGGCGGCCCGGGCGATCGATCTGTTTCCGTTCATGGCGAAGCTGCGCCTGCTCCGGCAGTGGACAGGCCTGTGCGACATGACGCCGGACTACTCACCTCTGCTGGGGACGACTCCGATCGAGGGATTCTACCTGTCAACCGGCTGGGGCACGTGGGGTTTCAAGGCGATTCCAATCAGCGGCACAGCGATGGCGGAATTGATCGCGACAAAGCGCGTTCCGGAGATCATCGCACCGTTGGGTCTTGATCGATTCCGGCTCGATCGCTGCATTTCGGAGCGCGCATCGGCCGGCACGCATTGACAGCCTTCCACATGGCACCTAACGATAAACGGACATCACCCCGGTTCCCTTTTCGAAGGTAGCGTTGTGCTCAAACAGCTCGCTGATGTCCTATCGCTGTTCTCCCCAGAGCAGCCCGAATTGTCAGTTCTCGACGCTGCGGCGCGGTTGCGCCGGCCTCGCAGCACCACATACCGAGTCATGGCGCAGATCGAGCGGGCTGGGTTTCTCGATCGCGACGAGGAAACCGGTCTCTATCGCGTAGGCATCCGGCTGGCGGCGTTAGGCGAGTTGGCACAGAGTTCAACGTCGCTGCAACGAATCGCGCAGCCGGTGCTGCGCCGCCTAAGTCAGCGAACAGGTGAAACCGCCACGCTCTTGCTACTGGTGGATGGCGAAGGGACCGCCGTTCTGCATTCCGAAAGCACGCAGCGCGTGGTGGCGAAGGGCGTCCTCGGCCGGTACTGGCCGTTGCATGCGTCGGCCGGCGGCAAGGCGCTCCTCGCCTGGCGTCCGGACGAAGACCAGGCGAAGCTCTTGAAGAAATCACTGAAGCGCTACACGCCGACGACCATTGCGACCATGCCTGCGCTGAGGCGCGAGTTCAACCAGATCCGCGAGCGCGGTTATGCAACAGTCCGCGGCGAATTCATGGATGATGTGTGGGGTGTGGCGGTTCCGCTTTTTAACCATCGCGAGGAGCTGGAGGGAGCGCTCACGCTTGGTGGCCCGCGCTCTCGGGTCACGCGCGCACGCTTTCCGGAGCTTGGCAAGATCCTCATCGCGGCAGGCGAAGGTGTCTCCCGCTCGCTGGGATACGTCGGCGTCTACCCGCGCAGCACGGTGAGCGGGAATTCCAATCAGATCAAGGAACGCCGTTAGGCGCCGGCGATCGGGCTGAACTCCGCGCGTCCGCGCGCCGCGACCGGCCAGGTAGCCTCGACGACATCACCGCGCACCCCGTACATCACATCGTTGAGGTGCACGACGACGCACACATGATTGGGGACGATGCGCACCTGCTCACCGACCTCAGGACGCCAATCGGTGCGCTTGAGGTCGATGATGCCGTGCTCCTCGCTCATGCGCTGAACGGTGACGTCCGGGCGATCGAGCAACGCGCCGAAGCCCTCGCCCTCGACGCCGCGCATCGGCTCCCTGCCTAACGCCTTGCTGCCAGCGTCCACGACGGCCTGACCAGCGACGGCGGTGCTCACCACCGTCGCCAGCACCGTGAAGGCGCAGTCGTCCCAGGTGCACGCGCCGAGCGCGGCGGTGCCGCGATCATTGTACACGTAGGTCCCCGGCCGCACCTCGGTCAGCCCCTCGATCTCGTGCATGCGCCACGCGGCGGGCGTCGATCCGCCGCTCACCGCCGCCGGCCGCACGCCGGCGCGGTCCATCATCTTGATCGCAGCCGAGATATCGTTCGCGAGCCGCTGCAGATCCGCGTGCTGCTCGTCCACATGACCGCGGATGTGTCCCGGATAGAAGGTGATGCCGGCGTACCGCAAACGCGGATGTCTGAGCACCTGACGCGCCAGCGCGATCGCCTGATCCACGTTAGGCACGCCTACACGATGCATGCCGAGGTCCAGCTCGACGTAGACGTCGACCTCGCGTCCGCCTTCGCGCGCCGCTTCGGCCAATTGCTCCACGGCCGTCTCCGAATCCACTGCGACAGTCAACCGCACATTCGCCGGCAGCGAAACGAGCCGGGCCAGCTTCGGCACTCCAACGATCGGATACGCCACAAGGACGTCACGCGAAACATCGCTCATCACCTCGGCCTCGCGCGGTGTAGCGCACGTTAGGCCGACCGCGCCAAGTCGCATCTGCTCTGCCGCGATGCGCGGCGACTTGTGCGTCTTGACGTGCGGTCGCAAAGCCAGACCGTGCAACGCGGCGTACGCCGCCATGCGCTCGAGATTCTGCGCGAGGCGGTCTAAATCCACCAGCGGAGCCGGTGTCTCTAGACGATCTATTTGAAGCGGCGCCTGCGGCACCGCTTGTCCCGTTCTGGCCGTCCGAATCCTTGTTATCGTCATCGCAGCTCCTTGTGACTGCTACTGCTTACCACCAGCCGAGCAGTTTCCACCACGCAACGCCGAGCGTGCTGTAGATCGCTATCGTCACTAACGAAACGACAAAGCCGAGTTTCCACCACGCGCGCTGGGTCGTGTAGCGAGCGCCGAAATAGATCGGCGCCGGCGTAGTGCCGTAATGTGTGAGCGCCGCGCAGAGGTTCGAAAAATACGCCAACAAGAGCACGGCCAAGTGCGGCGGTGCTCCGGCGCCCATAATGACGACGAGAAACGGGACGAACATCGCAGTTGCGTGCGCGGTGATGCTGGCAAAGCCGTAGTGCGCGTAGAAATAGACAAGCAAAAGCGTGGCGAGGGCTGCCGGCCACGCCCAACCCGCTGTGAATCCGGCGGTCGCTTCGGCAAACGCCTTCGTGACGCCCGTCTCGCTCAACGCTTCTGCCATGCGCACCAGCCCGCCGTACCATATGTAAACGTCCCACGCGTTGCGCTCGCTCAGGACGTCGTCCCAGTCGAGAACCTGCAGCAGGAGCAGGGCACTGAAGCCGACGAGCGCGACCAGCGCTGAATTGATACCGTGCCACGCCGTGGTGGCCCACATGAGCGCGACGAGCAGGAAGACCACAAGCGTTAGGCTTTCGTGGCGCGACATCGGTCCCATCTTGGCCAACTCCGCGCGCGCCAATTCTGTCGCGTGCGGCGTGTGGGTGATCTCGGGCGGGAAGATTCGGAAGAGGAGCCACGGCACGATCAGCAGCGCGACAACGCCGGGAACCACGGCGCCCAGGATCCATTTGAGATAGGTGATCTCGATACCGCTCGTCTCTTGCGCGAAGCGAGCGATGAGCACGTTGGACGCCTGTCCGGTGATCCACATTGAGCAGGCAATCACGTCGCACTGATAGACAGCGACCATCAAGTAGGCGCCAAGCCGCCTCGCCGTAGGGCCGGGCGTCGAGTCGTACGCCTCGGCGAGACTACGAGCGACTGGAAAGACGACGCCGCCGGCGCGCGCCGCGTTGGACGGGATGATGGACGCGAGCAGCGTATCGGTGGACACGAGAGCATAGGCAAGCCCGATAGAGCGCTTGCCTAACGCGCGGATGAAGAGGTACGCGATGCGACGGCCGAGTCCCGTCTTGAGCACCGCGCGCGACATGAAGAAGGCGCAGAGGACGAGCCAGACGATCGGGTCGGCGTAGCCGCGTAGCGCTTCAGCGGGAGGGAGGGTGCCGGTGAGCGCGACGGCGACGACACCGAGGAGGACGACTGCACCGGACGCGATCGGCCTAACGATGAGGCCAACGATCGTGGCGGCGAAGATGGCGAAGAGCCGCCATGAGACAGCCGTGATTGTCGCCGGGTGGGGAGCCAGCAGGATCCCCATCAGCACGATGAGCACGGCACCCCACTTCAACAGCGGCGCTAGGCGCGACGTGCCAGGCTCAAGAGGGTCCGACATTCGGCCCCAATCTTCACGCCGATCTAAAGATCGGAAGACAAAGCGTGCGCATGTCTATGCGTGATGATTTGGCACTTCTGATGCACGCCGCGCGGACACTCACCGGCTGATCTACCCACCGAAAAGGCGTCCCGGTCGCGAGAACGGTCACGCAAAGCTTGAGGTCTCAACTCTTTCCTACCTGAGATCGCCAAGCTGCCGAAGCGGGAGGCTCACCTACTTCTGTTACAATTTGGGAGGGGAAACCCACAATGAGACGCACCGATTTGCTGTGCAATCGCCACACAAGTATTGGGCTCATCGCGTTGCTCGCGGTGGCTTGTACAGATTCACCAACAAGCGTCGTGAGACCGATTAGTGACAGGCCGCTGTTGGCCGTTACCGGTAAGCCGCCGCTGGACCAGACACTCCAAGGCGAAGGATGGGTTTGTAAGGACGGGACTGGCCCCGCGACGAATTTTGATTATGCAGTTTCGATCGATGGTGGCGCGGCGACGAACGTCAGCGTTGCGCTCGGCACCTGCGTTCAAGTTGCCAATTTCCCTGTGTCGCCGGGACAGCAGTTCTTCCACACAGTTTCGGTGACGGAAACCGTTCCTGCCAACTGGGCCATCAGCTCGATCATCGTCGAGTCCAACGCCGGCAATCCGGCGCTGACGTATCAGCCGGTCATCAATGCGCCTAACGCGCAGGCCCGTCTCTCGCACGACTGGGGCATCGTGTTCACGTTTACCAACACCTTCACGCCGCCGCCACCGTCGTTCTGCACGGCGACGCTGGGCTTCTGGAAGAACCACCCCGAGCTCTGGGACGCGGCTGGTGACAACACGCCGTTCCTAACGACGACGACGTTCTTCAACTCGGGCGCCTCGTATCTGACCATCCTGGGGACCTCGTCGGCTGGTGGCAATGCGTACATCATCCTGGCGAAGCAGTACATCGCTGCGGTGCTCAACACGGGCGGTGGAGCGTCCGGTGTTGCTTCGGTGGACGCAGCCATCGCAGGAGCAGCGGCATACTTTGCGGGTGCGCCTGCGGGTATCCCGAACCCGGTCGATCCGACCCGTTCGCAGCT
>DASYRX010000130.1:0-4369 GCA_036003845.1 Gemmatimonadaceae bacterium | reverse complement strand
TCGCGCCTTGCGAGATTCGTCGGCGTCATGCTCGGCAGCTCCGCGTCGTAGCGGTGATCGTCCGTCGTGGTCGCGAAGAGCGGGTTCTCGCGCTTTTCAAACTCCCACGCGTCGTTGATGACCGATGTCAGCGGCGACTGGGTTCCGTTCGACGAGAATGTGCAGGTGCTCGCACTCAGCGCGATGAGCGCAATGCCAAGCAGACGCAATCGGTACACCATGATCTCCGGAGCGAGGGCGGCGAGACAATGCCGCGCGTGAACGGCAGACACAACTAGACGAGAGTTTCTAACCCCTATCCCGTATCCCCTAGCCCCGAGTACGTTTTGCGCCGCTGAGTCGCTTGACCTTTGACCTCTGACCTTTGACCTGATATGCGCGCCTATCTCACGGAGTTCATTGGGACGTTCTTTCTCGTCCTAACCGTCGGCCTAACGTCAGTCAACGCCTCGCCCTATGCTCCAATCGCAATTGGCTCGGCGCTCATGATCATGGTGTACATGGGCGGCCACGTCTCGGGTGGGCACTACAACCCGGCCGTCTCACTCGCCTGCTGCATCCGTGGCGCGTTGCCCTGGAAGGAGTTCGCGCCATACGTCGTGAGTCAGCTGTTAGGCGCGATCGCGGCCGGCTTCGTCGTGTACGTCATCACCGGAATGCCCTTTGGGCCGGCGCCCGCTGTCGACGCATCGCCGACTGCCAGCTTGCTGATCGAAGTGCTCTTTACGTTTGCGCTCGCGCTCGTCGTGCTGAACGTGGCGACGGCGAGCAAAACGGCTGGGAACTCCTATTTTGGTTTGGCGATCGGCTTTACCGTCATGGTCGGCGCTTTCGCCGGTGGCGGCATTTCCGGCGGCGCGTTCAATCCGGCTGTTGGCCTGGGGCCAAACATCACTCAAACCATGCTCGGCGCCGGCGCGTTAGGCCACACGTGGCTCTACATTGTGGGCCCCTTCGCAGGCGGAGCAGTGGCAGCCTTTGCATTTCGCGCCCAGCAAAGCACCTAGCTGTCAGCTGCTGTCGGCTATCGGCTGACAGCAGCAGTTTCGGTGCTTCAATCTCGAAGCGCCGATGTCGGGTGCAGCCTCGCTGCCTTAATTGCGGGCGCGAGACTCGCGATACCCGCGACGGCGAGCAGCGCGATGGTTACAACGCTCAGCGTCCACGGGTCCACTGGCTTCACCCCGAACAACAAGCGCTCCACCAGCCGCGTTAGGCCGATCGCGCCTAACACGCCGATGATGCCACCCAGGACCGCCAGGCGCATCCCCTCGCGCAACACGAGGCCAAGCACGCGATCGCGCGAGGCGCCGAGTGCCAACCGCACACCGAGCTCCCGCCGTCGCTGCTCCACGCCGTACGCGACAACGCCGTAGATCCCGATCGCAGACAGCAACACGGCGAGAATCGAGAACAACGAGAGCAGCCGCACGAGAAAACGCTGTTGACTCACAGACGCTGCGACGACGGCTGATAACGGCTGCGAATCGAACACTGGTAGCGAGGGATCGATCGTTTTGATGGCGCCCCGCACAGCGCTCGCGACGTTCGTGGAGGCACTCGCAGTGCGAATGACGAACGTCGGCTCGTCGAACGGCCACTGCGCTTCCGGTATGTAGAGGAACGGTTCCGCCAGCTCGTTGAGCGCCTCGCTGTGTACGTCACCCACAATCCCTATGACTGTACCTCCAAGCTTCAGGCTGTCGCGGCCCCACCCAGTGGTTAGGTGCTTGCCGAGGGCATCGCCGTTAGGGAAGTATCGCCGCGCAAGTTCTTCGCTTACAACGATGACCTGCGGCGATGTCGCGATGTCCGTGTGATCGTAGAGACGACCGCGCTTGAGTGGCATCTTGAGGACGCTGAAGTATTCGGGCGTGGCAATTCGGATCTGCGCGGACATGTCGGCGCCGACCGCCGGTTCCGGCTGACCGCGTACCGTGAATGTCAGTGAAAAGCGTGTCTCGGTGAGCGGCAAACCAAACGACATGCCAACGTCGGTAACTCCCGCGATCGCGCGCAGCCGCTCGCTAGTGGTCAGCGCGAACTGATGCTGCTGCGCCAGCGTTGGGTAGGAGGCCGCGGGCAGCGTCGCCGTAAACATGTACACGTTGCTCGCGTCGAAGCCGGGGTCGACGCGGCGGAGAGCGCCTAACGTGCGGACCATGAGGCCGGCGCCCGTCAGTAGAATCACAGCCAGCGCAACCTCTCCGACGACGAGTGCCTGACGACGCCGCTGGACGGCTCCGCGAACCACGCTGCGTGCGCCTTCGCGCAGCCGTTGGGCGACGTTGACCGCGCCGACGTGTAACGCTGGGACGAGACCGATCGCGAGCCCGCCGAGTGCTGCCAGCACGACCGCGAAAGCGTACACGCGCCCGTCGACTCTCACTGCGTCGAGACGCGGCAGGTCCGTCGGCGCCATCGCCACGAGTGCGCCGAGGCTCACACGTGCAACAAGAAGCCCTAAGATCGTGCCAGCGATGGCCAGCATCGTGGACTCAGTCACCAATTGACGCATCAGCCGGCCCTGCCCGGCGCCTAACGCCGCGCGCACAGCCAGCTCACTCTCGCGTGTAGTGGTTCGCGCGAGCGAAAGGTTCGCGACGTTGACAGTCGCGATAAGTAGGACGAATCCCACCGCGGCAAGAAGCGTAAAAAGCGGTTTCTGCAGCGGCCCCACCATTGATTCGTGCAGCGAGATCACCGCAACGCCAACCTTGCGATTGTGCGCTGAGTCGAGCTGCGCCAGACGATTGGCGATGCCTGTAAGCTCCGTCTGTACCGCTTCCGCCCGTTGACTTGGCGCCACGCGCCCAAGCACTCGAATCCAGCGCGCACCTCGCTGATTGGGATTCTGCTCGTCTTGCGAGAAGCGTGTCGTGAGCCACATGTCGGAGCCGAGCGGATACGTGTGCTGCGACGCGACGACGCCGATCACCTGCGTCTGTTGTCCATCGAGTACGAGCGTGCGACCAAGCACGGTCGAATCGCCCGCAAAGCGATTGCGCCAGATCGTCTCGCTGAGCACAGCGACGCGGGGTGCCGATTCTCGATCTTCGCCCTGTACGAAAGTGCGCCCGATCAGCGCCGGCACTTCGAGGAGCTTGAAGAAGTTGTCGCTCGCACGTACGGCGTTAAGACGTACGGGATCGCCGGCGTGGACGTAGTTGGTCGTCCCGTCGTAATAGGCCGCGATCTCACTCAATGTCTTGCTGTCTTTGCGGTAGTCCATAAAATCCGGCACGGAGAACGAACTTCGCCTCGTGCGGACGATGGAATAGAGCCTAACGAGCCTATCCGGCTCCCGGAACGACAGCGGTCGCAGAAGCACCCCGTCCACGATGCTGTAGATTGACATCGTGACGCCTGTCCCTAACGCGAGGGTGAGAAGCGCGACGACTGTGAAGACGCGCTGTGTGACAAGCTGGCGCCACGCATACCGGATATCCTGTCTCCAGGATTCGAAGCCGAGCCTTTGCCGCGCGCGTGTGACGCGCCGCATGTCTTCGTCGATGAGTGCCTGACGGGCGGCGTCTACGTCGCCAAAGTGCACGCGCGCTTTCCGTTCCGCTTCCTCCCGCGACATGCCGCCGCGCACCAGCTCCTCGATGCGCATCGTGAAGTGCGCGCTGAGCTCCTCGTCGACGTCGCGCGCCACCCGAGCGCGCGTCGTCAGCGGGATCTGAACAGAGCGATGTTTTGAAGGGTGCCGTTCCATGACCTAACCCGCGAAGTCGAGAACGCGAAAGACCGCCGCGGCGTACTGCCTCCACGCCTGCGATTCGGCGCGCAACTCACGACGGCCGGCGTTCGTTAGGTTGTAGTACTTAGCCCGCCGGTTGTTCTCCGAGACGCCCCACTCCGATTCGATGAGCCCGCGCCGTTCGAGACGGTGCAGCGCCTGATAGAGCGCGGCTTCTTCAACCGTGAGGACGTCGCGTGTGCGCTCCGCAATCCAGCGCGAGACGGCATAACCGTGCGCCGGTCCCCACGCGAGAGTGCGCAGAACCAGTAGATCGAGTGTGCCTTTGAGGAGGTCGAGCGGTTCGGCCACGGCCTGGCGTTCCCCTTAGAGTCTACGGGGAAGCTCGCTGGCAGCAGCGCTGGTGTCAACTCTGACTAGGTCTGAGGTCTGAGCAAGAGCGTTCGTCCTGACCCAATCTCAGAGCTCAGACCTCAGACCTATTTCATTTCCGAAATCACTGGCACTGGTAGTTTTTGAATCCCGCGCTCCTTCTTCTGCTTCTCGACCATCTTCGCCACATCGTCGAGCAGCTTACGCGCGTCGTAGATGATTCCGTCTTTGATCACCCACTTCACACCACCGACGCGCTCCACCTTGCCTGTTTTGTCGTTCAGCGTAACGAAG
>DASYRX010000129.1:0-29917 GCA_036003845.1 Gemmatimonadaceae bacterium | reverse complement strand
CTAGTCCCCCACTTCCGGCTGCATCCCGGCCGGAATTCGGTGCTCGCCCGTGTTCTGAGCGACCTTCACGCCGAAGCGGCGCGAAATCGCCTGACGCCATTCGTCGAGGATCTCGTAGAACGTCGGGATCACGACGAGCGTGAGGATCGTGGACGTGATGACACCGCCGATGACAGCTCGGCCCAACGGAGCGCGGAAATCCGCGCCCTCGCCGAGGCCTAACGCGATTGGCATCATGCCCGCGATCAGTGCGCACGTCGTCATCAGAATGGGACGCAATCTTATCGCGCCAGCCTCGATCAGCGCTTCGCGCAATGGGAGCCCGTCCTTCTCGCGCGCCCATTTGGCGAAATCGATCAGCAAGATGGCGTTCTTCGCCACTATGCCGAACAAGAGGATGACCCCGATCATGCTCATGATGTTGAGCGTGTCGCCCGTGATGAGCAGCGCCAGTACGACGCCGATCAGGGACAGCGGCAGCGACATGAGAATCGCGATCGGGTCCAGGAAGGATCCGAACTGCATGACCAGGATCAAGTACATCAGCAGTACCGCGGAACCTAACGCGATGAAGATCTGGCCGAAGACCTCCGCCTGATCCTGCGCTTCACCGCCCTCCGAGATGCGATAGCCCGGCGGTAGCTGCAGGCTGGCGGTTTCCTTTCTGATGTCCGCCAGTACTTCGTTCAATGAGCGGCCCTGTGTATTGGCCTGTACGGAGACGACCGGATCGCGGTCGAGGTGTTCGATCGCGGCGGGGCCGATGCTTTGGCTGACGCGCGCGATCTGGCCGAGCGGCATCATCGTCGGGCCATTGGGCCCGGCAATGGAAAGAGGCAACTGCTGCAAGTCCGTCGCACGACGCCGCGCTTCTGGGCTCAGTCGCACCATGACGTCGCGCGTCTCACCCTGCGGATCGACCCAGTCTCCGACATCGAGCCCCGCGAAGGCCGGATATAGCGACTGTGCGACCTGCCCCACGGTGACACCTAACGAGCCGGCGAGCGGACGATCGATCTCGACGTTGAGCTCCGGACGCTGACCTTTTGTCGACAAGCCGACGTCGACGGCGCCCGGCGTGTGCCGCACGATCGATGCGACCGTATCGGCGATGCGCGCCAGAGTCGTGGGATCGTCACCGCGCACTTGTAGCTGAATCGTCTTGAGTGCACCGCCGAAGCCGTTTGCGAAGACCGCCACGGTTGCGCCGCCGATCGTCGCTACTTCCTTGCGCATGGTCGCCGCGAAGGCGATCGCCAATGTGTCGCGCGTGGCTTTGGGCACCATCTTGACGTAGATGTTTGCCTCATCGACCTGGCCGCCACGCCCGCCGATCGTCGTGTACGTGTAGCGCACGAGGTCCTTGTGGGTTCGTGCCATTCGCGCCGCTTCTTCCGACTTGAGACGCGTGTATTCGAGATTCGAGCCCGGTGGTGTCTCGACGCGAATGAAGATTTCTGAGTTGTCGGAATCAGGGATGAATCCGCCGCCGCCGAACGTTGCCTGCAGCGCGAGCGCGCCCACGAATGTCAGCAGCGCGAGACCAACCATGGCCCAACGGTGATCCAGCGCCCAGCCGATCACCTTCTTGTAGTTCTCGGCTTGCCGGTTGAACCACGCGTTGAACTTGTCAAGCGCGCGCGCGATTGGGTTGCGACGCTCGTGCGCTTCGACTTGCGGATCGGCCCAGTACGCCGACAGCATCGGGTCGAGCGAGAACGATACAAAGAGCGATACGAGCACCGAGCAGGCAATCGTTAGGGCGAACGGTTTGAACCACTGGCCGCCGACGCCCTTGATGAACGCAATTGGAACGAACACGGCCACGATGGACAACGTTGTCGCCGTAACGGCCAATCCGATTTCGTCGGTGCCTTCGCGCGACGCGGTGAAGTGATCCTTCCCGCGCTCGATATGCCTAACGATATTCTCTCGCACCACGATGGCGTCGTCGATCAAGATGCCGATCGCGAGCGAAAGGCCCATGAGCGACATCGTGTTCAGCGTGAAGCCGAACCATTTGACGGCGATGAATGACGCCAGCACCGATACCGGGAGTGCGAGACCGGTGATGACAGTCGAGCGCCACGAATTGAGGAAGAGGAAGACGACAAGGACGGTGAGCATTGCCCCCTCGAACAGCGTCTTCTGCACGTCGCTCACCGAGTGCGACACTCGGAGACCGGCATCCTGCACGATGTCCATCTTCACAGTCGCCGGCAGCGTGGGCCGCACAGCGTCGAGCCGCGCGTGGATGCCCTCTGCCACTGCAGTGGTGCTGTAGCCCTTGGACTTGCGCACGTCGACGCCGACGGCTTCGCGGCCATCGAAAAGAGCCATTGTGCGGGCCTCTTCGGTCCCGTCCTTCACCGTGGCGATTTGGCCGAGCCTAACGATACGGCCGTTGCGTTCCGAAACGACGAGCTGCGTGAATTCGTCGGGACTGAGCAGCTTTCCGCGCAGTCGAATCGTGCGTTCATCCAATGCACCATTCACGCGGCCAACGGGGGCGGCGAGGTTCTGTCCTTGCAGCGCCTGCACGACCTCGCCCACACTCACTTTGGCGGCCTGCAGCGCCTCGGGGTTCAGCTCGACGGTCAGCTCGCGTTCGATGCCGCCCGATAGGCTCACGTTGGCAACACCGGAGATCGAACGCAGTTCGCGTGTCACCTTGGGATCGATAAGCCGCGTCAGCTCCGCCGAAGTGAGAACGCTCGACGAAAAGGCGATGGACAGAATCGGATAGTCGGTCTCCGTAAACTTGGAGAGGATTGGCTCTTCGATTTCCGGCGGGAGGTCGCCACGGATCTCGGAGAGCTTGTCGCGCACCTCCTGCATCGCGTCGCTGATTTTCTTGGCGAAGTCGAACTCGGTCGTGACGACGGCGTAGCCATCGGCAGCGGTCGAGCGAACCTCCTTCACGCCGGAGATCCCCGAGATGGCCTCCTCGATCGGATCGATGACCTCGCGCGCGACGTTGTCAGGCGATGCGCCCGGGTAGACGACCGAGGTCACGACGATCGGTTCCTGAATATCGGGGAACTCGTCTGTATCGAGACTGAAGAGCGCGAACAGCCCGAAGATGACGAGCGCCAGCATCGCCGTGACCGTGACGATGGGGCGTTTGATGGCGAAATCGGAGATGAACATGCAAATAATCCTTAGGTCTTTGTCGTTAGGTCGCCTATTTAATCACTGCCGCTTGATCCGTCGGAGCGCCGACTCGCACTGGCGTTCCAGGGCTGATGCCGACGGCCGCGCCAACGAGCAGCGTGTCACCGGCTACAACCCCCTTGGTGATTTCCACGCGGCCGCGCTCCTCGTCCTTGATGCCCAGCTCCACTTCTACCCTTTCCGCGCGACCGGCCTTGAGACGGACGACGGTCGGCTTCACGGCGCGCTGATCCACCGCGTTCGACGGCACCGTTAGGCCATCGTGAGATTCCGCCGCCACGCGTCCGTCAGCGAACAGGCCCGCGACGAGCGTGCTGCCTGGATTGCTGACTGATACGACGATGCGCACCTGCCCCGTCGTTGCATCTGCGGTCGGGTTCACCCGCGTGATGCGACCCTCGAACGTGCGCCCGGGATAGCCTGAGGCCGCGAAGGACACCGGCGCCCCGACTCGAATCATTGTGAGCTGATTGGCCGGCACGCTCGCTTCATATCGCATCGAGCGTGGGTCGACGATCTTGAACAGCGCAGCCCCGGGCGAAACGACATCTCCGGCAGAGACACTCTTCTCACTGACGATCCCCGCGATCGGCGACCGGACGCGTGCGTCGTCGAGCTGGTCCTGGGCAAGCGATAGGCGCGCCCTCGCATCGGCGAGTACGCCCTGGGCCGCTTCGTTGTTCTGGCGCGCCTGTTCCAGCTCCCGCTGCGAAATCGCGCCGGCCGTCGCAAGACGTTCGAAGCGCGCCAGCTCGCGCGCTGCGAGATCCGCCGCGTTCTTGGCAACCGTGTGCGCCGAGCGCGCGGAGAGGAACTGATCCTGCACCGTGCGGTCATCCAGCCGGGCGAGCAGCGTCCCGGGTGCGACGCGACTGCCCTCGTCGGCATGCGTCGAAAGGATGGTGCCCGACATTTCCGCGCGGATGTTCGCCTCCTTCTCCGCGGCGAGTGTACCGGACACCGCGGGACCCGTCGCGATGCGCTGGCGTTCGACAACGGTGACTGCCTCTGGGCCGATCGTCACGGCGACCGGCGTCGTCTCCGCTTGTGCGTCGTCCGCGCTCTTTCCGCAGGCGGCGAGCGCTAGTAGCGCGGATGGCAGGGCGGCGGTGAGTAGCGTTCTCGTTAGGTTTGTCATTGTGGTGAGTCGGTCGTGGTTACTGGCCCGAGCCTACGGACGTTGCTGCGGTTTGCGGTGGCCGCGTTGGACGCGTCTGGCCGCCCGAACCACCCGGTCCGAGCGATCCGCCCGCGCCTCCCGGCGCACCACCGGATGCTGGGGATGGGGAGCCGAACACTCCGGCGCCGCTGCCTAACGGCAAATCGCGGAGCAACGCCAGGCGTACGCGCGCTACCTGCACGTTGCGCGCGGCGAGCGCGCGATTCGCCTGCGCTTGCTCGAGCAGCAGCCGTGATTCAGAGAGCTCGAGCTGCGTCGAGATTCCTTCGCTGAAGCGCACCTCGGCGATGCGATACGCTTTGAGAGCCTGCTCGGACGTCCCGGCGCTCGCGGCGAGCGTCGCCTCCGACTGCTCGAGCTGCGCGAGATTCTGCCGCGTATCGAGGCTGGCGAGCTTGCGTGTCTGCTCGAGACGGGCGGCGCTCTCTTCGACGGCTGCGCGGCTGGCCATCTCCTCGCCCTTGATCCGTCCGCCGGTGAAGAGCGGCATCGATGCCCCGACCGACACGTTCCAGTTGGTGAGCAGATTGTCGAACTTCGGTGCGCCGGCCGCAAAGTTGAGTCGGGCGTATTGGGTCGAGACTGAAACTGTCGGCCACTTCTGCGAGCGCGTGACGGCGAGCTGCGCTTCCTGTGCGCGCAGCGCTTCCGTCAACTGCCTAACGGGCGCGCGATTGGCGCTGCTCGTGTCCGGCGGCCCGCTCGTCGTGGCTCCCGTGACGGCGGCAACGGCGCGCACCGCGCCCATGGAGCGTTCGTCGTCGCCGATCAGTGTCGTGAGCGACACTGGCTCCTCGTAAGGCACGTTGAGCAGCTGCTTGAGTCGCAGATATGCAAGCTCGCGCTCCCAGCGACGCTGAATCAGCGCGGGACGCTGATTGTCACGGGTGACCTGAGCGCGCAGCAGATCGAACTCGGATGTGTTGCCGACTTGCCGCGCGAGCGAAGTATGCGTGAACGCCCGCTCGGTCCACGCGAGGGACGACTCGGCAATCGCCACGAGGCGATCGGCCAACGCGGCGTCGAAGTACGCTTCGGTCACGTTGAGCGCGAGCTGCGCGCGCTGTGCCGTGAGCTCGATGTCAGCCGAGCGTTTGCCGGCGTTGGCTGCGCGGTTCTGCGCTTGTGCGCGGCCACCGGTGAAGAGATCGACCGAGCCTTGCACGCCGAACTGATACTGGTTCTTCGCGCCGAAGCCGACTTTCTGGAAGTCGATGCCACCGAAGCCGCCGCCTGACGCCGCGCAGCGGGCTGACAGCTCCAACGCGCGGATGCGTTCGGCGTCGCTCGAGCCGGCAGGCGCCAGGTACCGCGAGCACGGCGTGAAGAACGTCGTCGTGTCGTTAGGTGCCGGTGGCGTTCCCGGCGGAGGCTGTGGTGAGCCGCCCGAGCTGAACGCCTCGAACTGCGAAGCGAGCGTGCGGGTGTACTGCACCGATCCCGACAGCTGCGGGAGGAAGCTGGCGAATGCCTGAAGCTCCTGGCCGCGAGCGCGCGTGACGCCAGCTCTGGCGATGCGGATCGCGTCGCTCTGTGTTTCGGCGAGGCGCAAAGCCTCTTCCAGCGTGAGAGATCGCGCCTGCTGCGCCGACGCCGCGAACGGTGCCGCGACGGCGACAGACAGGGCGAGGATGGACTGCAGTTGTCTACGCATAATGGAACGCTCGGATTAAGGCGATGCTCGTTAGGCGGCTGCCAGCGACGTACGCCGGCGTTTGCGCCGCGGTGTGCTGCTCTTTCCCTTCCCCTCGAACGGAACGCCGATACTGCGCAGAAAGACCTTGGCGTATCGCGCCGCGGCTTGTTGCGCCGGAGGGAATGTCTCCGCCACCATCTCGCGGCTCATCACATCGTGAAAAATCGCGCTGAAAAGCATCGACGCCGACGTGCGCACATCCACGTTAGGGTCCGAGCCTTCACGCTTGACGAGGTCGCGTGCGTACGCGACGAAGCGTTCGAACGCCACCTTTTTCTCGCCGCATAGCTCGTTGCACAACTCAGGGTGCTCCATCTGCTCTGCCATTCCCTGACGGATGAGATGGCGGTGCTTGGACAAGTTCTCCATCACCGCGGCGTTGGACTTGGTGAGCTGTTCCAGCGGTGTGAGCGATGGGTCCGGCGGCCCCGGATGTGGATCGATGAATTCTTGGATGCGCATCGCTTCAGCGATGAGCGCGGCTTTGGAGCCGAAGAGCCGGAAAAGTGTGACTTCGTTCACACCCGCTTCTTCGGCGATGCGGCGCGTCGTCGTGCCGCGAAAGCCAGAGCTCGCGTACACTCGCGCGGCGGCTTCGATGATTCGTTCTCGATGATTCAGCATGAGTGGCCGGTGGCCCAAGGGGCGCGAAGTGTATTGGAGTCGGTTAATGAAAGCAAGTGGTTGCTTGCACCGTTACGTGCGTCTGACAGAACCAGTTTCACGAACGGCGCTGCAGCGTCTGGCACGCCCGCCGGGGGTCTCCGAAGTTGCAGCATGGCAAAACGTTCGCAGCGCTCCGTCGGTTTGCCTGATCTGTGGCAATGCCCGAAGTGCGGTGCCCGCTTCGTGACACGACATATGTCGCACTCGTGTGGTCGCTGGGAGCTGGAGGATCATTTTCGCGGGAAGGCGAGCGTGGTGCGTGACGCCTTCAATCGGCTGCGCGACCTCATCGAAGCATGCGGGCCGGTCCAAGTGATTCCGCAGAAGACGCGCATCGTCTTTCTCACCCGGATGCGCTTCGCCGCCGTCATGCCGCGCACCGCGTGGCTCGACGGTCACCTCAATCTGGCCCGCGAGATCAGCGATCCACGCTTCACCAAGGTCATTCGCTACGGACCGGCGACCTACACGCATTCGTTTCGCGCGCGCGACGCGTCCTTCTTCGATGCGAAGTTCGCCGCGTTCGTGCGCGAGTCGTACATTCGCGGACGCCAGGAGCATAGGAATACCTAACGAGTTCTATCCCCTATTCCCCCATCCCCTGTCTGATGCTCCGTCGCATCCTCGCCATCGTCGCAGGACTCGTCGCCGCCATGGCGATCATCTTTGCAATCGAAGCCGTGGGACGCGTGCTCTTTCCGCTCCCGTCCGGCATGGCGCTTACCGATCCGCAGTCGATGCGCGAGCGAGCGGACATGATTCCAGTCGGTGCGCTGGCGTCCATTCTCGTCGCCTGGACCGTCGGCGCGCTCGCCGGCTCTTATTCGGTCGCCCGCCTGATTGGAGCGCGTGGTACCTCGCTGGCTTATGTCGCCGGCGGTGTTGTGCTCGTGTGGGCGGCCCTAATGACGATGCGCATGCCGCATCCGATCTGGTTCGTCGCGGCCACTCCCATTCTCATCGTGGGTGCCACGATCGTCGGCGCCTCGCCCAATCGCGCGCGGCGACCGAAAGTCGTGCGCGCTCAGGCGAAATAGGCGCTCGAGCAAGTGAGGTTAGGGGCTCGGCGTTAGGCGTTCGCCCAGGTCCAAAGCTATGCCTCGCCGGCGCCCCTAACCCACTGAAGTCATTCGCTCAATGCCCGCTTCCGCCCGGGGCGACCTTGATGAGGGCGCGCATCCAGGGATGGATGCAGCACTGGTAGCTGTGATTCCCCATCGCCAGCGGCCCGATGTCCTTCTCCTCTTCAGGCGCTAACGCGTTCGGATCGACAGCGCCCTGCGCCAGCGCACATTCAGGCGCTATCGTTAGGCCTTGATTCAGCGGCGGTATGCGTCCGCCCCCGAAGTTCGCAACTTCCGTGAACGTGTGCAGGCGACCACCTTCGTTCTCCAGTTCAACTTTCCTGCCAGGCGCGACGACCAGGTACGACGGCTCAAAGCGCCAAGCCGGATGGCCGACAACAGATTGAGAAAGAGGCGATGTGAGGAGCGCGTTGAACTCTGCCAGGTTGACCTTGCCACCCTTCAGAGTGCAACCACCGGTGGGTGCCCATCCTGGATCGCTCGGATCGCAATCGTCATACAGCTCGATCTTAGCGTCAGCATTGTCATTACGTTCACCC
Source organism: Gemmatimonadaceae bacterium (assembly GCA_036003845.1). GTDB lineage: Bacteria > Gemmatimonadota > Gemmatimonadetes > Gemmatimonadales > Gemmatimonadaceae > DASYRX01. Next base: position 21,577 of record DASYRX010000129.1, on the reverse strand, counting down.
TCTACGCGGCCCGAATTGTCCTTGCCGGATCGGTCCGCCAGGACGGACTCACTTGCCTGATCTCCCTGCAGATTCGTTACTGGGTCTGAGCACGCGAGCACCATAAGTGCGGATGCGAGCGCGACAGATCCGACGTCGAGTCGGATCATGGGTCCTCCTTATAGTTCGGAGTGATTGGGGGAGCCGGCGGGTACTTGAAGCGGACTGCGCGTTAGGCAGCGCAGCTCACGCCAAAAGCATGACGCAATTCGCGCACCGGTCAACAATCGGCGTGTAGACAGCAGCGCCGCAGCGAGACAGCCTCGTGCTTATCGCTTCTTGGCGGGCCGAGCCTCCAGCGCTGCGCGATCTTTGAGCGGAATGACCAGGCGCTCAGCCGTAAGCGCCGCCGAGAAGGCGACGACCTTGTTGTCCACCAGCCCGACTTGCTTCGCCGCCGCGAAGACGTCGGTGTCCTTCACCGTCGCGTCCTTCCCCTTGCGGTGCACGACCCAGATCGCGCCATCGCCGGCGAGCATGCGCTTGAAGTTGGCAAGCCTAACGAGCGACGCGGGATTCTCCGTGCCGAAGAAGACGATGTCGACCGCGCCACCGGGCCGCGAGGCATGCTGTGTGCGCGCCGCCAGCTCGACGAGAAACGCAGCATCGTCGACGCCGTCCACAGTGACATTCATTCCCTGCTTCACGCCCAGCTTGTCCATGAGCGAGCGCGGGTTCTTGATCTTCTCGATCCACTTCGCCGCCGCAGCGCCCAGGTACAGTGTGACGTTCCCCTGGCGATGCGTGATCGCGAGGCGGCCGTCCTTCGCCTCCAAGCGCTCGATGTCGCCGAATGCGATCTTCACGCGCTCGTCCGGCAGGCGCAGCAGGAGATGATCCGTCTCGAGCAACGCGCGTCCGTTCACGCGGCGTCGCCCGAGTCGCATGACACACGTCGCCTCAAGGCCCATCTATTTCCTCGTTAGGCTAGCCATGTATCCCCGTGCGCTCAGTCTATCATCTACTTGGTTCTTGTTCCCCGTAAGAGCAACTACTGTTCGGATTTTGCGGACGGAGCGGAGTACGCTGATACTGCCTGTTGTTACAAAGCAGTAAGTCCGCGTCATTCGCCCAATCAGCCAAGTCCGAACCGCAGTTGCTCTTTCAAAACTCGCCCTACGCGGATACCCGTTAGGGAACGACTTTCTTCGCGGCCTTGGTCTTTGCGCCGGCGAAATCGCCCGCCTTGACGATCGTGATCTTGTCCGGCTCGATGTATTTGCGCCAGGCGGCGTTGATGTCCGCGACCGTGAGCGCTGCGATCTTTCGCTCCAACTCAGCGTCGAACGCGAAGGTGCGATCGAGGAACAGCTGGTTGTTTAGCGAGGTGGCGACGACAGGATCTTGCGCCCGCATCTGCTCGGCTAGCCGAGACAGGCCTTGCTTCGCTTTCTGAAGCTCGTCGGCTGTGAATCCATCCTTCAGTGCTTTCTGCAACTCATCCTTGAACGCCGCCTCGACGCGCTCGGCATTCTCGGGCGCGAAGATCGCAAACGCGAAGAACTGCCCCGCGCGATCGATGGATCCCGCGTTCACACCGGCTTGCACGCCGTAGCTGAGCCCTTCCTTCTGCCGGATGCGATCGGCGATGCGCGCGTCGAGGCCGCTCTCACCGAAGATGTACGAGGCGACGCGCAGCGCGGGCCAATCGGGATCTGAATTGCGCATGGCGATATTCACGCCGGCGATGAGCACGGCGTTCGCCTTGTCAGGCGTCTCGATGTTTTGCGGCGCCGGCGCAATATCGCGGTACTGGGCGGGGATGCGCTCGAACTGAATCGGGAGCTTCCAATCGCCGAATGTGGCGCTGGCCCACGCCGTCAACTCGTTAGGATCGAAATCGCCGACGGCGGACATCGTTCCCTTGTCCGCACCCATGAAGTCGCTGTAGAGCTTCGCGACATCCTCGACCTTCACGGCCTTGAGGCCAGCGATGGCCTCATCCATCGTCTCGACGTAGTTCGGATGTCCCTTCTCGTACGGGTTGAGGTGACGGCTCAGCGCGAGTTGCGCGAGCGCCGTCGGCTCTGACTTCTGACTCTCGATTCCAGCGAGCGCTTCCTGCCTGAGTAGCTCGAACTCCTTTGGATCGAAGGCAGGTTCGCGCAACACTTCCCGAAGCAGTGCGAGCGTCGCGGGCAGGTTTGGTCGCAGTGTTTGCACGCTCGCGGACAGCGTGTTCAGGCCGCCGCTCACCGAGACCTGAGCCTTGAGGCGATCGAATTCGTCCTTCACCTGTTGTCGCGACTTGGACTTGGTACCGCGCATCAGCATAGCGCCCATGAGGTCCGTGTACTGCGCGCGCCCTGTTAGTGCCGCCAGGTTGCCGAAGCGTAGAGTCACACGCACATGAACAGCACTGCCGCGTGTCTTCTTGGGCAGCAGCGCCAGCTCGAACCCGTTAGGAAGGTTACTGCGACTCGTGCGCGCATCGAGATTGCTTGGTGATGGGTCGAAGGCTTCGCCCGCCGCGACTTCTTTGCGCCCCGCATAGTTCCGCAGAAGGCTTTGCGGATCCGGTGCCTCCGCGATCTCGGCGCGATCGGGAGTCTTGGTCGGAATGAACACGCCGACGGTACGATTCGCAGGCTTGAAGTACGTGGCTGCTGTGCGCTGCACATCCGCGGTCGTGACAGCTTCCACTTTGTCACGTAGATAGAACATCAATCGCCAGTCTCCAGCCGCGGCGAACTCAGTGAGCTGGAGTCCAACAGCCTCGGGATTGTTCAGCGTGAGATCGAACGATTTGGCGAATTCAGCCTTGGCGCGATTCACTTCTTCGTCCGTGATTGGATGCGCGGCAAGCTGCTCGACGATCGCGAGCATTGTATCGCGCGCCGTTTCCATCGACTGCTCTTCCCGCAGTTCGGCGAATGTGATGAAGAAACCGGGCTCGCGTGTCTCCAACGTTAGGCCGAAGATGTTCGCCGCGAGCTTGGGTTCGACGAGTGCCTTGTAGAGCCGCCCCGTAGGCTCGGTCGCGAGCACACTGGACAGGATTTGTAGCGCCGGATAATCGGGATGCGACGCTGCCGGTGTGTGGTAAAGAAGGCCGACCCACTTGGTATCGCCCACGCGCCGTAGCGTGACGGTGCGTTCTCCATCCTGCGTCGGCTCGCGCGTGTACGTCGTGAAGAGCATGTTGCCGCGGTCGAGCCGCCTAACGGGCCGCGGTATCGGCGCGAACTTGCGCTGCACGACCGCTAGCGTCTTGGTCGGATCGAACTTCCCCGCGATCACCAGCAGCGCATTGTCAGGCTGATAGTACTTGCGATAGAACGCTTGCAGCCGCTCGATCGGGACGTTCTCGATGTCAGAGCGCGCGCCGATCGTCGTGTTGCCGTAGTTGTGCCAGAGATACGCCGTTGCCAGCATGCGTTCGAAGAGCACGCCCGAGGGCGAGTTCTCTCCTGACTCGAATTCATTGCGCACGACCGTCATTTCACTCTCGAGGTCTTTGCGCGCAACGAACGAGTTCACCATGCGATCCGCTTCGAGGTCGAGCGCCCACTCGAGCGACGTCTCGTTGGCCGGAATCAGCTCGTAGTAGTTCGTGCGATCGAAGAACGTCGTGCCGTTCCAGCGCGCGCCGCGCTCGGTGAATTCCTTGTCGATCGTCGGATGCTTGGGCGTCCCTTTGAAGAGCAGATGCTCGAGAAGGTGCGCCATTCCAGTCTCGCCGTAGCCCTCGTGCCGCGACCCGACGAAATACGTGATGTTGATCGTAAGTGTCGGCTTCGACTGATCCGGGAAAAGAAGAACGCGAAGGCCATTGTCGAGGCGATATTCTGTCAGTCCTTCGACGCTCGCGACCTGAGTTGGAGCCGAAGGTCGGGCCGACGGCGTGCCTTTGCGGGAAGCGGTCTGCGTGCTAGCCGTTCCAGATTGCTGAGCGACTGCCGCGCTCGAACCCGGCGCGATGGCGAATAGTGCGAGCAGGAGCCGGGAGAGCCGACGGGGGCTGAGCAGACGAAGTGCATTACTCATGGTGTGGCCTTCTGGGGTGGCTTTCGCTACGAACGAGTGCCGCAGGCGGGATCTGAGAGCGAAAAATGTACACCTTAGATGCCCCCGCGCCTCCGCCAGGTTGCAAGCGAACGGTCAGGCCGGCCGCTGCCGAGCATCGCTCGACAGATGACGTTAAGCGCCTTGCCTACGTACCCACGTCTCGTGAGCTTCGACGCGTGAACGAAATGGTCACGCGGCTCCAGGACGCGCTCGGGAGTGACTACCGAATCGAGCGCGAGCTCGGTGGCGGTGGAATGAGTCGCGTCTTCCTCGCGACCGAGGTCGGGCTCAAACGCCCGGTCGTCATCAAGGTTCTGCCGCCCGAGCTGACGAGCGACGTCATGACCGCGCGGTTCAGGCGCGAGCTCGAGGTCACCGCCGGCCTGCAGCATCCGCACATCCTTCCGGTGCTGGCGAACGGGGCGCGCGACGGGCTGCTGTACTACATCACTCCCTTCGTCGAGGGCGAATCATTGCGGGTGCGCCTCTCCCGCGAAGGTAAGCTGTCTGTTGACGATACCGTCGCGATGCTCGCCGAATTGGCCAGCGCGCTGGGTTATGCGCACGACCGCGGCGTCGTGCATCGCGACATCAAGCCGGAAAACGTGCTGCTGTCCGACGGTCACGCCGTGCTGTCGGATTTCGGGATTGCAGCTGTTGCTGCCAGCGAGGGAAAGAGCGAGGCAAGCGGAGCGCGTCTCACGGAGGTCGGCTTTTCACTAGGCACGCCCGGCTACATGTCGCCGGAGCAAGCGACGGGAGAGAGCGTCCTCGACGGCCGCTCCGACCTGTACTCGCTCGCCATCGTTGGCTTCGAGATGCTCACTGGGAGTCCGCCGTTCGTGGGCACGTCGCCGATGGCGGTGATCACGCAGCATCTCACGAAGGCGCCACCTAACGCGCGTGAGCTGCGTGGCGACGTGCCAGCTCCGCTCGCGGCCGCGCTCGAAAAGGCGCTGGCGAAAAGGCCGAGCGATCGCTTTCAGACTGCTGCCGCGTTCCGTGACGCGTTAGGCGCACGCTACTCCGCAGTGACCGGAGAGCGCGCGCGCCAGCGCTTCAAGTACGTGGTGGCTGGTGTCGCCGCGCTCGCCGCAGTTGTTGCGGCGTTCGTGCTGACGCGCGGCGGTAACCGCACGGCGAAAACCGGGATGGACAAGAACCTCATCGCCGTGGCGCCGTTCGACGTGTTCGATCCGAACTACCAAGTGTGGCGCGAAGGGCTCGTCGACGTGCTCGCCGCGAACCTGGATGGCGCCGGTCCCTTGCGCAGCGTATCCCCGGCGGTGGCAGTGAAACGATGGAAGGGTGATGCTGCAGAACGCACTTCAGCGATGGAGTTCGCGCGAGGACTCAACGCAGGCGTCGTGATTTTCGGCCGAGTGCTGGCGTCCGGCCGGGATACTGTGCGCATCGAAGCGAGCGTGATGGACGCCGTCACGAACCGAGCGATCGGCGAGGTGCAGGTGCGCGACGACATCTCGCGCATGGATCGCATCGCCGATTCACTGTCGGTCCGCATCCTCGCCGAGCTCGCCGAGTCGCGCGCGATCGGGCTCGTTAGGCGCGGCACCATCGGCTCAACATCCGTCCCTGCCATCAAGGCGTACTTGCAAGGGGCGCAGTATTACAGACGCAGCCAGTGGGACTCGGCGACGGCGTACTTTCAGCGTGCCGTGGCGACGGACTCCAACTTCGCGCCCGCGTTGCGTCTCTTGGCCAACGCGCTCTCGTGGCAGTCATCCGTGCCGGGACAACAGCGCCCCGATTTGCTTCCGTACGCGTTGCGTGCGGGAGCGAACAATCACGGCCTCGCGCCGCGCGAGAGTCTGCTCGTCGCGAGTGATTCGATCTTCGTCGCGCTGTCGCGACCACTACGGATTAACCTGATCGCCCGGCAGCAAGGAACAGGACTGCCCAGCGTCGACATGTACGTGCAGGCGAAACGCCTCTTCGATCTCCTCGAACGCGCCACGAACAGGTTCCCTGAAGATCCTGAGATCTGGTTCAAGCTGGGCGATGCGCGTTTTCATATGGGCTACTTGCTGCCGTCGACACAGACGCTCGCTGAAACGCGTGCGGCGTTCGACCGCGCCATCGCGCTCGATTCGGCGTTCACGCCTTCGTACATCCACCTCGTGCAGGTGCTCAATCAGCTGCAGGATGTCGGGGCGATGCGCGCCGCGATGGCGAAGTTTCTCGCCCTGGAGCCCGGCGGTGAACAGGCTGGTGGTTTGCGCTTCGCGACCAAGCTGCTGGATCCAGCGACGGCGCGCGACCCCAAGTCGTTAGGTGATCTTTTCAGCGCGGCGGATCCGCGTGCGATCAGCACGGCGTACCAAACGTTGCTGTACTTGAATGACAGCGCCGAGACGCAGGTTGCGGTTGCCCGCGCGATGCGCACCGGAATCGAGGCCGGAGGTGTGCCGCAAGCATTCGTAGAACGGGCGCGCGCCAGCGCCGCGCAAGCGTTCGTGGCCCGCGGCCACCTACGTGACGCGCTCGAGATAGCGCCGCACTCGACGTCGCTGGTCGTTCAGGCAGGCTTGGTCGGGATCCTGCCAAAAGATTCCGTCGATCGAGTTGTCACACGAGCAAGCGCGCAGCCTAACGGGCAGACCGTCTGGGTCATCCTCACGTGGCTGGCAGTACAGCGCGACGTCGCTGGCGTGCGCCTCCTGCTCGATCGCCTGGGTAAAACCAAGAGCGACTACACGCCGGCGACGATTCCGGCTGCGTTCATTGCGCTGGCGCGCGGTGACACAGCGGCCGCGATCCACGACTTCACCCTGCCAGACTCTGTCTGCCTAACGTGGTGTCCGGTCGCTCGCCTGCACCTCGCGCGCTTGCTCGCCGCGCGCGGCGAGGACGCCAAGGCTGCCGCGCTGTACGACCAGGACTTCGCCAGCGTGGACATCGGCAAAATTATGTGGATGCTGGATCGCGGCCGCGTGAATCAGCGCTTGGGCAATCGCCAAAAAGCGATCGATTCTTTCGTGTACGTGGTGAGCGCCTGGCAGAACCCGGATCCTGAGCTCAAGCCATATGTAGACGAAGCACGACGTGGGTTGAGCGCACTGCGCTCCGATCCCACGCGGCAATAGATGAGGTTCGTCTAGTGCCGTTCCAACTCGCGGCATGAAGTCGATGGAACGTTGGCACTACCAGTTGGAACGGTACTAGCGGCGTGCTGCGCGCTCGACTGCTCCGTGCCGCCATGACACTCTCGCGCGTGACGCCGGCTTCATTCGCGCGCATGCTTGGCCGAGCCGTGGCACGAGCGGCATATGCGGCGTTGCCAGGGCGGCGAGCGATCCTGCTGGACAACTTGAGGCACACCGCGCCTGACGCATCGGCGGAGACACGGCGTCGGCTGGCGCGGAACACGTTCGGCTACATCGCCGACTGCCAGGTCGATCTCTATCGCCTCGTTGGGCGTCCGCCTAACGAAATTCCCGAAATGATTGACGCGCGCGGCATCGAAAACCTGGAAACGGCGCGCCGTGTCGGCCGAGGCGTGATCATCGTCACCGGCCATTTGGGGAACTACGAACTCGGCGGTGCATGGCTCGCTGCCCTGGACTACCCGGTACACGCCATGGTGGAAGACGTCGAGCCGGACATGCTGGCGCTCCTGGAGCAATACCGAACAGCCACCGGCATGCGCACACTTTCCCGAAACCGCGGCGCGCGTGATGCGTATCGCGTGCTCAAGTCCGGCGACGTACTGCTTTTGGTCGCGGACCGAGTCATTGGCGACACGTCGGACTCGATCGAGCTTCCTTTTTGTGAGGGCCGCCGCGCAGTCCCGCGCGGGCCCGCAGTGCTGTCTCTTGCAACCGGGGCTCCTATCGTGGTTGGGATGGCGGTTCGCACACCAGATGGGCCCCGCCGATATCGAATAGTCCTGGAACCACCTATCATGCCCGACGGTACCGAGCCGGACGCTGCTTCAACCCTCACCCGCAAGGTCACTGACCGGCTGGCTGCGGCGGTGCGCGAGTATCCCGACCAATGGTTTGTCTTTCAGCCGGGTTGGAAATCAGGTGAGCGGTAACCCGCACGTGCTCGAGCCACCGGACGTGCACGGTGGCGCTGAGCAACTGGCGGCCGAGCTGCGCTCAGTCGCGCGACCAGCATCGCTCGCGACAGTCGTAAAGCGTCCGCGCTTTGCGCTTCTCGTTACTGGGCAGACTGTCTCGCAATTCGGTGACAAGCTTCAAGCGATGGCCTTGATCGCGCTCGTCGGTGCGCGCGCGCAGGTCGCGACGAGCGGCATCGAGCTGGCGAAGCTCGCGATCGTTTTCACGCTGCCGATGATCGTCGTCGGTCCAATCGCGGGCGCTTTCGTCGATCGGTGGAATAAGCTGCGAACTCTCGTGCTGACAGACGGCCTGCGCGGGATCGCGGTGGGGCTCATGCCGGCTGCGTACGCGTACACACACGGCTTGTGGTCGGTGTACGTGCTCGCCGGTCTCGCGTTCTTGCTCGGCGTGTTCCACAACTCGGCGAAGCTCGCGCTGATCCCGGATCTCGTTTCGCATAACGAGTTGTTGCCGGCGAACGCCGCGCTCGCGCTCATCGGCCGCTTCGCTACCGTGTTTGGAATCGTTGGCGGCGGCCTGATTCTGAGCGCGCCGATTTGGCGTCGCATCGGATGGCCCGAGTATGCTGCGGGCTTCTATATAGACGCGGCGTCATTCGTGTTCTCGGCGATCATGACCGTGTTCATCGGCGCGAGGATGCTTGGCGGACGACGTCCCCCGGCACCAACGTCAACGCTCACAAGCCTGCATCCCGTGCACGCGGTAAGATCGGCGTTCGCGATCGTGGGCCGCGATCGCAGACTGCGATTTGCGTTTCTCACGATCGCGCTGCTCGGCGTCATGGCCGCCAGTGGTTATGTGCTGCTGGTCGTGTCGGTGCAGACGGTGTTAGGCACCGGCACAAAGGGTGTGGGGCTTCTCGGTGGAATGACCGCGGTGGGGATGATTGTTGGGTCGCTCGCGATAGGCACCGTGGGTACGCGCTTCGATAAAGGGACGATTATTCTTGCGGCGCTGAGTCTCCTCGGCGTGGCGATGGGCATCGGCGCGCTGTTTTACACGTTCGCTGCCATGCTTCCCATTGCGCTCGTTGGTGGAGCAATGTTGGCCCCAGTCATGGTCTCGCAGGACACGCTGATTCATGAAGCAGCACCGCAGGATTCGCGTGCGCTCGTTTTCTCAACCCGAGAGCTTGTTCTGGGTGTCGTATTCGTGCTGACGGCGTGGACGGTTGGGGGTGCGGTGGCCCTAGCGAGCAGAGCGGGTTGGGACGAACCTTATCGTGCCTTGTTGGGCACAAGCGGCATACTTTTCGCCCTTGTAGGTGCAGTCGCGGCGCTGGCTCACATTCGTGGCAGGCGCCGCAATCACGTTAGGTAACACGTCGATTTAATGAAGATTGCCCAGATCTCGCCATACAGCTGGGATGCGCCGGGCGGTGTGCAAGCGCATATCCGGCAACTGACAAAGCGTTTGCGCGGGCGCGGGCATGAGGTACTGATCCTCGCGCCTGGCGAGCATCCAGGCTTCGACCCACCAGGCGTAAAGATCGTCGGGCGGCCTTTTCACATCCGCGCGAACGGGGCAGTAGCGCGCATCTGTTTCAGCAAGAGCTCAAAGCAAATCGTCCAAGAGACGCTGGATGAGTTCGCGCCAGATCTGGTGCACGCACACGACCCATTGGTAACGAGCACATCGCGCTGGGCGACGACGCGCACCGCAGCGCCGGTTGTCGCGACGTTCCATTCGTATTTCGCGGCAGATAGTCTGGCCGGCCGATTCTTCACCGCGCTGGCCCCGCTCGGCTATTCGATCTGGCGCCAGTTAGCGCAGCGCATCGCCGTCTCCGAGGCAGCGCGCGAAAGCGTGTGCATGCGCATGGGGTACGATTCCATCCGGATCGTGCCTAACGGGACGGATGTGCACGTGTTCGAGCGCGCCAGGCCGGCCAAGCTCCCCAAGGGTCGCACGATGCTGTTCGTGGGGCGCCTGGAGCCGCGCAAAGGATTCCCTGTCGCGGTGCGCGCCTTCGCGCGTCTGGCGCAGCAGTACAGCGACCTGCAGCTGATCGTCGTCGGCGAAGGCGTCGAGCGAGAAGCCGTGGAGATGCTGCCGTACGCATTGCGCTCGCGCGTTCACTTGTTAGGCCGAGTGTCCGATCACGTGCTGCCGACGTACTACGCTGCCGCCGACGTCTTCGTCGCGCCGGCGCTCGGCAGCGAATCGTTCGGCATCGTGCTCGTCGAAGCGATGGCGGCCGGGCTACCGATCGTCGCGAGCGACATCGCCGGATATCGCGAAGTTGTTCGTGACGGCCGCGAGGCGCTGCTCGTTCGCAGCGGCGACCCGTCGGCGCTGGCGGGAGCGGTGCAGCAGTTGTTCGAGAATCCGGAACAAGCGCGTGCCATGGCCGAAGCGGGCCGCGTGCGCGCGCAGCGCTACGACTGGGACACGATTCTCACGACGCTGGAAGAGATCTACAGCGAGGCGCTAGGCTCCCCTCGGCGACGAGCCGCGGAGCTGGCGCGCGCCTAACGAAGTTTCGCTAGAAGTAAATCGCGTACGCGCGCCGACTGCGCGTCCCACGTCCACTCGTCCAGCATCCAGCGCGCACCGGCCGCGCCCATCGCTGCCGCGCGTGCGGGATCTTTGAGTAGCGCGATGAGCGCGTCGGCGACGGCATCCGGCGACGTTGGATCCACCAGCACGCCGGTCTCGCCGTCGCGCACAGCCTCCGGCGCGCCGCCGGAATTGCCGACGACGATCGGCCGGCCGACGGCCGAGGCCTGCAGAAACACAGCGCCTAACGCCTCGACGTCGAGCCCGAACCAGCGCGCCCGGCACGGCATCGCGAACACGTCGCCGGCACGAAAATACGCCGGCAGCTCGGCATAGCGGACGCCGCCGACAAAGACCACGCGATCGCTGACACCCGTTGACTGGGCCAGGGTGCGCAGGCTGCGCTCGTGCGGCCCGATCCCGACGACGAGAAGCCGAGCATCGGGGACGGCGCGCGCCACGCGCGGCAGCGCGCGGATGAGCATGTCCTGGCCTTTGCGCGGAACCAGCCGTGACACGCAGCAGATCACCGGCGCGTCACCTAACGCGTGTCGTCGGCGCACGTCACGATCCGACACATTCGGACCGAAAACGTGGACATCGATGCCGGATGCGACGATCGGCATATCGCCTACACGATCGAACGCGCGCTCAACTTTTTGGCGAGTCCAGGCCGAGCCGGCGGACACGAACAACGCCTGTCGTCCGATACGGCCAAGCAGCCCTGGAATGCGCGCCGCGGTGAGCTCGAGCCCTTGGGAGAAGCCGGCGTACGGGATTCCAAGCTTGCGCGTGATGCCAGGGCCCATGTGGCCCAGCGGCCAGATCGCTCCGAAGAGGACAACATCGGGTTTGCGCGCGCGCAGCTCGGCGTGGACGCGACGCCTAACGCCTGGCGTCGGCAGCATCATAGTCGTCGCCAGCCGGATCACTTCGTGCGGGTACGTTGCATCGAACTCGGCGGCTCCGGGATACGTCGACGAGAAGATCGTCACCTCCCCGGCGGGGAAACGCCGCATGATCTGATCGACGAGATAGTTGATCCCGCCCATGCGCGGCGGGAAGTCGTTCGTCACGACGAATACGTGCAAGTCAGCCCTTCGGTGGTACGCGCCTAACGCGCGAGATTCACGTTGAGGTACTCGCTGTCGCCCGTGACTTCGCGCTCGACGGCAGGGGCGAGCCAGTCCGGGATCTTCACTTCGGCGTCGGGAGCACCCAACTCGACTTCAGCGAGCACGAGCGGGCGATCGAGAAACTCATCGATCTCCCAGCGGTGCTCCGGCGAATCCACGACATGGCGTCGCTTCACCAGGCGGCGTCCTCGCGTGAGCGGCCACAGGTGCTCGAACATGTCGCGCGATGTTTCCTCTTCCACCTCGGTGCGCACAATACCGGCGCCCAGCTTGACGGTGCGCAGGAACCGTTCGCTGCCGTTATGCTGGTCACGTCGCAGACGCTCGACGAGCCGCTCTCCGGGCAAATATCCTTGTGCGATCTCGTGCGTCTCGGCGGCAGGCATCTCGGGCGGCAGCCCTTTGAGAAGAAACTTGCGCTCGATCTCAACGCCGGGGCGGCTCATCCCTTTGAGTTTCTCGGCGAGCGCGCGGGTGCGCTTGAGAAACTCGGCTGCGTTATCGCCTAACCATTCGGCTTGTGCCTTGCCGTACGCTTCTTCGGCATGCGAACGGACGTTTTCGGCGAGCGCGACGAGACCCGGCCGCAAGCGCGTGCTCGTGCGCCGACGAGAACCCTTGCGTTTGGGAAGGATCGTTTCGGCGCGTGCCAGTGCCGCGATGGCGCGAGCGTCCTCGTGCGCCGCATCCTCCATCGCTTTGGCCAGCTCCTTGGACCAGAAGTGCGCGTTGTGGACCTCGCCTAACGCGTCCTGTAGTTGCTTCAACTTCTGCACGAGCTCATTGGCCTCGTCGCTCACATCGGTGAGCGGCTCGAGCACATATCTCAGCCGCTTACCGCGGATGCGTGCTTTGTGGATCTTCTCGTCGTCTACGATGCTCGACACCTCGGCGAGCGCGTCGGCCAGCGCGGCTTCCTGCGCGAGGATCGCGTTGGAGAGGACGCTGCCGAACGTGGGATCTGCCATCCCTTCTGCGGGGTCGACGGGCACCGGATGCCTACTGAGGCGGCGTCGCAGTGTGCGCAACGTGCGATCGAGTTTGCGCTCGATCTCTTCCTGCAGTTTGGCGTCCGCTCGAGCTTTGCGTTCGCTGAGGACAGTGACAAGGTGACGCGCCGCGGCGCGCTCGCGCGGCGTCAGGGCTGTGACGCGTTCCTTGAGAAAGTCGAGCAGCACCTCGGCATCGCGGCTCTCATTTGACACGGCCGCGATTGTCTCGAGGCGTGAGCGCGTCTTGCCACCAACGTCACTCAGCACGTCACTCATCGCGCGGAGCCAAGAGCGAAGGCGCCGCATCGCCACGCGCATGTCGTGCAGCGCCTCGGAGTTGTCCGTGGCGCCGCGGCGTTTATCCGCTTTCTCGAGCGTGTCGACCATGCCTAACGCGACCCGGCGCGCGCCAAGCGCGGCCGGCTCGGTCAGCACATCGTGCAACTGATTGTCCATCAATCCGCGATCGCGCGCAGCTGACCCGGTGTGAGCAACCACTGCAAGATCGCGCTCCCGGCCGAGGGCCGCACACCAAGGTCCAACAGAGCAACGCCCCCTTTCTTGAACATCACGTGCGATTCGGAGGCACCCGTCAGGAGCCAAGTGACGAGGCGACCCAAGTGCGGCTCATGCCCGACGATGGCCACATTGGCGTCGGGAGGAAGCGCGGACAGAAATGGGAGCAGCGCCTCACTCATATGATCAGGCGTCAGCGTGTCGACAGTGACGATGTCGTCCTGGACGCCTAACTCGTCGGCGACGAGGCGTGCCGTCTCCATGGCGCGCACGTACGGACTGGTCGCAATCTTGGTGATCACCGGCGCGATGCGCGCGAGCCCGCGCGCATTGCGCCGCATGCGTCGCTTACCGATGCGCGTCAGCGGTCGCTCGGCGTCGTCGCTACCTGTTGCCGCAAAATCCTCCCGATCTTCCGCTATCGCGTGGCGAATCACGAGCAATTGCATAGTGCGTCTCCCTTGCGTCTTACCGGAGGCCAACCAGTCCCGCGATACTCGCTGTCAACTTCGCGGAGTCAAAACCGAGACCCTTTCGGAACACCGTTACTGTGTTGCGAATGTCGCCCGGCTGCTTCGTCGGATCGCCGCGCACGATGACGATGTCCGCTTGTTTCCCCGCGGCGATGCTGCCGACTTTGTCAGCCTTGCCTAACACCGTCGCGCCATTGAGTGTCATGATGCGCATCGCTTCTTCCGGCGAGAAGCCAGCCTCGTTGAGCAGCACATAGTTGCGCTGGTCCGAGTAGCCGGCGATCGAATGCGCACAACATGGGTCTGACCCTGCCGCTAGCACGCCGCCCGCTTTCACGAAAGCGCGTTCGAAGTCCATCGCTCTGCGGAACACCTGATTGAAGACTGAGTCATTCGAGCTCTTGCCGCGGTCGTAGAACTGAGCGACGGCTTGGCTCGCAGCCGGAAACAGCGCCGCGAGTACGCGCTCATCGCGCTCGAGCCGGCTCGGCGCTCCCGTTTCGAAGACAGCGAGCGTCGACGTCATCGCGACCTTGTTCTTCACCATCTCCTGGATCGTGCGCTGCACGTCAGGGCTGGCGATGTCCAACGTGGCGTAGCTCGCCGAGCTACCTCCGGCGGGACAGGCGTCGGGTTGCTTGCCGGCGACGTATTCGGAATTGGTAAAGAGGCCGTGCTCCAGATTGTCGATGCCTAACGCGACGGCTTCGCGGAACCCGACGGAGCAGAGGTGCGCGGTTACCTTCACGCCGCGCTTGTGCGCTTCGTCGATCGCCGCCCCGAGCTCGGCGCGCGAGATCGACGTATACGCCTTGAACCAGGTGACGCCCTCTTCGGCCCAGTAGCGCACCATGCGACGTGCGTCTTCCGGGCTCGCGAGGGGATACATCCCGCCAGGTCCTTCGACCGGGCCCTGCAGGTATGGTCCAGTGACCACGAGATCAGGCCCGATCGACTGGCCTGCGTCAATGGATTTCTTGAGGTTCAGCTCGCGATACGAGTCGGTACTGCCAGCAGTGCGGATTGTCGTGACGCCGGCCGCCAGAAAGAGGCGCGGGTAGCTGTAGAACATCATCTTCATCGCGCCGCCGGCCGCTGACGAGTAGTACATGTGGTCGTGCAGACCCACGAGACCTGGAAAGGCGGCGTGGCCGGACAAATCGATAACTTGCGCACCATCAGGCACTTTCACGTCGCCAGTCTTTCCGACTGCCTTGATCAGTTCGCCTTCAATGACGATGGTCTGATCGTCGCGAGCAGCCGCCCCCGTGCCGTCGATCAGGCGGACGTGCGTTAGCGCGACGACCGGCGCATTGACCGAAACGACGGCCTGAAGCTGCGGAGTGAGCGTCCGTTGCGCGCTGAGAGTTAGAGGCGCTGTTGCAAGCAGCAGGGGGAGGAATCGGAGTCGCATCGGGAGTCCCTATAGCTGGGAGCCAGGGTCAGGGAGCTTGAAAGGGGCCCACAACGTAACCCTTGTCCGATCAGGGTTCCACCTGGAAGAAGGTCATCATTGACCGGGGTCAGACTCCAACCGGGGTCAGACTCCAATTGGTCTAATTAGGACGTTGAGGTAGAGCTGTCCGCCCAGAAGAAGGGCCAGTGTTTGCGGCGTAGTTCAACAAACGCGTCGCAAACACGCACGATGTAGTCTGACCCCATCAGCATGGAGTCTGACCCCATCAGCGGTCCACCGCGAAGACGGTCATCATGCCAGTCCCGAGGTGCTCGGCGATGTGGCAATGGAGCATCCAGCGGCCCGGATTTGTCAGCTCGACGAGCAGGTCCATCGTCTCGCCGGCGGGCAGCACAGCGGTATCCTTCCAGCCAAGGTTCTCGTTAGGTATTCCGTTGCGGGCGAGGACGACGAAACGTTGGCCGTGCAAGTGCATCGGATGCGCCATCGCGTGCGCGACATCGAAGCGATTCTTGATGCGCAGTTGCAAGACCTGACCCCGCTTGAAGCGCCAGTCGATCGCCATGTTCTCGCGGCCGCGTTCGTCGCTGATCGTCCACGTCACCTCGCGGCCGGTGAGTGCCCAGTGCATCTGCGGCATGCCGTCGTTCCAATCCACCGGAACGGACATACCGGCGAGCATAGCGAGCATCGTTGGGGGCACGTCCTTGAGCTTGAGCCCGAGGGTGAGCGTGCGGTCCGGGGGACGCGCGACGTAGCGCCTGAGCGGAGCCATTTCGCGTGAGACGTTTTGGTCGCGGCGCAGCTCGTCGTAACGCGGGCCGCCGAGCGCCGGCGCCGGCGCATCGGACACTTGGACGAAGCCTAACGTGTCGGCGACGTCTCTATAGATGCCGCGCGCGTGATCCAGCCACTGCACGTGATTGACGATGGCGTGGCGTCCCGGAGCCGAAAAGCGCGCGTCGACGATGTAGCGCTCCGCCGGCGCGATTGTCACGTGCGTGGTCCAGCTCTCGCGCTCGAAGTTGCCCATGTCGCTGCCGATGAGTTTCACCTGCGCGCCATGGAACGTGAGATTGAGCAGGCGAGCGTTGGCGACGTTCGTGAGATAGAAACGCACGATCTCGCCGCGGCGCACGCCTAACGTGTACGATGGCTCGCCGTTCACGAGCAGCAGGCTGCCGAAGCGGCCCATGAGGGCGTGCGTGGGGACATCGGACCCATGCGGCAGCTGCGCCCCCGTCGAGTCCAGCGTGAGATCGTCCAGCGCGAGCACTTCCTCGCGGTGCACGTTGGGACGCGCCGCGCGCACGAGGATGTTGCCGTAGAGTCCCAGGTCTTGCTGGATGTCCTCGCGCACGTGCGGGTGGTACCAGTACACGCCGGCGTCCGGAAAGCGGACACGATAGGTGAACGAGTCGCCTGGCGCGACAGGCTCCTGTGTGACGTGCGCCGTGCCGTCGAAACGATTCTCGAGTCTCACTCCGTGCCAGTGGATCGTCGACGGTTGATCGATGCCGTTGATGAAGTGCACAACGATCTGTGCGTTCTTCGTGACCGAGATGAGCGGACCGGGGATCTGGCCGTTGTATCCGTACATGAGAAAGCGTTTTCCGGCGACGTTCTTCGCAACGACCGAAGCCGCGAGAGTGAGCGTGTCGCCTGACGAGAGCCTAACGACTTCCCGCGGCTTGGCCGAGCTCGTCGGCGGCGCCGAAGGCAAGAGTGGAGCGACCGCCGGTGCCATTCCGGTCATGCCTGGCATCGGCGTGATGCGCGGATCGGGCGCCGGCTTGGGCCAGTGCGCCGAGTGCTCGACGTGCTGCATCGTTCCTGAGCCGCCCACCATGAACGGCGCCATGACGTCGCGATGCGCGAGCAGGAGCGCACTCGGCGACGTAGCGCGCATGACGAGCTTCCCTCCCCGCGACGCGACGCGCCCATCGCGCTCCGCGCTCACGAGCAC
Organism: Gemmatimonadaceae bacterium; assembly: GCA_036003845.1. GTDB lineage: Bacteria > Gemmatimonadota > Gemmatimonadetes > Gemmatimonadales > Gemmatimonadaceae > DASYRX01. The sequence continues at coordinate 4,425 of DASYRX010000129.1, read as the reverse complement.
ACGAAACTGTACGAGCGACGTTGGCATCTCGCCGAGCTGGACTCGCCCGGTATGCACCACGCCGAGCCGGCGCTCCTGGTCCATCGAGAGTGAGTAGGCCCACGCGACGTACGTACTGTAGGGGCCCAGGCTGGCGGGATTTGGGAGGCCCTCGATCACAAGCGTTAGGCGCTGTCGCTGGCGACCCGACGAATCGACGGCGATGCCGAACGGCGACACGACTGGCGTGAGTTGCATGACGCCGTGGGCACCGGGGAGGTCGGGAACCGCCACGAGCTCCGCGCAATAGGGCGAGGAGAAGAGCGGCGTGGTGGGTGAACATTCGGCGCTGAAACGCGCGGGCGCTTGCGCCCGAGTCGTTAGGGCAAGGCCACAGGTCGCAGCTAAGGACCAAACGCAACGGAATGGCAACCGCGTCAACTGCGAAACGCCCTTCTGTTGACAATCTGCTTCGCTAGCAACCCTTCTCTGCCTTGTTTTTTGGATCCTCACGGGATTCCGGGAATCTCGGAATGTCAATGATAGAGGAGTGATTGGAGGGTTGCCCCAGGAATGTCGTCAAGACGCTTTTGAAACGCGTCAACGCAAGACCGATTCGGATCAAGCCGAGTTGTCGAATGAAACCGGATTCGATTCGTCACTGCCAGCGCGGTTCAACGCTTGTGGCCCACAACTTCCGAAGCGCTTTGTTCTTTCACAAAAGCAAAAACGTAGCTGCGCAGCGCATGTGCTGATGCTCAGTTTTGCTTCAGGCGCTCGCTCTGTTCGCTCCGCTCGATTCGTTCCATCCGAAGAGCAGTTGCTCTTTCAAATCGTCAACGTCAACAAAACCTGTGTGGCGCAAGCGGCGATGTCGGGTAGAAGCGGATTCGGTTTGAAGAGCCTGTGTTTTTAAAGATACTGAAGACTTTGGCTGATCCTTGATCGTTCTTGAGCTTGTTTGCCGTCAAGTGAACGACTTGTGCGCTAATCGAAACAGCTTTTCCAATCAACGCATCTTCATGAGCTTGTCGGGGAAGTCCAGCTCACATCATTCGTGCTTGGGCTTTCACGTACTCTACGGCCGCACGGTGAGTGCCGAACCAGACGCCGGGCTTCGACTTCATGTGCGCGATCAGACGCTCCAACAACACGATGCGCGACCGGTGCCCGATGATGTGTGGATGCATCGTTAGGACGAAGTTCGTTCCCTCCTCGTACGCTTTGTCGAATTCGTCCATCCACACCTTGAGCAGCTGGTCCGGCGCGCCATAGCGATCGCCGCGCGGATTGAGCAGCGGCGCGTCATCGTTAATCCATTCCACCGGCAGCTCGACGATTCCGGTCGGCTGCCCGTCGGCCATCAGCTCGTACGGCGACTCATCGGACATGAGTGAGCTGTCGTAGATAAGACCCAGCTCCTTGATGATGCTGAGCGTCGAGGGGCTGAAGTTCCACGACGGCGCGCGATATCCGACCGGTTTGGCCCCCAGCGCTTTCTCGAAGTAAGCCACGGCGCGCCTAACGAGATCTCGCTCGGCATCCGCCGGCAGCGTGGAATTGAGCTCGTGGATCCAGCCGTGCACGCCGAACTCGTGGTGTCCGGCGGCCTTGATCATCGGGATGATTTCCGGATGCAGCTCCAGGCTCATCGCCGGCATGAAGAACGATGCCGGGATCTTCTGCTTTTCGAGCAGCGCCAGCACTCGTTTAAGACCGACGCGCGCGCCGTACTCGCCTTGCGACAATCCGCCGATGTTCGGCCGCCCCGGCGCCACCGGCGCGAGGAACACCGTTTCGTTGTCGACATCGAACGACAGCAGCACTGCGACGCGCGCACCGCCCGGCCATTGCTTGGGCGCGAGGCTCTTCCCGGCGCGCACCATGCCGATCGTCTGCTTCACGCGCTCGGTGGACCACATCCACGGCGGCGTGGTATCGGCTTGTGCCAGCGCGGAACTCGTTAGGCCCGCGCTGAGAATGGCGACGATCATGACGTGACGCATTAGCCCCTCCGGCGCATTCGATCGCGCTGCTCGGCGGCCTTCTCGACGAGCCGCCTGAGCTCCTTGATCGGCTCTGGATTATCGTCGACCTGCAGACGCAGGACGACGTCGTTATGCAGCCAGACGCCGCCGTTTTTCTTGACGATCAGCATCGCCGCCGACTGCATCCCGCGTGTGTCACCACCCGCTGCCTGCCCCGCTTCGAGCGCGGCGAGCAAACGAAGCGAGAGATGACCTTCTGTCTCCTCGAACGCCTTCACCATGTTCTCGACCACAGCAGGCCCTGCGAGGATGTTCCCCTGCGCGCTGCAGTGCTTCCCGACTTTATGCCCTGCCCACGTCGACGCTTTGGGTCCCGTGTGCACAGCGACTTCGCCCTTGGCGTTCATCACGGCGAACTGGCGACCGTCTTTCGTCCAGTCGGTTGGCCGCGGATCGGGATCCTCGGCGAGGATACGCGTTACGATCGCGTTAGGCGCGAGCCCTTCCTTCAAATACGCGATCGCCTTCGGCCCATAGCTCACGTCCACGATCGCCTGTGTAGCGGCGACGCCGGCATCGGCCTCGCCCCAGAGGACGCCGTTGCCGACTGAGAAGACGCGCGATTGCACCGCGGCGCCGACTTCACCCGTCGCGGGGTCGTAGCCGAGGATGGAGAAGGTGGCGACCGGCGGCCAGTTTCTCTGCGCCATCGCACTTGCTGTAAAGCTCTGGAGCAGAATCAGCGCGTAGACAGCCGCCCGCACTGGGTATAGGGTTGTCTTCATGTCAACCAATCTGTGTTCTTTGAGCCAGATGGGGCCAGGCCAAGTGTTCGGCCAATGACATTTCGAATGATGCGGCCTCTTCGCTGCATTTGCCTGCTGGCCTTGGCGCTCAATGCATGCGGAGAGTCCGAGGGTTCGCTATCGGACCCTGGAGGCACAGCCGGCGCGATCCTCGTTAGGATCACTCCGCTCGGGAATGGCATCGATCCTGACGGGTTCGCCGTGAGCGTCGGCACGCGCACGACTTCCGCCAACCCGACCGCCCCAGGGATCGTCGCAGACCTGCGCAGCGGCAGTTATCCTGTGAGACTCTCCGGTATCGCCCCACACTGTTTCGCCGATACGATCGAGCGCACAGTCGATGTTCGTCCGAGAGACACGCTCGTCGTTGCCTTCGAGGTCGAGTGCTACGGCGACATCGCCTTCACGCGCCATTACCGGAACGACAGCCTGCAGGTCTTTTATCTGCGGCCCGACGGCGTCGAAGTGCAGTTGAGCAGCTTTCCCGGGCGCAATTTTCTCGAGGACTGGTCCCCGGACGGATCGCGTGTGCTCTTCACTCAGGAACGAGCCGGGTCCATGGACGTCTATAGCGTGCGACTGGACGGCACCGGAGTGACACGCCTAACGACGCACCCGTACTACGACATCGCGCCGCGTTGGTCACCAGACGCCCTGCGCGTGCTGTTCTATCGCGAGAAATCGCTTTCCGGACCATTCGAGCGCGCGTCGCTGCACGTTGTGAACGCGGACGGGACGGGTGAGCACACAGTGCTGGACACGCTGGCCCAGGACTTCGACGCCACATGGTCGCCGGATGGCCGCGAGATCCTGTTCTCCTGCAACCGCTTCGGGCGTTTCTGGGACATCTGCAGCGTCGCACCTGACGGCACCCAGCTGCGAGGGCGCGTTAGGCTCGATGGCGCGCAGAAAGCGCAGTGGTCGCCGGATGCAACCCATATCGCTTTCGTGGGATTCGCCGGTGGTCAGAATGTCTGGGTCGCTGACCTCGTCGCCTCGCGGCTCGTCAATCTGACGCCGACGAGTAGCTCCTTCAGCTTCGATTGGTCGCCGGACGGATCGCGCCTCGTGCTCGTCGGGAAGGAGCCTAACGGGACCGACGCTACGTTGCGCGTAAATCGCGACGGCACTGCGTCGCTCGGACTGTCGGCAACATTTTCGTCGGGCTGGGTGGATTGGTCGCCCGACGGCAGCAAGATCATCGCCGACCTGTTACTCTCGGATGGACGCCGGCGAGCCGTGATCATGAACTCGGATGGCTCGCGCAAACGGGTCATGGATGGCCTCGGTTCGGTCGCGGCATATCGCTTCACGTGGAATCCGCGCTCGCTCCCTGGCAAGGGACTGGCATCGAGCGCCATGCGTTCGGGGTTCACGATCGAGCGCCCGAGTGCAGCTTCACGCCAGAGCTTGCCCACAGACGGCCTGTGTATCGTGGCCGTCGGTCAACGCATGATGGGGCGCAGCTGTGCCAACGCCACTACTCGTTAACGGACGCGGCTAGACCAGGTGCAGCCTAACGCGAATTTCCAAAGAGCAACTGCGGTTCGGATTTGGCTGACTGGGCGAATGACGCGGACTTACTGCTTTGTAAGAACGAGCAGTATCAGCGCCCTCCGCTCGCTCCGCTGAATCTGAACAGTAGTTGCTCT
>DASYRX010000128.1:0-2603 GCA_036003845.1 Gemmatimonadaceae bacterium | reverse complement strand
GCTTGGGGACGTTGCGCGACATGCAGACCACGCGATTTCGCAGCCGACACAGCGCCGCCTCGAGTTCTTCTCTGCGTCGGACGCCCGAATTGTCGACGCCATTGCGTCGCGCATCCTGCCGAGTGACGACGGCACGCCGGGCGCTCACGAAGCCGGCGCGCTGTACTTCATCGATCGCGTGTCGGCGCGCTATCTGCCTGCCGAGATGCGTGCGCGCATGCGCGATGGACTTGCGACACTTCAAAAAGACGTCGCGGTCCGACATGCGAACGCTCGTGACTTCGCGAGCCTAACCAAAGAGCAGCAGGATGCGCTCCTGCGTGATCGCGAAACGACGCCATTCTTCGAGCTCGCGCGGACACTGACGCTGGCAGGCGTTCTCTCCAGTCCGAAATACGGCGGGAACCGCAATTACGTCGGCTGGAAACTGGTCGGACACGATCCGTCGCCGACGTATCAACCGCCGTTCGGGTATTACGATAGGCCCGCCACCCGCCGTCACTTGTTAGGCGATAATGGAAACGACGCATGACGGACCGCGCGCACCTCGGCCCACGCCATCAACAACGCAGCGAAGTCGACTTCGTCGTGATTGGATCGGGCGCTGCAGGCGGCGTCATGGCACGCGAGCTCGCACGCGCCGGCTTCTCGGTCGTGGTATTGGAGCAAGGCCCGTATCTCAACCGCGCCGACTTCCATCACGACGACTTCGAAGTGCTCGTCCTCGGCAAGTACACCGGCAATCCCGCGGATCGGCCGCACACGCACCGGCTCACATCTAATGAAGAGGCTAAGCAACGCGAGTACCTGATCTACGCCAAGCTTGTCGGCGGTAGCTCAGTACACTTCGCGGCCAATTACTGGCGCTTCCGCGAGATCGACTTCGTGGAAAAGACGCGCAAGGGTGCCGTGGCCGGCACGTCCTTCGACGATTGGCCAATCACATATGCCGATCTGGAGCCGTACTACACGCGCGCGGAATGGGAAGTTGGAGTTTCGGGGCAGGCAGGCGTCAACCCTAACGACGCACCTCGCAGCCGTCCGTACCCCATGCCGCCGCTGCCTATCACTGGTGGCGGTGCAGTGATGGAGATTGGTGCCAAGAAGCTCGGCTGGCTCGCCCAGCCGGCGCCGATGGCGATCCTATCGCGGCCCTATCGCGGGCGCTCGGCGTGCATGAACTGCGGGTTTTGCTGGGGGTTCGGCTGTGAGTGGGGCGCAAAGTCCAGCTCTCTGTTCTCGATGATTCCCGATGCCGTGAAGACGGGGCGCTGCGAGATACGGCCTAACAGCTATGTGCATCGCGTCGAGACGAACGAGAGCGGCCGGGTCACCGGCGTCGTGTACTTCGATTCGCGCAAGCGCGAACAGCGCCAACGCGCCAAGGCCGTCGTTCTCTCGGCAAATGGGGCCGAGTCGGCGCGGCTGCTGTTGTTGTCGACATCGAGCCGCTTCCCGCGCGGGCTGGCCAACTCGAGTGGCCTGGTGGGGAAGAACCTCATGTTCAACGGCGGATCGGTGACTGGTGCGCGCTTCGAATATGCGGTGAACGCGCACAAGGGCGCGCCGGTCTCGCGCATCGTGCTCGAAGACTACGAGCTTCCCGAATCGTTAGGTTTGACCGGCGGTGCTGGGATCGATTTCCGCGGCGGTTCTGGTCCATTTCTATGGACGATGTTCAATGGTCCACTCGAGGGCCCGCGTTGGGGAGTGGGGCTCAAGAAGATGCTGCGCGACTACTACACGACGTCGCTCATCGCGCTCACGCACACGTCATCGCTCCCTGTTGAAGCCAACGCGATCGATCTCGATCCGACGCTCAAGGATGCTTGGGGGGTTCCGGCGATCCGGGTGACCTACAAGGAGCACGACAACGACGTGAAGCTGATGAAGTACATGCAGGACCGCAGCGTTCAGCTCTTGGAGGCTTCCGGCTCGCTCGAGACCTGGCGCTATCCCGTCGGCGAAGACCCCGGCGCAGGATTCCACCTGTTAGGCACATGTCGCATGGGGAACGACACGTCACGATCCGTCGTTGACAAATTCCATCGCGCGCACGACGTCAAAAACCTCTTCATCGTAGATGGCAGCTCCTTCGTCACGTCCGGTCGCGGTCAGCCGACGCTGACGATTCAAGCGCTCGCGTTTCGCGCCGCCGAGTATCTCGTGAAGGCTGCGAAGGCTGGGGACGTGTGACAGACTTGGACCGCGTCGCCGAGCGGTTGCGAACGGCGACGCGGATCGCAGTGCTCACCGGCGCAGGGATTTCCGCTGAGTCGGGAATTCCGACATTTCGCGAAGCACAAACGGGATTGTGGGAGCGCTTTCGCCCAGAGGATCTCGCCTCTCCGGACGCGTTCGCCCGAGATCCCAAGACCGTCTGGGACTGGTACAGGTGGCGTCGCGAGCTGGTGGATCGTGCGGCACCTAACGAGGGCCATAAGGCGATCGCAGCGCTCCAGCGTCGCCTGCCGAGCACGGTTCTCATAACGCAGAACGTCGATGGCCTGCATCAGTCGGCTGGATCAACAGACGCCATAGAGCTGCATGGATCGATCCGGCGCGCGCGTTGCGATGCTTGTCAAGCGAAGCGCGAGTGGTCG
>DASYRX010000127.1:0-3971 GCA_036003845.1 Gemmatimonadaceae bacterium | reverse complement strand
CCGCGGCTCTCGCCCCGCATTTCTCGATGACGCACCGGCAGCCTGGCCGACCAGTGGTCATCGATGGCCTGGGCGAGATCCATCTCGATTACTCGACCGCGCTCCTGGACGAGATGCGCGCCAGTGGAATGCGGGCTTGCGTCGTCACCGTCGGAAATCCGGCGCTGCAGGGCGCTTCCGCGTTCGACGACATGCGCGATGAGGCGCTCGCGTACGACAAGCATGTGACTGCAACCCCAAGCCGGTTGTCGAAGGCGCTGGCGACGGCCGATATCGATCGTGCCGTTCAGAACGGAAGCATCGCCCTCATCTACTACACGCAGAACGCGACGCCAATCGGCGACGATGTGACGCGGCTGGACGCGCTGCAAAGGCTCGGCGTGCGTATCGTGCAGCTGACGTACAATACGCGCAACTTGTTAGGCGACGGTTGCCTGGAGCGCACCAATGCCGGGCTCTCGACGTTTGGCCTGGCTGTGCTCGAAGGGCTGAAGAGCCGCCGAATGCTGATCGATGTCTCTCACAGCGGAGAAGCGACGTCGCTCGATGCGATCCGCCTGTCGGCCGTACCGGTGGCGATCACTCATGCCGGATGCAAGAGCGTTTTCGATCATCCACGCAACAAATCGGACGCTGTGCTTCGTGCGATGGCCGATGGCGGCGGCGTGATCGGGATCTTTCAGATCAATCCGTACCTCGGCCCTAACGAGCGAAACACGCTGGACATCTACGTCGCGCATATCGAGCACGCGATCAACGTAGCGGGCATCGAGCACGTCGGGATCGGCAGCGATCGGGAGCACCGCACGATCCCGGACACGGCAGAAGAAAAGCAGAAGCTCATCGATGAGCTATCGCGGCTGCGGCCCGTGACAGCGGCGACTTTCCGCTGGCCGTTCTTCATCTCCGAGCTGAATCACCCGCGACGCATGGAGACGATCCGTCGCGCGCTGGAAGCTCGGCGACGACCAGCCGCCGATATCGACAGAATTATGGGCGGCAACTTCTATCGCCTGTTTCGCGAGACTATTGGGTAAGAATCCGGTGACTCCGCGTCAGTCGGTGCGGTGTAGCTAAGAGCATGGAGCCACGCCCGCGCTGGATCGACATGATGAAACGGGCTGCCTGGTGGGTGGCAGCCGCGGTCCTGCTTGTCGTCGTCTTTCGAATCATCGGCAGCGGCAATTCCGGGCTCGTCGCGCCGGTGGATACGGCGACCGGCGCTGCGGCTACCGACCTGGAAAGCTTGCCCGCAATCGCTGCTGATTCGAGCAAGGTCGTGGAGATTCCCGATTCACTGTTTGGCTGGAGCGGCGCGCTGCGCTTTCGAGCGCTGACGGCGGCCGAAGCGCTGGCGCTTCGAGGATTCGTGTCGCGCTTCGGCGAGCGCGCGATCCACACACCGGCTGCCATCGAGGTGTCGTCGCGCGGAGGGCCTTTCACGCTGCTCGTTATGCGCCCGTTCGGCGCCAAGCGCGGTGAAGTGCTCAACGGCTACCGACTCGGGCGCTGGCCGGCCGAACGCTGGCTGATGGCGAAGAACTACTTCAATCCGGACGGCTTCGTCGAGGTGACAGCGGCGAACGCAGGGGTGCATCTCTCCGAGCACTTCGTGTTAGGCGACTTCGTCACACACGACCAGACGGAAAAGTGGCCCAAGTACGTGGTTCTCGAAGAGAAGCTGATCGACAAGCTGGAGCTCGTTATGCAGGCGCTCAACGCACGCGGCGTGCGCGCGACGCGCGCCGTCGTGCTCTCAGGCTTTCGCGCGCCGTACTACAACGACCGCGGTGTGGGCGAGGGAATGGCGCGTGCGAGCAGGCATCAGTACGGAGACGCCGCCGATCTAATCATCGACAGCGACGGCGATGGGCGCATGGACGATCTATCCGGAGATGGGCGCGTCGACCTGCGCGACACCGAGGTCGTCAACCGTGCCGTGACCGAAGTCGAGCGGAAGTATCCGCAATTGGCGGGCGGTCTTGGCCGCTATCACGCGATGGGACCACGCGGTCCGTTCGCGCACATCGACGTGAGAGGAACGAGTGCGAGGTGGGAGTCGGGGTGGTGGAAGAAGGATGCTAAGTAGGTCTGAGGTCAGAGACCAAAGGCCAGAGGTCAAAGGAGCGACTTGAGGCGCGCAGCGTCGATGTTGCCGCCGCAGACGATGCAAGCGACGTGAGTGCCCGGCTCAATCGTTAGAGCGCCTGTCAGCAGGGGCGCCACGGCAGCCGCGCCCGCTGGTTCGGGAACGATCTTGCAACGCTCCAGCAGCATGCCTAACGCACGAACGATGTCGCGATCGGACACGACGATCATTCGATCCACGAATGCTTGCACGTGAGCGAGGTTGAGGCGCCCAGCGAAGGGTGCCGCCAAGCCGTCGGCGATCGTGTCGAGTCTGCCGAGCCGCACCGGCTCACCGCGCTCGAGACTCTGCGACATGGCGCTGGCCCCTTCGGGCTCCACACCAATGACGCGCGCCGAAGGCAGTCGCTGCTTCACCGCCGCGGCTACTCCGGAGAGGAGTCCGCCGCCACCGCACGCGACAACGACCATATCGACGTCAGGCAGATCTTCCACGAGCTCCAGGCCGACGGTTCCCTGTCCCGCGATGATGCGCGGATCATCGAACGGATGAATCAGCGTCAGGTTGCGCTCGCGTTGCAGCGTTAGGCACGTCTCCAGCAGATCCGCTTCCGTGAGCACGACTTCTCCGCCATAGCCACGCGTCGCGTCGATCTTGCTCTGCTGGGCGGTGCGGGGCATAACGATTGTCGATCTTAGCCCCAAGCTGGACGCGCCCCACGCGAGCGCCTGCGCGTGATTTCCTGCGGAAAGCGAGATGACGCCGCGCCTGCGAGCGTCCTCGTCGAGCGTGGAAAGCGCGTTCAGCACGCCACGCGGCTTGAAGGAGCCCGTCTTCTGAAACAGCTCGAGCTTGAGCGAGACTCGCGCAGCGACCTGCTTGCTCAGGTAGGTCGAGCCAACGGTCGGAGTTCGGTGAAGGCGTCCAGCAATTACAGCGCGCGCGGCGCCGATATCATCGAGCGTTACAAGGGGAGCAGGAGCGACTGTGGGAGACATGGCTCCGTGCAGGCTAAAGTCTGCACCCGCTCCCGGTAAGGGAGCGGGACCGCACGGCTGTTCTTGTTGCGCCTAACTAACGACGACGATGGCGCCGAAGGCCGGCACCAACCAGTCCGAGCAATCCAGTCGTCAGCAGCACGAGCGAGCCTGGCTCCGGGGTGACCGCTCCAATCCACGTTAAGTGAGTGTTGACGGGCGTGAACCCGCTGAATTCGCCGAAGCTTCCGTTGAGGAAGTCATCGCGGTCGCCGAACCCGGACCCGAAGCTCAGGATGAACGAGTTGACCGCCGAGAGCTGGCCATTGACGAAGTTGGGGCCACCCGAGTCGCCCGGCCCGAGGCTCGATTCGAATTCACCCAGCATGAGACTGCAGAAGTTCTGCGTGCCAAGGACTGCGAACTCGATGATACAGGACGCGTTATTCGCGCCTTGTGGGCCGTCGAAGTCGGAAACGAGGACGTTGACGCCGGCCGTTCCAAAGAACCCGCTCCAGAAGCCGTCCCAGACCGCGTCGGCGAAGGAGAAGTCGTAGACGTTTTGCCCCACGCGGCGGGTGCCGTCGGCGAAAGTGAAACCGGTTCGCCCGCGGCCCGAGGCGCCGAATCCGGAGACCTCGAAGGACTGGCCGGTGGGCGAGCCGGTATAGAGCTGGTAGCGAGTGATGCCAGCGGACGGGGTAGTCGCCAGCCGAAGGACAGCGATGTCGTTCTCGTCGATCACCTCGCCCGTGTATCCTGGGGCGATACGAGCGAATTCGACGTTGTGAATTTCGGGGAGTCCGCCGTTGTCGGGCGGGAAGAAGATCGCCTGCACGGAGTCGAACTGGGCGACGTTGGACCCGTTGGTGACGCAGTGAGCAGCCGTGAGGATGTGGTTGTTC
>DASYRX010000126.1:0-7820 GCA_036003845.1 Gemmatimonadaceae bacterium | reverse complement strand
CGCGAGCGGTCGTCCTAACGAGTGAGCTGGACACCGCGGCTGTCCGAACACTGGCACGCTCGATCGCATCGGATTCTTCGCGGGCGCCCGTGCGTGCCACACTGCGAGCCGCGCAGTTCGCCGTCGATGCGCGACGCGAAGGCGTGCGCATCGCCCGTGCCGAATTCATGCCGACGGTCAACGCCTTTTTCCGAACCGGCTTCCTGGCCCTTCCTGCCAGCCCAGGCATTCCAACCCGCTGGGGTATCACGTCTCCGGCGAACTGCACGGCGGCTGACTCGGCACTCCGTCGCTTCAACTGCCAGAACAACGGCTGGTACCCGGACCGCTCGTTAGGTGTTCAGGTCAGCTGGCCGCTGTTCGATGGACTGCGTGCGAAGGGGAACGTCGACCTCGCGCAAGCGCAGGAGCGCGTGGCACGTACGCAGCTGGAACAGGAGCGCGAAAATGTCGCGGTCGAGCAGGCGCGTGCTTCGGCTGAGTTCGCGCGTGCCGAGGGGACGTACGAGGCGCAGCGTCAGAACGCCGAAGAGGCTGAAGAGGCATTCCGCATCGCGTCCCTTCGTTTCGAGCGCGGGCTGGGGACGCAGCTCGAAGTTACGGACGCCCAGCTCGCTCTTTTGACCGCGAGGTCTAACGCGGCCCGGGGAACTGTGGACTATTATCTGGCGGCTGCCGAGCTCGCGCGGGCTCGTGGTGCTGCAGTACCGCTCCCGCCGACCAGAGAAATCTCTCGCTAATCAACTAGTGCTTTTTTCACGGATTTGCACAGCGCTCGCGGTGGGCGCCCTAACGATTATCATCGGCTGCAGCCGCTCCGGCGAAGCTGCCAATGCTGCTACAGGCGGCGCGGCAGGTAAGGGGAAGGCTGATTCCAGCAAAGGCGGCGCCCCCGGGGCTCCGGGCGGTCGTCGGCCGACGGTCATTGGTCTCGGACCTAACGATGTACTCGTCGTCGGCCGCGGAATGATCGAGTCGGCGACGCCGATCAACGGCGATCTCAGACCGATCGAAGAGATCGTCGTTCGCGCGCGTGTTGAAGGAGACGTCATCGGCGTTTACGCGCGGGAAGGTCAGCGCGTCGCACGTGGCGAGGTCTTGGCGCGCTTCGACAACACGACGCAGGAGAGCGATCGAATCTCGGCAGCGGCGGAGCGCGACGCGGCGGCATCCGACGTCAAGAATGCGCAGTGGAACTACGATCAATCGCAGGAGCTGTTCAAAGCCGGCGCGATTCCGGAGCGCGATCTACGCTCGGCGGAGCAAGCGCTCGCAGTCGCCAAAGCCCGACTCGCCGCAGCGGAAGCGCGACTCAAGGCTGCGAGTCAAACCGATGCAGACACTCGCGTCCTCGCGCCAACGACCGGGGTGGTGTCTTTACGCAGCGTGGACGTCGGCGAGCACGTCTCGCGTGGCTCGTCACTCTTTACGGTCGTCCGCAACGACATCCTGGAGCTCGAGGCGGCGGTGCCTGCTCGACTGTCCGAGAACGTCAAAGCGGGGCAGGTCGTCCGATTTGCCGCGGCGGGTCGTCAACTCGAGGGTCGAGTCGCTCGCGTGAGCCCGACGATCAATCCGGCCAATCGATCGGTGACGATCTACATCCAGGTGCCTAACAGTGACGGCACGCTGAAAGGAAACACGTTCGCGACCGGGCGAGTGATCGGACGCAGCGTGAAGGACGCGCTGGTGATCCCAACCGCCGCGCTGCGGCAATCGCAGCAATCGTCCAGTACGTTCGTCTACCGCATCGCGGACGACGTCGTAGAGCACGCGGTAGTCACGCTCGGCGTCGTGGATGAAGCGCTAGGTGTCGCCGAAATCGCGCAAGGCCTACAGCCCGGCGATCGCATCATTGTCGGCAACATCGGTGCGCTCGGTGCAGGGATGCGCGTCAGCATCATCTCAGCCGAGCGAGGGCGCACTCGCGGGATGACCGCTGCCGCGGACAGCAATGCTGCGAAGAAGCGGCCGTTGCAACCACTACCTAAGCGTTAGGCGCATGTTTCTCTCCGACGTTTCGATCAAGCGCCCTGTCTTCGCCACCATGATGATGGTGGCGCTCGTCGTTCTGGGCGTCGTGTCATACAAGCGATTGGCCATCGACGAGTACCCGGACATCACCTATCCGGTCGTCATGGTTCAAACAGCGTACCCCGGCGCGTCTCCGGAAGTGATGGAGCGTGACGTCTCGCGCCCCATCGAGGAGTCGCTCAACACTGTGCAGGGTGTTCGCGAGCTCACCTCGACGTCGTTCGAGGGCAATTCGATGGTGCGTGTGATGCTGCACTTGGGCGTCAATCCCATGGAAGCGCAGCAAGATGTCATCTCCAAAGTGGCGCGTGTGCGGCGCGGGCTTCCACCGGACGCGGACGACCCCATCGTCATCCGCTACGATCCTAACGAGCGCGCGATCATGTCGATCGCGATTCAGAGCGCCGAACGGTCCATCCGCGATCTCACCGACCTGGCAGAGCAGATCATCGCGAAGCGTGTCGAGGCGATCCCCGGTGTAGGCGGCGTCCAGGTCATCGGTGGCACCCCGCGTCAGATCCGCGTCACGTTGGACCACGACGCGATGGTCGCATACGGTGTGAGCCCGACACAGGTCTCCGCGGCGCTCGCGCGCGAGAACCAGGAAGTCCCAGCGGGACGCGTCTGGCGCGGCGAGCAGGAAAAACTCGTGCGTGTTACCGGACGCATCACCGATCCACTCGCGTTCTCCGACGTTGTCGTGTCGGTCCGAAATGGCGTGCCGATCAAAGTGCGCGACCTGGGCCGCGTCATCGACGGTGCCGCTGAGCCGCGCTCGGCGGCGTACATGAATCAAACGCGCGCCGTATCGATCGAAGTTCAGAAGGTTTCAGGATCGAACACCGTTGAGGTCGCGGACGCTGTTAGGAACGTCACATTGGAGATGGGCCGCACGCTGCCGCCGGATATCAGCCTGACGGTGATCCGAGATGATTCCGTCAAGATCCGGCATTCGCTCTCCGACGTGCAGCTCACGATCATGCTCGGCGCCGTGCTCACGATCATGATCATTTATTTGTTCTTGAATTCGTGGCGTTCAACGGTGATCACGGGCCTCACGCTGCCCGTCTCGATCATCTCGGCGTTCTTCATCATGTGGGTGTTCAACTTCACGTTGAACACGATGACGCTGCTGGCCCTCTCGCTGGCGATTGGGCTCCTGATCGACGACGCCATCGTCGTGCGTGAGAACATCGTTAGGCACCTGGAGATGGGCAAAGACCACGACCAGGCGGCGCGAGAGGGAACGCACGAAATCGGTCTCGCCGTCGTCTCGACCTCGCTCGCTGTCGTCGCGGTCTTTTTCCCAGTCGCCTTCATGGGCGGCCAGATAGGCAAGATCTTCTTTCAGTTCGGTGTGACGGTCGCCTTCGCTGTTCTCGTCTCACTCTTCGTCTCGTTCACGCTGGACCCGATGCTCTCGAGTAAGTGGTACGACCCGGAAGTCGAGCACGGTGGCCACGAGGCAACGCGAAGGAAGACACGCAATCCGATCCGTCGCTTCGCGTTCGCGTTCGACGACGCGTTCGAGCGCACGGCCGAGCGCTACAGAAACTGGCTCGGCTGGGCACTCAAGCGGCGCTGGTGGATGGTTGGAGCCGCCGCCGCGTCGATCGCTACGTCGTTTGCGCTGGCCGGCTTGTTAGGCTTTACCTGGGTCCCCGACTACGACAGCGGTGAGTTCGACGTGAGCTACCGCGTTCCACCTGGCTCGCGCATCGACTATACGCTCGCCAAAGGACACGAGATCGCGGCGTTCCTGCGGCAGCAGCCCGAGGTCGACTTCACATATCTCTCGATTGGCGGTGGTTTCAGAGGTACAGGCAACAGTGGCCAAATTTATGTTAGGCTTAAGCCGCGCGGCGAGCGCAAGAAGAAGCTGACTGACATTCAGACGGAGCTGCGCGCGAAGCTCACGCAGATTCCTGGCGTGCGCCCGCAGATCGGCGGCAACAGAAGCATCTTCGGCGGCATGGGCCAACCGATCCGGATCTACGTGCAGGGACCGGAACCCACACGACTCAAGATCGCTGCAGAGCAGGTGCTGCAAACGATTCGCGCCGTGCCAGGCATGGCGGAGCCGCAGTCGAGCGATGAGGGAGAAATCCCGCAGCTCGACGTGCGAGTCGATAGGCAGCAGGCCTGGGCCGCAGGTCTCGGCATCAACAGCATCGCGTCGACGCTGCAGCCGCTCTTCCAAGGGCAGCGCGCAACTCGCTGGGACGACCCTAACGGGTATCAGCACGACGTCATTGTCGTGTATCCGGACTCGATGCGCGTCTCGCCGGAGGATGTTGCGCGCATTCCAGTCCTGAGCAGTAACATCGATCCGAGATCGGGACAGTCGGCCACGGTTCCGCTCTCACAGGTTGCCGACATCAGAGCTGGAGTTGGGCCGCAGCAGATCGAACGTCGCAGTCTCGAGCGTCAGATCTCGCTATCGGCTGGCGTTCTCCCGGGCTTCAACATGGGGAACGTCGCGGACGCCGCACGCGATACGATAAACCGCATCGGTCTCCCAACGGGTTATCGCACAGTCTTTGGTGGTGACGTGCAGAACCTCGAGGAGACGAAGGGTTACGTGCTCGAGGCGATTCTGCTCGCGGTCGTGTTCATCTACCTGATTCTCGCCTCGCTCTTCGGTTCGTTTGTGCAGCCGTTGTCGATCATGTTGGCACTTCCGCTGTCGTTCCTCGGTGTTTCGCTCAGCCTGCTCATCACGGGCGGCACGCTCAACGTGATGTCGATGATCGGAATCATCATGTTGATGGGACTCGTGACGAAGAACGGCATTCTGCTCGTCGACTTCGTGAACAAGGAGCGCGAGAAGGGAGTAGATCGTCACACGGCCATTCTCAATTCGGCGCGCATCCGCTTGCGGCCGATCATCATGACGACCTCAGCGATGATCTTCGGTATGCTGCCGCTGGCGCTCGCGTTAGGCGAAGGAGCTGAACAGCGGTCGCCGATGGCGCATGCGGTGATCGGCGGTTTGATCACGTCAACGATCCTGACGCTCTTCATCGTCCCGTGTGCGTACACATTGCTGGACGATCTGGCGGCGAAAGTCGTGAAGAGAAAGCCGGCGGATGAACAAGCCGCAGTCCCCGAAGCGGCGTTCGGAGATTAGCAGGGGCAGCTTCGGCGCGGCTGTTTGATCTAAATCTTTGAAACTCCGGTCGCGAGCTAGTCGGAGTGAACACACTCGTCTCGCCAGGTCGCCAGCATGCAAAACGTCCGATATGCCCTGCGTCGCCTCGGCTCCAGCCCAGGCTTCACCATCGCTGCTGTCCTCACGCTGGCGCTCGGGATCGGCGCTAACACCACGATCTTCAGCGTAGTCAACGCGATTCTCCTGCGACCTCCGGCGAACGTCGCGCAACCCCAGAAGCTCGTGTGGCTGTACACGAGCGACTTCAGCGGCCCGCTTTACGGATCGTCGTCAGGCCCTGACTACGAAGTCTTCCGCGAGCAGACCCAAGTCTTCGACGGCGTGATCGCAATCGCTCCCACTCGGATCGGTTTTGGGGAAGGGGACGCAATGCTGCGGGCTCAGGCCGAAGTTGTCTCAGCGAACTACTTCGACGTGCTCGGCGTGCACATGCAGCTTGGCAGGGGTTTCCAGGCTGACGAGGAGCGGCGCGGCGGACCGGCGGTCGCTGTTATCAGCGAGGAGATCTGGCGTACGACATTCAGCGCTGATCCGCGCACAGTCGGTGCGACGGTTCGTCTGAACGGCCAGCCATTCACGATCATTGGCGTGGCCCCGAGAGGCTACACGGGCGCATTTCGCGGATTAGCGATCGATGCGTGGGTGACGCTCGGCAGCTCCACGCTACTCGGCGGATCGCCAGACGACTTCACGGAGCGCGGCAACCGATCAAACGCGATCATCGCTCGACTGCGCGATGGTGTCTCGATCGACGTCGCGCAGACCCGGATGAACGTGGTCGCACAGCAACTCTTCGCGGCGTATCCGGAGCTTTGGCGAGATGTCACCGACAAAGGGCGACGGATAACACTTGTTTCCGAGGCGGACGCGCGAATCCCTCCCCAGATACGAGGGTCGGCTCTCGGATTCATAGCAATGCTAATGGCGACTGTCGCCTTGGTGCTCTTAGTGTGCTGCGCAAACGTCGCGAGTTTACTCCTCGCGCGAGCATCGGCGAGGACTCGAGAAATAGCTATAAGGCTGTCGCTTGGAGCACGTCGCGGGCAGCTCGTGAGGCAACTTCTAGTCGAAAGTGTTGCGCTCGCGACGCTTGGAGCCGTTGTAGGACTCGGCATCACCCTCGTCGCTACTACTCTTCTCGCCTCTGCCACAATCCCGATCGGAGTACGCCTCTCGTATGACTTCTCGGTCGATGGTAGTGTCCTCACGTTCACGGCGCTTGTCGCGGTCGGCGCCGGTGCGCTCTTCGGCTTGGTCCCCGCATTGCGCGCAAGTCGGCCGGGGCTGGTCGACGCGCTGAAGGCAGAAACCGCCACGGTCTCGCTCGGCAGTCAGCGACTCGCACTGCAAAAGATTCTAGTCGTTAGCCAAGTGTCAGTGTCGCTGCTGTTGCTTGTCGGAGCGCTGCTATTTCTGCGCAGCCTGAATCACGCCGCAGCGATAGACCCCGGCTTTCGCAGCGACCACATGCTGATGATCAACGCCGAGCCGCGACTGGGTGCCGGCGCTGAAGTGGATCGTGCGACAGTTGCGTTGGAGATGCAGCGAAGGATTTCTGGGCTGCCAGGCGTGACGTCTGTGAGCTGGGCGTCAACAGTGCCGGTGGCTATTGGCGGATCACGACGAGGTGTTGAGATCGAGGGATACCAGCCGCGTCAGGGCGAGGACATGGAATTCCACTACGCCGTCGTTGGTCCCAAGTACTTCGAGACGCTAGAGATCCCGATCATGAGCGGTCGCGCGTTAGGGGAGAGTGACCGTGCTGGCGCTCCTGGCGCCATTGTCGTCAACGAGACCTTCGCACGGCGCTTCTGGCCGAACGGCGACGCGCTCGGCAAGCGACTGTCAACCGGTCAGCGCTACGAGGTGGTCGGCATCGCCAGAGACGGCAAATACCTAACGCTTGGAGAGCTGCCGAGGCCGTACATGTACATCCCGGCGCTGCAGGCTCCGGATGACATCCAGCTGCTCATTCGAACGACCAGTGATCCGAGGTCGCTCATTGCGGCGGTTCGGCGCGAGGTGCTGGCGGCAGCGCCGACCTGGCAAGCCATCAACACACGCACGATGGAGGATCAGATCGGTACATCGTTATTGCCGCAGCGGATAGCGGCTGGCGTGCTCTGGCTCTTCGGACTTGTCGCGCTGCTACTCGCGTCCGTCGGCCTCTACGGCGTGATCGCGTACTCGGTTACAACACGAACAAAAGAGATCGGTGTGCGGATCGCGCTCGGCGCGCAGCGGGCGAATGTAGTAGGCGACGTGATTCGCGAGAGCCT
This sequence comes from Gemmatimonadaceae bacterium, assembly GCA_036003845.1. Lineage (GTDB taxonomy): Bacteria > Gemmatimonadota > Gemmatimonadetes > Gemmatimonadales > Gemmatimonadaceae > DASYRX01. Next base: position 335 of record DASYRX010000126.1, on the reverse strand, counting down.
AACGCTTGTCGCGGTTGGAGCCATCATCGGTGTGCCAGTGGCATGGGCGGCGTCGCGATTGCTCAGCGGCTTCCTTCTTGGAGTCACGTCAACGGATCCTTGGGCGTACGCCGGAGCGATCGCAGTGCTTGCAGCGGTGACGTTGCTTGCGAGCTGGATTCCGGCGAGGCGGGCGAGTCGGGTGGATCCAGTGGTGGCGCTTAAGACATAGGAATTAGGGGTTAGGGGTTCGGGGTTCGGGGTTAGTGAGCGGTGTCAGCGGCGTAGGCACCTAACGCGGAGCCAGCGTGCGGTTCTAACCCCTAACCCCTAGCCCCTAAGTCTCTCCCACACCC
>DASYRX010000125.1:0-1803 GCA_036003845.1 Gemmatimonadaceae bacterium | reverse complement strand
GGGAATCAGGAGGGGATGAAAACGGTCGCTGAAAAGCTCAATCAGGAGTGGAAAGGCAGCGGCTTTCGTGCGCACTTCATCGGCGACTACTACACCAAGTCGCAGGCCGACATCCGCAAATACCTGGTCGGGCGCGGCTTCGCGGAGAGCGACGTTGGCAGCCATGCGGGGATGACAGATACGTCAGAGCTGATGGCGATCGATCCAAGTCTCATTCGCATGGACAAGCGTGCGCCGGGTGGCGGCTTCGAGAACAGCGGCGTGAGCGGCGATCCGAGCAAAGCAACGCCGGAGCTGGGGCGCGAGCTGCTCAAGATCAAGATCGACAATGGGCTCGCGCAGATCCGCGCGAGTCTGGCGGAGAAGAGCCAATGAAACATCTCATCACGTTGAGCGCCTGTCTCACAGCGACGTTAGGCGCTCAGTCACCTGGCGCGCCGTACATCGAGCGCATGACGTGGACCGAGGTGCGCGACGCGATTCAGGCTGGCACCAAGGCCGTCATTATTCCAACCGGCGGCACTGAGCAGAACGGGCCGCACATGGTCTTGGGGAAGCACAACTATATCGTGACCTTCACAGCCAAAATCATCGCCGAGCGACTGGGGAATACGCTCGTCGCGCCGACGGTGCAGTATGTCCCTGAGGGAGACTTCAATCGGCCAGGATTCGGCGAGAAGCCGGGCGTCATCTCGCATCCATCGCCTGGCTATGACGACTTACTCGACGCCGCGGCGCGCAGCCTCAAAGTGCACGGTTTCACAGACATTTTGCTGATCGGTGATAGCGGCGGGAATCAAGCTGGCCTAACGAACGTCGCGAACAAACTGAACGAAGAGTGGAAGGGAACCGGCGTCAGGGTCTTCGCGCTCACCGATTATTACAGGAAGAGTCGTGTCGAGCTGCGCACGTGGCTCACGGAGAAGTTCGGTTACGACACGGTCACAGCTGGAAGCCACGCGGGCATCACCGACACGTCGCAGCTGCTGTACATCTTCCCGCAAGGGATTCGGAAGGACAAACTCGCGCCATTCGGTGGCGGGCCCGAGTCTGGTGTGAGCGGTGATCCGACCAAGGCCACGGCGGAAATCGGCAAACAAGCCGTGGAGTTCAAGGTCAGCGCGGCGATCGCGCAGTATCGCACGTTAAAGGCAGCGCCTTGATCGCGGCTTGTGTGTCGGTCGATACCTAACGCCGCTTGACCAATAGGGGAATGGGCACCCCCCGCACAGCCCCTTGTGGCATGCGGACGTCAGTCGGTAATGCACACGATCAGCAAATGTACTTGCGCCTAACGGGAGGCACGGCAACCCCGTAGGCGGCGTTGGCAGCGTAGCGAGAGACGGCACAAATGACGCGAACTTCCCTGCTTACTGATCTTGAGCCGGCTCGAAGCGTGTAAGCGCCTCGCCGCCGAAGCGGGTTGCCGATGCCAACCCGTTAGGCCCACAACTTTCGGCCAGCCAGCAGAGCTAGCAGGACACGCAGCGGTGGTTGTTCTTGGAGCCCAGGCTCTCGAGCAACGCGACCGTTTCGAGGAACGGCGAGATGCGCTGGACCGGACCGTTGGCCATGTCGGCCGTCGTCTGACCCGTGCGCGCAACGGCCTTCACATCCGCGCCCTTGGACACGAGATACTTGATCATCTCGTTGTCGCCGCGCGCCGCCGCGTTATGCAGCGGCGTGTACCCGTTGAAATCGCGCGCGTTCACATCAGCGCCTAACTCTTCGACGAGGAACTTCACCGTCGGCAGCCAGGCGTCCGGAACATGGCGATGGTCGTTGGCTGCGTATCCCTGCCCG
>DASYRX010000124.1:0-29309 GCA_036003845.1 Gemmatimonadaceae bacterium | reverse complement strand
CCCGTAAATCACCATCGCTCGGGACGATTCTGCGTCGTGCGACGATCGGATTTGCTGTCGCCGCCGTCTGTACGTTGCTGCTGTACGCGGCGATGCTGCCGCAGGTGATCGACTACTTCGTCAATCGCCCGTCCAACCTCGTCGGTGTCTCGACGACGCGCTGGGCCGCGCTGGAAACTGTTCGCGTTCTGTTGCTCGGCTTGAGCGGCGGCATCATCGCGGCCGGCGTCGCGGCGCTTGCGTTAGGCGCGCTCTGCATCGGCAGTGGCGTTGTCAGCATGTGGCGGCGCGCTCCGGCATTCGTCCTCCTTTTGATCATGCCGATGCTCGTTACAGTCGCCGGCGCCTTTGCGGCCCGCGGAACGATGTATCCGCGGTTCTTCTTCTTCGCGATTGGTCCCACGTTGATCGTTGTCGTGCGCGGCGGATTTGCTATCGCCGAGTGGATCGCGCGGCGTAGTCCCTGGCGCGTCTTCGCAAACGGCGACCGCCTAGCGACGGCGGCCGTCGCTGCAGTCATCGTCCTGTCGGCGGCCTCGCTGATTCCGAACTATCGCTATCCCAAGCAGGACTTCGAAGGCGCGATGCGTTATGTGCTCGCGACCAAGGGCCCGAGCGATGCCGTCGTCTCGAGCGGCGTGCCGGCGGATCCGTACGCGCAGCTGTGGCAACTGCCCTGGCCCAATGTCGAAACGGCGCAGCAACTCGCGCAGGCACGCGATTCGGCGCCACGCACCTGGGTGCTCTACACGTTCCCTCGCTACCTTGAAAGCCGTTCTCCCGACATCGCGGCAGTAATTCGTCGCGATTGCCGGCAGGCACGCGTCTTTCGTGGCACAGTCGGCGGCGGTGATATCATCGTCTGTACGCTGGAGAAGGCGTGACCAAGCTCGTTATCCAGATCCCGTGCTTCAACGAAGCAACGACGCTGCCCGCGACGTTGCGCGATTTGCCGCGGTCGATGCCGGGAATCGATGTCATCGAATACCTGATCATCGATGACGGAAGCCGAGACGATACGGCAGCTGTCGCTCGCGCGAATGGCGTGCATCACGTCGTGCACTTCGAGCGCAACAGAGGACTCGCCGCGGCCTTCATCGCGGGGCTGGAAGCGTCGCTCCGCGCCGGTGCTGACATCATCGTCAACACAGACGCCGACAATCAGTATCAAGCCTCGCACATCGAGCTCTTGGTCGAGCCGATTCTCGCCAGGCGCGCTGAAGTCGTCGTCGGCGATCGTGGTGTCGCCGCGCTGCCGCATTTCTCATGGCTCAAACGTCGTCTGCAGACGTTCGGCAGCTGGGTGATTGGGCGCGCCGCTGAACTGGAGACGCCTGACGCGACGAGCGGATTCCGCGCGTTCTCGCGCGACGCGGCGCTCAAGACGCTCGTTCTGAGCAACTATTCCTACACGCTCGAGACGCTCATTCAGGCCGGTGCGCGCCGGGCAGCGGTCACGTTCGTTCCGATCGGCATCAATCAGCAGACGCGGCCATCGCGGCTGATGAAGAGCATTCCGCACTACATCCGCAAATCCGGGATCACGATCATCCGCGCGTACGCGATGTACCAGCCGCTGCGCGTATTTTCCGCGCTGGGGATGCTGCTGATCACGTTAGGCATCGTTCCCGGGCTTCGCTTCGTCTATTTCTACGTGGTCGGTCAGCGTGTCGGCCACATCCAGTCGCTGATCCTGGCGGCGATTCTCATCATCGTCGGTTTCCAGGTGCTGTTGATCGGGCTCGTCGCCGACCTCATCGCGAACAACCGCAAGATGCTCGAGGAAACGCTCTACCGCCTGCGCAAGCAGGAATTCGACGCGCCCTCGCCGGAGCCGGATGAAGCGTTAGGCGCTCGGCGCGAGGCCGGCGAATCGCGCTGGTGAGCGCTCCTGTAGTCCAGCGGGTCCCGCTGTGGCGGCGACCCGCGGTGCGCCTGTCGGTGAGCGCGATGATCCTCGCGTTCCTCGTCATAGCGCTTCCCTTCCATGATCTCGTCGAAGCGCTGCGCCGGATGCCGTTATGGTCCTGGCCCGTGGCGCTCGCATCGTATCTTGCGCTGCACCTGATCGGCATCGCGAAGTGGCGCCTCGTCACGAACACGGCAGGCGCCGGGCTCCCCTTTCGCGTGGCGGCGCGCGCGTACTACGCCGGCCTCTTCGGCAACACGTTCTTGCCTTCCATCGTTGGCGGTGACGTCGTGCGCGCCGGCGTCGCAATGCGTGCGGCGCGCTCAAAGAGCGCGCTCGTCCTGGGCAGCCTCGTCGATCGCGTCGGGGACATCGTGAGCCTCGGAGCCGTGGCCGCGATCGGAGCCGTGCTCTCCCCGCGCGCGCTGGACGATCGCAGCCGTGCTGTCTTCGTTTCGTTAGGTGTGATGCTGGCCGTTGCCGGCGTCGTCGGGCTCGTCGTCGTTACGCGTTTTCCCGTGCGCAAGCTGCCGTTCAAGGTGCGCCGCAAGCTCGTGCACGTGCGGCGCGCGCTTCGCGCGACGGCACGGCGCCCTCAGGCGATTGTCGCCGCCATTGCGATGGGCATGCTGCTGCAAGCCTTGCTCGTGGTCCTCAATTACGTGCTGGGCCTAACGATTGGCATCGACATCCCGCTGTACGTCTGGCTCTTTGTTTGGCCGTTGGCGAAAATTTCGGGACTTGCCCCCGTGACGCAGGGGGGCATCGGCGTGCGCGAAGCCGCGCAGATCGTCCTCTTCGCCCCGTTCGGAGTCCCCGGCGCCATGGCGCTCGCCGTTGGCCTCGTCTTCGAAGCCATCATCATCATCGGCGGACTCGCCGGGGGGGTGATCGCGTTTTGGCTGGGACGCGGGGATCCGTTGCTGCCGCGCACAGTCAGCGCACAAGCGACGTAACGAATTGCCTAACCACAGCTGTCAGCCGTCAGCTAACGGCTGCCAGCTAACAGCAGCTAAACCCTGACGGCTGCTGACAGCTGTTGGCGGTAGGCCGACGGCTGACAGCTTCAGTCAATGCGGCTGTTAGGCATCTGCTGACATTCGCATCAGCGTCCGCCTGATGCCGGATTGCAAGTCGTGCGACGGCCTCCATTCGGTCAGTTCCTCGAGCCGATGGATACTCACTCCAGTGTGCGCCATCTCGTCTGGCCGCGTCGGCACCGCGCCAAAGTGCAAGCGCTCGCGCGGCACGCCCGCGACGGCAGCCGCTGCTTCGACGAACTTGCGCACGGGCTGCATAACGCCAGTCGCGAGATTCACGACCTCGCCCGGTTCTGCGCTGGAGACGGCGAGTCGCAACAGCCCTTCGGCGACGTCCTCCACGTACGCAAAGTCACGTCGCTGCAAACCATCGCTCAGCGGCACGACTGCGCCACTCGTCGCCGCGCCGAGTATCGTAGGCAAGAGCCGGCCGGCGTGTTCACCCGCGCCGTAGACCGTGAAGAGTCGCGCAACAAGCGCGCGCGTTCGCGACGCACGGGCGCGTTCCACGAGAGCCGTGGTGCCGGCGAGTTTCGTCTCTCCGTACAACGTCATTGCTGCAGTAGGCGAGCCTTCATGAAGCACACCACCCGTTGTGCCGTATTCCAGCGCCGAGCCGGCGTGCACGAGCCGCGCGTGCGGCCAATCGGACGCACCTAACGAGGCAACGGCGTCGCAGAGCTCGGCGACAAGATCGCGATTCAATCGCCAAGCGAGAGTTTCGTCGCGCTCCGAACGATCAACCCCGTAGCCCGCCAGATTGAACACGACATCGGGACTGAGCGCGGAGAGCCAGCCTGACGCCAACGGTCGCTCGAAATCGTAGGCCTCAACCTGGTGCGGCGCATTCCGAGCGCCCACGGCGCGACGAACGCTATCCGCGTCGCGTCCGACAGCGATGACGTGCGCGCCGCGCTCAGCCAGCGCGCGCGCGACCCATCGCCCGATGAAGCCCGAAGCGCCCAGCACAACGGCGCGATGTCCGGCGTACGCCGCAGCCCAGCCTTTCATGTCCGAGTCGCCGTCACCAGATATGTCGGCGCCACGCTCCTGAGCATGCGCTCTGCGACTGGAACCCGCTTCATGAGTTGATAGGCGCCGATGGCGCCCCGCATAACGAGCGACTGCGACCGCTTTTGAGCGTCCGAAACGTCGGGCAGTTCGATCCGCACGTGAGCGAAGTCGGCGGCTTCGAGCGAGCGTCGCAGCGCTCCCGTCGTGAACAGTCTGCGCCTTGGATAGACCTTTCCGGCGCGCTCGGCGTGTCGTTTGAGCCAGCTTTCCGGCCACCATCCACCTGCCATCACACCTAGATGTGGGTCGGGACCAAGCGAGCGCTTGTTAGGCGTGGTGAGCCACAGGCGCCCGCCGCGACCGAGCACGCGCGCCAACTCGTGCAACGCCTGGTCTGCATCGCTCGCGTTCTCCAATATCGATTCCCCGCCGGCGCGAGCCGCAGCGCCATCGCAAAACGGGAGCACCTCCGCGTTCGCGCAAACGAGAGGGAGCGCAACACCGATTTCTTCTGCTCGTTTCTTCGCCAGCACGAGCCAGCGCAGACCGACATCCAAACCGATCGCACGCCATCCTCGGCGCGCTGCCGCTATCGCGAGGGGCGCGGTGCCGCATCCAATATCGAGGAGCGTGGCGCCTTCGCGAGGGCGCGTCGCTGCTCGGGCGTCTTGTCGCTCCCACGCAGCGAGCGTCCGTTCGGCACGTTCTGCCGCGGCAATCGTCCCGTTTGTGAACAGCGCGACCTGTGATGGCGGGACCTTGTCGTTTGTCTCGTAGTACGATGCCAGCAGTGCGCGGAAGTCCATCGTCGGCGCGCGCGACGCGAGAGACGAGGCCGCGGTCAGGTCTTCCGCCTTGCTGAGATACGGGTCCTGTCCCGTCCGCAGATCCGGAATGCCGAAGAGCACGGGAAAGATCGCGGTGCACGCGACGCACTCGAGCCATTCGGGCGTGGCGTGCAGCTCGCCGAGGCAGCGCGGGCAACGGACGCCTAACGAGGGCCAGTCCCATTCGGCGCTCATCGCGACCTCAGCGCCGTCAGCGCACCCACGCTTTCTCCGATACTCCAGCACGTCGACCCGGCAACGAGATACGGGAGCGCGCGCAGGGCCCCGACGCGAGCGTCAGGCTGTCGCCAGGCGCGAGCGAACGCGCGCAGAACGAGGAGCGGCGAGAGACCTAACGCGGCCGCCGCGTACAGCAACCGCCCGGCCGGGCCGTACGTGGCAGCGCGCAAACGCGCGAACAGCCGGCCATGATCGAATCGCTCGGCCAGGAACGTCCCCGCATCGGGCCGACGCGACTCGAGCACGATGATTGTCGGGTCCAGTACGATCGCTGTCGCCCCTCCACGCTGCCGCAGCGCGTCGTGCACGCTCGTCTCGTGAAAGGCGCTGTGCCAGGTGGCAGCGATCTGTGTGAGCATCGAACGTTTATAGCTCACGTTACAGTCTGAGACATAGTGCGCCGGACCGCTCTGGAGCGGCGGCATGAAGCGCGCGTACTCCAGAAGGTACGCCGCCCATGCAATGGCTGCATCGGGCTGCAGCTTCTGAATCGCGCCGCCAACGGCCAACGCGGGTCCCTGATGCGCCGCAAGTATTCGTACGCACCAATCGGGCGCAGGGACGCAATGGTCTTCGGTGCAGGCCACGATCGGCGCGGATGCCACGGCTACGCCTAACGCGCGCAACTGAGCCGGGTGCGCACCCAGCGGGCCGCGCAGGAGTCGGGCCTGCGGCGCGACGGCGTGCGTTGCCCGCGCGTCCACCATGTCGTGCGCCGCCGCGATGATGATCTCGATCGGCACCGAGAGTCCCTGCTGCTCTCGCAACGCCTCGAGCAAGCGCACGATGGCCTCGCCGCCGGCGAAGACCACGACGACAACCGAGAGGGCCGGCTTCGTAGCGTCAGCGTCCACCGGCTCTGCCCGTTAGGCGCTCCCACTCGTCTGTCGCGATGCGCTCCGGCTCCAGCGAACCTGGGGGCAACGGGCCCGCGCTCAGCTCATAGCCGCGTTTCGTCACCGTTGGGCCGTCGACGTACCAGACCTGCCGGTCGGGATAGGCACGAAGGACAGCGGCGCGCGCTTCGCGCGTGCGATCCCAGGCGAAGACGGTCCCCGCTGCTCGCAGATCGAGTGCGTTGTAGATCGCGGCGCCGTGATAGTCCGGATGTCGCGGACCGCGGACCAGCACGAGTCCCCCCCTCATGCCTTTCGTTTCGGCGAGTCGCGCCATGCCCGGCTCGATGCGACGGAAGTGCCAGTATTTGTTGACGCCGCGCCAGGGCATGAAGGTGAGCATGGCTGCGATGCTCAGCGCCGCGATGCCTAACGATACACGTGCGCCACCCGATCCAGGCTCCGCTGCCAGGCGTCGCGCGCCCGACGCTGTGAGCGCACAGAGCGGCACGATCGTCAGGAACCAGTAGCGCCCCGCGAAGTCGGGACCGCCGCTGAACCAGTAGAACGAATGAATGCCCGCCACGACGAAGATCGTCGCGAGCATCCACCAGTCGCCGCGCGACTTTCCTTTGAGCGCCAGCAGTAGAAGGGTGACGCCTAACGAACCAGTCGCCCAGCCGAAGAGCTCGACGTTTATCGTAAAGCTGTTCAGCAGCGCGTTGACGACGACGTCGCGCGCGCCGTGCCCGGGAAACGGATCCAGCGCCCCCCAGCCCAGTCCCCGGTTCGCGCCGAATCCCAAATCGTTCGCGCCGGGTGCGTAGTACTTGTTCACGTACATCATGATCGGGAAACGCGACGCCGATCCGGTGAGTGCGGCGTTGTACGGCCGCACCATCGCCGCCGCGACCACTGTTCCCACCACGAGCGCGACGCTGGGCGCCAGACGGAAGCGCCTGCCGCGCGCTCTCAGGGACCAGAAACCGAGAATCAGCGCGACGGCGAGTCCCTCGAGCGGCCGGATCAGGCTGACCACCCCGACAGCCAGGCCGCCTAACAGCGCCGGCAGCCAAGCGCCCGTGCGTCTCGCTCTGGCGACACCTAACGCGGCAGCGAGCGCGAAGAAGAGCGTCGCGACGTGCGTCATGAAGCTCATCCCGAGGAAGAGCAACCACGGGGAGACGGCAAGCAGTACCGTCGCCGCGCGCGCTACGCGAGGCGGATAGATCTCGCGCAGCACGGCGTGCGTGAGAAGCACAGCCAGCGCGGCAAGGACCGGATCGACGATCCACGGAATGCGCGCCGCAGCGCCGATCGCGAGCAACGCCGGCCACCCAGGAGGGACCGGGGAGAACCAGCGCACCTCGTCCAGATACATGAGATCGACGTCGAACGCCGGCGGGACTGGCGGCGGCGGCAACGCGATTTGCCCAGCCGCGAAGTAGCGCGCCTGCAGCAAATACACGATCTCGTCAGGCACGTGCGGAATGCGCTGATACACGACCACGACGAGTACCAGCGTCGCGGCGAGCGTCCACAGCGCCGCCATCAGCGCCGTGCGATCGAAGAAGCGACCGGGCACCGGCTCGTTGTCCGTGTCGCTGCCTAACCAGCGCTCGCAGAGACTCTGCCACCTTGCGAGCAGACCATCCGGCGCGCTGCGCGCGAGGCACACGACGTTGCCCAACGCGATCAGCTGGATGCCGAAGGCAAGCACCAGTTCTTCCCCGTACGTCCGCGGCGAGAGCGACGGCGCCGCGCTGACGATGCCGAGCACGCCGAGAATCACCACAATCTTCGGAAGAGACACGTGCCGGCGCGCCCACGCGGCCAAATCGCGCCACGCGTACCGCAGCCCGTACAGCACCCCGATCCCTTGAAGCACGAGGATCGCGATTGCAATCTGACGCGTGCCCGTCGCCCACAGCGCATCGACCGCGTAGTGCTGATACGAAACGATTCGCCCGGCGCGGATGAGCAGCAGCGAAGCAGCTTGTCCGGCGATCAGCAGGACGAACCATGCCAGCAGCCGTTGCGTGGAGCGCTCGTTAGGTGAGGCTGAGGTCATGGGACCGCACTGCGTACGCGCTGGGCGGCGCGAGCGCCCTCAGCGATCATGCCATCGAGCGCGGCCCGGTCGAAGTAGCGTCCGCGCGCAAACACGGACCTGATGCGCTGCGTATTCGCGATGTTCGCCAGTGGGTCGGCCTCGAGCACGACGAGATCCGCGAAGGCGCCCGCGCGAATGGTACCTAACGAATCACGCGCCTCGAGAAAGTCAGCCGGGCCCGTCGTCGCGGCCCGCAGGGCCTGCCGTGCCGTGAGACCGGCCGCCACGAGAAGCCCCAGTTCCTCGTGCAACGACTTGCCAGGGACGGCAAAGAGACCCGGCGTGTCGGTCCCGGCCAGAATGCCGACGTTGCTGCGCGCCATTCCACGAACAATCTCCTGCATGCGCGGATAGACGCGTGCCTGCGGATGCGTGCTGTCGAACGGCGCAGCGGCGTACCCCTTCCACGGCGACGGCACCTGACGCAGCAGCAGCGAATCCGGTGCGAGACGCAAGTTCGCGTCGGTTTGATGATAGAGCGCGCCTAACAAGCGCAGCGTGGGGCATTGCCACGTGCCGGTTGTCCGAAACAGTTCGAAGAGCGAATCGGCTCTTGGCGCACTATAGCCCGGGAGCAATGCGGCATCGGGATATGGGATCGCCTTTCGGATTCCCAGTTTGACGAGGAACCGATGGAAGATCGTCGCCTGGCTGTTTTGCACGAGCGCGCGGCGCAGGGAGTCTTCGCCGCGGTTTGTCGCGAGCAGCAGGCCGTCCAGATGCTCGACACTGCGCAGTCCGGCGCGCGCCAAGTCGCGCACCGAGAGATGCGCCTCCACGTGACCCGCCACGCGCAAGTTGTACTTCCACGCCTCACTCGTTAGAACGCTAAGGAGCGCCGGCTCGATGTCGTCCAGCTTCACGAACGCTGCGCCTGAATCCCAAAGCGCGCGAATCGACTTTTCAATGTCCGCGCGCGTACGAATGGGAAAGGGCGCGCCAGGAACCACGGGCCCCTTGCCTAACTTCTCGCCGGTGATGATGAGCCGCGGACCGACACGATCACCGCTCGCGATCTCCTGACGCCAACGGCGCAGCGTATGGAGATCGCCCGCCATGTCGCGCACCCCCGTCACGCCGTGCGCAATGAACAGCGGAAAGAAGTATCCGGCATTCGCCTCCAATTCGAGACCAGGCGCCAGCGGTTGCGCCATGTGTGCGTGCATCTCCCACAGACCGGGAATCACGAACGCGTTACGCCCGTCGATCACGCGTGCGCCGTGTGGTATCGCGATGGCGCGGCGCGGTCCGACGGCAGCGATGCGTTCCCGCTCGATCACGATCGTCGCGTCGCTGATCGGAGCGTCCAGCACAGGATCGACGATCGTGACTCGCGTTAGGGCAACAGCGCTCGGCGCTGATTGTCCTCGAGCAATCGTCGACAGCGCGGCGTAGGCTGCGGCAACGAACGCGCAGCGGCGCAGAATCCGGATCGCGATGGGTGAGAGCGGAAAGCGTTGCCGCTTCATGGGGGCGCGGGATGCTAGATAGCGTGCGAATCGTCGCGCAAGGCTCGTTCCTCCGGGCACAAGTCTATATTCCGGCGCCCGCCAACTCCTCTCGATCACGCAGGCTTGTGACGACAAGTGCCTCACCACGCACGCTTCGCGTCGCACTGGACGCTGCGATTTCGCCTTCGCGGTCCGAAGTGGTGTACGTCGTCACGACATTGCTCGAAATTGCCGGCTACGCGGCGCACTTTGTGTGGGCGCCTGACGCCGCCGCAGCGCGGAACGACGACGCATTCGACATCTACTATGGTCCGCGACGGGACGTGCGCGCGCGACTCTCGATTCCGTCGCTGTCGTGGGATTTTCGCACGGCTCCCTCGCGCGACGTCCGTGAAGTTGGGCGCAATGCCGAGATCGATCTGCTCCGCTTCACCGGAGAGGAGAGCGGCGCTGAGCCAGGTGATCCGAACACGTTAGCGCGCGACATTGTCTTTGCGTCCTATTGGCTCCTCACGGGTGCGAAAGAGAGCACGTGGCCCAGGAGCCGCCGGGACGACCTTCAGGCAGGCGACTCGGTGCTCGTCAAAGAAGGATTGCTGGCGCGGGCGCCGGTGTCGCGCTACGCGGCATCCGTCCGCCGCCACTTCGAATCGTTAGGCGTCCCCGCCGTTCGCTGGCCCTGGGAAGAGCCGCGAGCTACGGCGGCCTTCGCCTTCACGCACGACGTGGATTACCCGGAGATCATCCGCTGGATCGAAGTGCCGCGCACGCTCCTGCGAGGCAGTGTGCGTAACGCATGGGGGATCGCGACCGGACGGCAGCACTTCTGGCGCTTCCGCGACTGGATGGACCTAACGCGGCGCTTCGGAAGTCGGCCGACGTTCTACTTCATGGCGCGCCGCGGCTCGTTGCTGGAGTTCATGGCCGGGACCCCGGATGCGTTCTATGACGTGTCCAGCCCACGCTTTCGCGAGCTCTTTCTCGAGCTCAAGGACGCCGGCGCGGAGGTCGGCCTCCACGCTTCGTACAGGGCCTTTCAGTCGGCAGACGTGTTGCGCGCCGAGCGCGAGCGCATCGAGTCGGTGGCGCAGGTCCGCGTGCTCGGAAACAGGCACCATTACTGGCACATGGATCCAAACGACCCTAACGAGACCCTGCGACGCCATGAGGAGGCAGGGTTCGTGTACGACTCGTCGCTGGGGCTCGAGTATTACCCCGGTTGGCGTCGCGGCATCTGTCATCCTTTTCGCCCGTATCACCCCGGTCAGCGACGCCCGATCGGAACCGTGCAAGTACCGCCCGCGTGGATGGACGACCACTTCGATCGCCGCCGCAGCGTCAATCACATCAGCGACGCCGATGGCGCGGCCAAGCAGCTTCTCGACACCGCGAGATCGCTCGGCGGATCGTGCGTAGTCGACTATCACGCCCGCGGAATGAATGCCGATTTCTTCCCGCGCTATGGCCCATGGCTCGCGCGATTCACGGAGCGCGAGCTGCCTGGCGCGGCCACGACTCTCACCGCCGCCGAGATTGCGCAGGCGTACTTGGAGCGCTCGCGACTGCTCGCCGCGGTTTCTCGCGACGAGACGTTAGGCGATCCGATTCAGTTGCAACCGGTGAGTCCACGCGTTACGAGCTAGGGCCGGTTGTCGGATCGGACGCTTCCGAGGCATACGGAACGTCGAACCGACCGCGGCGCGCTGTGGCAGACGGCTGACCGCACGTCTCTAACCGTTGCGGCAGCGCAGCAGGTAGCCGGCGTCAACAGGGCGCTCTCCAGCCCCCGCCTCGGCCTGCGAGTTCGGTGTTTCCGCTTACTCGGGTCCAACAATCAGATCCGCTCCACGCTCGCCGCGCTCCGTGCGGGCGGATCGCTCTGTAGGCTGGGTACGCGAGAAAGCACCGGTCGCGCGTCGCCCCTGAAATCGGCATGGCGACAGTGACTGGCGTTGAACTGGCGTCATGGTGTGGCTATCGAAGGCTTTGTGCTAAAAGGACTTACGTATCATTCTCTTCTGGCGACCATGGGCTGCTTGGCGCGCCATGGAGCATGCTTATTGCTCGGGGTCGGTGGCCAGGAGGCCGGCTCTGAACCTCCGTTCTCGTCGCGATCAGCCCTGCCGACTTCCCCCAGCAAAGCGAGCGCACCAAGCACGATCTCGAACCGTCCGTTCGACGGACGTCACGTCGCCTTAAGTTCGGCGCGGTATTTTCACTCGCGCGACGTGGCTGCAATCATGGTCGTCGATTGGGACGTGCGCCGAGTGCGCCGTAGCCGATCTGGCGATCAACAGAACAGACGCAAGTCCCTGGAGAATGCATGATTTACGTGCTGTTGCCGGCGTACAATGAGGAGGACGCGCTCGAGCCGCTCGCCGAGAAAATCGAAGGCGTCATGCGGGACCTCGACGCGGACTACGAGATTGTCGTCGTCAATGACGGTAGTCGCGATCGCACAGCCGAGATCCTGCGTGAGCTGAGCGTGCGCTATCCGCTGCACGTCATCACGCATCGCATCAATCGGGGCCTGGGCGAGACGGCGCGCGACGGCTTCGAGTACGTGGCGGAGGTCGGCCAGCGTGGGGATGTCGTGGTCCGCATGGACTGCGACGACACCCATGATCCTGGCTACATCGTGCCGATGGTCGCCAGGCTGCGCGAGGGCTGCGAGGTCGTGATTGCCTCTCGTTATGCACCTGGCGGCGATCAGATCGGCCTCGACTGGTACCGCCGCACCATCAGCCGCTGCGCGAATCTGCTGATGAAGACCGTCTTTCCGATGCACAACGTGTGGGAATACACGAGCGGCTTCCGCGCCTACCGCGTGGCGCTCATCCAGGATGCGATCGACATCTACGGCAATCAGTTCATCGATCTCAAAGGCATGGGTTTTACGGGCACGGTCGAGAAGCTGATCAAGTGCCGCCAGATGGGAGCGCGCATCGGTGAGGTGGGCTTCGTCCTGCGGTACGATCAGAAGCGCTCCACGAGCAAGGTCGTCACGAGCCTAACGACGCTCGGCTACCTCACGCTCATTGCCAAGTATATCTTCCCCTGGGGCGATTTGGGGAAACTCTGGAAACGGCGCTGCGCCGACCGGCAGCGAACGGCCTACGACGCCAACGGACGACCCATCGAAACCATCGAACTGAAGCGCGCATGTGCGGAATTGCCGGCATAGTCTCGCGTGATCGCGCGCGCACGCCGGACGCGGACCGGCTGCGCATCATGATGGACGCGCTGGAGCACCGCGGCCCCGACGGCGAGGGCGAGTGGATCGACGGCGCAGTCGCCTTGGGCCACAAGCGGCTCGCGATCATCGATCTCGAGACCGGGCGGCAGCCAATGTCCAACGAAGACGGGAGCATCTGGATCGTCTTCAACGGCGAGATCTACAATTACGTAGAGCTGCGCCGAGAGCTCGTTAGGCACCACAACGTCCGCACGCAGAGCGACACCGAGGTCATTCTCCACCTGTACGAGGAGCTCGGCGAGCGCTGCCTCGAGCGCTTGAATGGGATGTTCGCCTTTGCGATCTGGGACGCGCGGCAGCAGCGACTCTTCGCCGCACGCGATCGCGTAGGCATCAAGCCTTTCTACTACTCGCTCGACAACGAGCAGCTTGTCTTCGCGAGCGAGCCGAAAGCGATGCTCGCGGCGGGCTTTGTCGCGCCAGAACCGGACCGCCAGGGACTCGAGGAATACCTCACGTTCCAGTTCTGCCTCGGCGATCGCACGCTTTTCCGGGACATCCGCAAGCTCGAGCCCGGCCACTACATGACGTTCCGGCCGGCGCGCGACCAGCAGCCCGCGGTCGTGTGCTACTGGGACTACAAGTACGAGCTCGATTTCCATCACACCGACGAATACTTCCGCGAACAGCTCGTCTGGCTGCTGAACGATTCAATTCGCATGCAGCTGCGCAGCGACGTTCCTGTCGGCGCACACTGCTCCGGCGGACTCGATAGCTCGACGGTCGTGACGCTGGCGGCCAAGCAGTTTCCACAGCGTTTCCAGACGTTCACCGGCGCCTTTCGCGAAGGGCCCCAGTACGACGAGACTCGTTATGCGCGCGCCGTGGCCGACGGCATAGGCGCGCTGTACCACGAGATCTGGCCCACCGCGGCCGAGTTCGTGGACGTCATGCCCAACCTCATCTACATGATGGACGAGCCCGCGGCCGGGCCGGGGCTCTTCCCTCAGTACTGTGTCTCGAAGCTCGCGCGCGCGCACGTGAAGGTCGTGTTAGGCGGTCAGGGTGGTGACGAGCTGTTCGGCGGGTACGCGCGCTACCTCGTGGCCTACCTCGAGCAGGCATTACGCGGTGCGATTTATGGCACGGGCGACGATGCGCGTCACGTCGTCACCTGGGACAGCATCGCTCCCAGTCTCGCGATGCTGCGCGAGTATCGCCCTCTTCTGCAGTCGTTCTTCAAGGAAGGGCTCTTCGAGGAGATGGACACGCGCTACTTCCGACTTGTGAGCCGCATGGAAGACGCGGACACGCTCTTCTCGAACGACGTGTGGTCCAATGACAGCCGCACGCGGATGTTCTCGTCATATTCTCAGATCTTCAACAATCCGTCGACGAAGAGCTACTTCAACAAGATGACCAACTTCGACCTCAAGACGCTGCTTCCGGCGCTGTTGCAGGTCGAAGATCGCACGAGCATGAGCGTCTCGTTGGAGTCGCGCGTGCCCATTCTGGATCATCGCATCGCGGAGCTCGTCACGACGATGCCGCCGGCCGTTCGCTTCCAGGGAGGCGACTCGAAGCGCGTCTTCCGCGAGGCGGTTGCCGGACATCTGCCTAACGCTGTCGTACAGCGACGCGACAAGATGGGCTTCCCCGTGCCGCTCACCGAGTGGCTGCGCGGCCCGATCCACGAGTTCGTCACCGACACGCTGCTCAGCTCTCGGGCGCGGGCTCGCGGGATCTACAAGATCGATGGCGTGCAGCAATTGTTGCGGCGTGAAGCCTCGTTCGGCCGTCAGCTGTGGGGCCTGCTCTCGCTCGAGCTGTGGTTCCGCGCCTTCATCGACGGCGATCGGGTTCAGCGAACGCGAAGCGAAGCACGGCCCGTAGCGGTCGCTCGCTGACGCTCCGCCAGTGAGCGGTCTGCCTTCCGAATCGACCGCCAGTGGTGAGTCGCGACGAGCGACGGCCACGGTCGTGGTCGCCGTGCTCGCTGTTCTCCTGCTTCATATCGGTGCCGCCTGGGGGTATGTCGGCCTGTACTGGGGTGACACGGGCCGCTGGTTGTACGAAGTCGACCGTTATGCGAATGGCGCGCGGCTCTACCGCGATGTGTACTGGGGCTTTCCGCCGTTAGGCATGTGGCTCGTGGGTGGAGCAGCGCGCGTCATTGGATCGGACCTCGCGCAGATCTGGATCATCATGGCGACGGTCGCGGTGATTCTGGCCGTCGCCTATGCCTTCATCGTCGCACAGATCCTGCCGGTTCACCTGGCGGTCGTCGCGGGCGCCACAGGCATGGCGTTAGGTGCCATCTACTCGAGCGACTTCTCGGCGCCGCTGGTCTCCGGCATGTACTCCCCCGCCGTACCGGTTGCGGTGATGTTCGCTTTCGTACAGCTCGCGCTCTTTCTCCGCGAATGGGAGCGACCCTCACTCAGTGGTGCCGCGCTCGTCGGCGCGGTCGGCGGCGCGGGCATCCTCACCAAGCACGATGTCTGGATTACGTGCACGCTCATCACAGTTCTCACCGCGTTCTATGCGCCGAGCGGTGCGATGGACCGCAGGCGACGCGCGACGGCGGCGGCACTTGGCTTTGTCGCCGTAGTCGGCAGCGGCCTCGCGATCCTGGCGGTGAACAACGGCGTGAGTGCCCTGCCCTCCATTTTTTCGGGGTATGGCCAGCTCGAAGAGCTGAGGGGAGTGAACTTTCCGAATCTGGCTCAGGTGTGCATCGAGCTCGCCGCGTTAGGCATCGCGGCGATCGTCTTCGGAACGATCTCCTGGACGACGGGAGCGTGGCGATCGCGGAAGGCGCTCTTTTTCATCGTCTCCGGCGGTGTGATCGCGTTTCTCGCGCTCGGATGGTGGCTGGTAGAGGCCGAAATGGTTGCGCGCCACATAATGACCTTCGGAAAGGACCAGATGGCGCCGCCGTTCGAGCGCATGCTGTCGCCGTTTTCCAGCGAACGAGCGTTTCGCCTTCAACGTGCTTTCTCTGCCTTCCGCCTGGAGTTGGTACGGCACTTGATCCCATTCACTGTTCCAGCGGGCCTGCTCGTATGGGCACTGATCCGCCGTAAACAGCTGCGAGATGTTCCTCGGTTTCGTTTGCTGTTGTGTTTGCTGCTCATCGCGCTGTCGCTGAGAGCTCGGCGAATGATTTCGTATGCGGAATGGTCGGTGCTGATGTTGGACGTACCGATCTGCGCTGTCGGACTCATCACGCTCATGCAGCTGCGCGAGCGCCGTGAGCTTGCGGCGCTGCGCGCACTCGCGTTAGGCTGCATGCTGCTCGTCGCGGCCGGGCTGTTCGGGCACTGGCGCTTCGGCTACGGCTTTGGAACAAGGCGCGGCATCTTTCCAGTCACGCAAACTGCGCGCGGCGGCGCACGCATCGGGCCCGGACTCACCGCGGATTATCGCTACGTGCGCGATCTGTCGTTGATCGCGGATCCATCGGGAAAACGCCCACTACTCTCGTACGGGTACAGCTCCGGTCACAACTACCTGGTAGGCCGGCCCGGAGTCGGTGCCTTGACTCATGGCTTCCGCGTCTCGGTGTATCCGTCTCCGGATTCTGCCTATCGAGTGGCACAGGCGTATCATGACAGCCTGATCCTCATAGACAATCCGGCGTACAGCGACGCCAATCCAGCGCCTGAATTCCGGCCGTTTCGATGGCAACCACGCATGGTGGTGAATCCGTACCTCCGCGTCGACCGTCCGCTGTTCGAGGCGCTGAGACGCGGATGTCGCCAAGTCACTGCGCCGGGCCGGCGTTCGGGCCTCATCATATACGATTGCGCGCCTGGGAATGGGGCGGGCACGGCTCAATGAGCCAACGCCACGTTAGGCGCCTACGCACTCGAGCGATATGTTGCAGGTGCTAAGGAAGACGTGGGGGAGTCTGCGGAGTCGGGGGATCGTTGCCACTGCTGGCATCCTCGCGACGACAGCCATCGATCTCTGGTACGATGTACGCCGCGGTACGCGTACGTCCGGCTGGGTCGACCTCGACGACTTCTCGATCGCGAGCGCGAATCGCGAGCATGGCCGTGCCTATCAAGCGACTTCGGCGTTCGCGTTCACGCGCCTTCTCCGCAGAGTCGACCTGCCGCGCCGATGTGGTTTCGTAGACTTTGGATGCGGCAGGGGGCGTGTCCTTCTCCTTGCCGCGGACGCTGGCTTCGAGCGCGTGGTCGGCATCGAGTTCGCGGCCGAACTGGCCGCCGATGCTCGGCGCAACGTTGAGCGCTGGACGCAAACGAGCGGTCGCACGTGCCATCTGAGTGTCATCGAAGGAGACGTGCTCGACTACGCTGTCTCCCAGCACGATGCGGTGTTTTTTCTCTTTAATCCGTTCGATGATGTCGTTCTGGATGGCGTGCTCGATCGCATCGAACTTTCACTCGACATGAACCCGCGTGAAGCGTGGATCATCTATCACAATCCCCTCGAAGGTACGCGCATCGATAGGCGGCCACGCTTCCAAAAAGCCGGCACGCACACCTTTTGGGGAAACGACTTCTCGGTGTATCGCAGCACGCCATGACGATTGCGCGGCATGATGATTCGGTCCGTGTCGACGAGGGGCGCAGCGCGGTGTATGCGCCGCTCGCGCTGGCAGAAGTTCCGCGACTGTTAGGCAAGCTCGATCGCGAGGCGCACTCGCGTACGTACGGCAGTTTCGATCGCGAAAACTGGGCGTGGAAGTTCCGTGACTTCCCAATCGGCGTGTTGCAGTGGGCTGGCATGCTGCCACTCGCATGGCTCTGGAAGCTCGACCTGCCTGGCAATTCGTGGCGAGGTTCGCGCGCGCTCAAGGAGTGGACTCGTGCGGCGCTCAACGAGCTCCTGCGACGGCAGCACCCTAACGGTGCTTTCGATTCGGTCGGCCCGTATACGCAGGATCACGGAGCGTCCCTCGCTGCGTGTTACTACCTCTCGGAGACAGCGCGCTTGCTCGGACCGGAGCTCGCTGAGGAAGAGCACGTGCGCGTCCGCGACTGCATCACCCGCGCCGTCTCTTTCGCCGGCCGCGCGACGGAAGACTACGCCTACATCTCGAACCATCACGCGCTCTTCGCACTCGGACTCGTCGCCGCGTCGGAGTGGTGTAACGAGCCCAATTGGCGCGAGCGCGCGGACGAGACCGTGCGTGAGATCATTTCACACCAGTCGGCCGACGGTTTCTACGAGGAGTACGGCGGCAATGATCCCGGATACGAGAGTTTGGGCATCGACTTCCTCGCGCGCATGTGGTCGCGGACGGGCGACGCGACGTTGTTCGATTCGCTGCGCAAAGCGGTCGAGTACTACAGCTACGCCCCGCAGCTCGATGGCTCGTTAGGTGGCGCTTTGGGCAGCCGTCATTCGCGACTCTGGTTCCCGGCCGGCTTCGAGCGGCTCGCCGGCAGGATCCCCGAGGCAGCGTCAATCGCCGCGTACATGCGTGTGCGGCTCTGTCACGGCGAAGTTGTCACGCCGTCTAGCGTAGACGCGCAGAACCTTCCCGTCATGCTCGCCAGTTACATGTCGGCGTGTCAGGCGACGGAGCCGGCGATGGCGCCATCGGCGCTTCCGTGTGAAGCTCTGCGCGGCACCAAGGTGTTCGCGAGCGGGACGCACGTCGCTGGAACGGATCGCTACTACTCGGTTGCCGCGCTGCACAAAGGCGGAGTGATGCGGGTGGTCGGGCGCGATCGCCGGCAACTGGCGTACGACGATGCCGGCTGGGTCGCGCAGAGCAACGGGCGAACGTACGCCTCGCAGTTGTTAGGCCTCTCCCAATTCGAGTCGGCTAGCGACGGACGATCGGCCATCGTGCGTGCGAGCTTCGGTCTCGTGCGGCAGGATCAGCTGACTCCTGCTCGTTTCGTCATTCTGCGACTGCTCAACCTGACTGTTTTCCGCAGCCTCGTGCTCGGTAATTGGGTTCGGCGCCTCTTGATCTCGCGACTCAT
This sequence comes from Gemmatimonadaceae bacterium, assembly GCA_036003845.1. GTDB lineage: Bacteria > Gemmatimonadota > Gemmatimonadetes > Gemmatimonadales > Gemmatimonadaceae > DASYRX01. Next base: position 10,714 of record DASYRX010000124.1, on the reverse strand, counting down.
AACGAGTACGGCGCCGGCACCGATTTCCGTGCAGCGCGAGCTGCGCTTTCTCGAGGACCGCATCGAGGTGCGCGATACGCTGCGGCTCAGCGCGCCGCTCACGATCGACAGCCTCGAGTTGGTGCGCGCGTTCACAGGCATCCACATGGGCTCGGCCAAGTATTTCCACCCATCCGAAATGATGGCCATCGAGATGCCGGCGACGGCCGGTCTCGCGGAGCGCCTAACGCGTGATCGGAGCTGCGAGCTGAAGTTTGTCGTCGCTTTCGACGCGGGTGACGCGAGGATCGAGCAGTGACGCTCGCTGTGCTTCGCGGTCGCCGTGCTCTGCTGCTCGGCCTCGCCGCGCTGCTGGCCTACACTCCCGGATTCTGGTGGGGGGCACCGCACGCGACAGCGGCCGATCGCACGAACGCGTGGGGAGTGGACGACGAGCCCCCGTTAGGCCCGCTCGCGCAGGCGCACGACATCATCGCGCCCAAGAAGGAAATGAATCCGAATCTTGGGTATCCGATGCTGCATCCGTTCATGGTGCTGGGTGCGTTCGCGCCGTATGTCGCGTATCTCAAGGTGTCGGGCGGGCTGGAGACCCCGACCGTCGCGTATCCGCACGGATTCACGCATCCCGCCGATGCGCTGCGGAACCTCACCTGGATCGCCCACTTCCTTTCCGTTGTGCTGGGGATCGGAATCGTGCTGTGTGCCTACGGCATCGGACGCGAACTGTGGGATGAATCGGCTGCTGTGATTGGCGCCGTGTTCGCCATGCTCGTGTACCCAATGTTTTACTACGCGCGCAATTCGAACGTTGACGTACCTGTCCTGTTCTTCACGACCGCGGGACTGTGGGCCTTCGCGGTGATCGTCATGCGCGGCCTAACGACTCGGCGAGCTGCCTGGCTGGGCGCGTTCGTCGGCTGTGCCGTAGCCACGAAGGAGCCGGCGTTCGCCTCGTTCCTGTTTGTGCCGTTCATCATTCCCTTCATGCGCAATCCGGGCGCTGGCGAGCGACTCGGTGCTACCGCGACGTTCTGGCGCTCGGCGCTTCTTGCGACTGGCGTCGCGCTGGGCACCTACGCGCTCGCGGGCGGAATGGTGGTGGACTTCGCCCGCTGGCAAGCGCACCTCAATTTCATTCGCGAACGAACACAGCTGGCGCGCTCGGGCGGCGTCATATTCACGACATACTACCCATTCACAATGGAAGGCCACGCGCAGCTTGCCTGGCGCATCACGAGGCTGCTCGCCGATGCGCTTTCGTGGCCAGGGGTAGCGTTAGGCGTCGCGGGAGTCGTCGTCGCGATGCGCCGAGCGCCGCGCACGGCGTTGCTCGCGTGCTCCGCGCTTGTATATCTCCTGATCCTCTTTTTCTCGGCACGCGTGATTCAGCTGCGGTATGTGATGCCGATCAGTTTCATCCTGGCGTTGTATGCCGGCTACGCCAGTGTCACTGCCTGGCGCAGCGCGCAGACAGCGATCAAATGGGGTGGCGTTGCGCTCGCAGGGAGCGCGGCGGCCATTCTGCTCCTGTGGGCCACAGATCTCACGTACAGTATGCTGCGCGATTCTCGTTATGCGGCCGCGGGCTGGATCGCTAGGAACGCGCGCCCGGGAGATGCGCTGGAGTATTTCGGCTCCGAACACAAGCATCCGCCGATGCCGCCATGGCTCTCGTCGCGCCAAGCGATTCCGTTCCGCGGCAGCACGTTCCGTTCGGACACGAGCGAAGTGGCCGTGCGCAGCATCGTCGATGCGTGGCGCGAGCGACGGCCGCGTTTTGTCGCTCTCGTTCCGGACTACACGAGCGTCGCGGGTCCCTTCGCGGCGTCGTGCCCGCCGGGGATCTATCGCGGCCTCGAGGACGGCTCGTTCGGATACCGCCGTGCAGCCTTTTTTCAGACTCCGTCCTTGCTCCCTTGGGTGCGGCGTCCCTTGCTGGATCATCCGGTCGTGAATCCGCCGATTCGCCTGTACGAGCGCGTAGGAGAGCCCGCCTCGTGACGTCAGCTACGCCAGCAGCCGTGCCTAACGGGCGACCGCCACTCGCTGTCCACGTCGATCTGGACGGCGTGCATCAGATCTTTCGCGCTCACGGGCGCGGCTATCGAGGCAGTGGCGACCCGATCTTCGCGAGCGGCATGGACGCGATGCTGCAGCTCTTCGACGACGCCAGAATCCGCGCGACGCTCTTCGTGATCGCCGAGGATCTTCGCGACAGCGCGAAACGCGGCGCGCTGAAGAGCGCCGTGGCCAGCGGCCACGAGATCGCCTCGCACACGATGACGCACCCCAACCTTCTGCGCGCGACGCGCGCGGAAAAAGAGCGCGAGCTCGTAGACAGCAAGGCGGCCCTGGAAAACACGCTCGGCGTGCCCGTGCGTGGCTTTCGAGCCCCGGGTTACGCGATTGACGGCGAGGGGCTGCTGATACTCGCCGGCGCCGGATACACATACGACTCCTCCGTGTTTCCGACCACGGCATTCGAACAGCGCCTCGGACTCGCGCGCAATGCGCTGCGCCGGCCACTCCGCCTAACGGCGTTCGGCAATCTCGTAGAGCTTCCTCTGCCCGGCCCCATGCCACTTGGCTCACCGATTGGGCCGTCGTTCGCGCTGGCGTTCGGCATGCCCGCCTTTGCCTGGGCAATGACGCGCGCCGCCGGCCGCGGCGTGCCGAGCGTACTGCTGTTCCACCTCATCGACTTCGCGGCTCCGCTCGAGCGCGAGTATCGCGATGGTGCGTGGATGTCGTTGTTCACGCTCTCCACGCGATCCGAGCACTCCAAGCGAGCCGCCTGCACAAAAATGCTCGACATCGTCGGGCGGCGCTTTCGCCTAACAAGCACGCACGAGCTGCTTGCGCCGTTCAGCGAGCCAAGGCCCGCCGCCGCTGCGTCATGACGCGCAGAGGCGTGCATCGTCTGACGCTCGATGACCTCTCCGTGCTCCTCCAAATCCAGGCTCAGACGCTCCCGGACACCCTCTCTGCACGATTGGGCTCCCGCTTCAATGCTCTGTTTCACGAGAGCATGCTCGGTGACCAGCAGTATCTCTGTTACGCATACTTCGTCGACGGCGCGCCCGTCGGTTATCTGTCATGCACGCCCGACACCCAGCGGCTCTTGCGATCGGCTGTCCGTCGTCGCATGTCTCGTTATGCGGCGACGCTCGCCTACGCGCTGCTCAGCAATCCGAGACTCTGGGGACTCGCGTCGCGCATCGCGCTTTCAGTTGTCACCGGCAGAGGCGAGCCCGCAAGTGATGTGCGCGCTGAATTCTTGTCCATCGGCGTTCTCTCGTCATTTCGTGGTCGCCAGGCGGCTCCAGATGGGACACACATGAGTGTGGCCAGTACTCTGTTGGCGCACGCACTCGCGTGCTTGCGCGCGCGCGGGAGCCAGAGCGTGAAGGCCTGCGTCACGCCTGACGACGGGACCGCGAATGGATTCTACAGAAAACACAGATTCGACTTTCGGAGTCGGATTCGCAGATTCGGCCTGACAGCCAACCTGTACGTGCGCCGGCTGGACACACCTATTGCCGCGGCTTCACGCACATGACGGAACGATCGCGGCGAATCCTCTTCGGAATCGTTAGGCTCGCCATCGCGGGGACAGTCCTGTGGTTCCTGGCGACGACGGGCCGAGTGAACTGGAGCTCGTTGCGTGGGCTGCGGGACCACTGGGTACTCACACTTCTGGCGCTCCTCCTCTTGTTCATCGCGGTCCTGCTCATCTCGCAGCGAGTCTGCATGCTCTTTCGCCCGCGAGGACTGCGCCTGTCCCTGCACGATTCGCTCGGCCTGTCGCTGATCGCCAACCTGTTCACGCTCGTGCTTCCGGGCGGCGGCGGCGACATCGTGCGTTTGTACTTTACAGCGAAGGATGCAGCAGGTCGGCGCACCGAGATCGGCACCTTACTGCTGCTCGACCGCGTCATGGGTCTATTGGCCCTCACCCTGTTTCCGGTGCTTGCAGCGCCGCTCTGCCTTCCACTGCTGCGTCAATCAGCCGCACTGCGCGCGTTGTTGGCTCTCGCCGCGATGAGTTCTGCAGCAATCATTTTCGTTATCGTCGTTTCCACATCGCGTCGTGCGAGAGCGCTTCGGGGCGTGCAGTGGGTACTAAGGACGTTTCCGCTGCGCGGCTACCCGGCCCGGATGCTGGACACGATGCAGAGCTTTCGGACGCGGCTCGGAGTGTTGGCGGGCGCGGTCGCGATTTCGCTTGTGGCTCACGCCATCTGCATGGGAATCGTTTGGATGCTCGTGAGCATGACCCAGGCTGGCGGAGCAGCCGATCCGGCGATCCCGTTCCTCGCGTCGCTCGGCTTCGTCGCTAACAACGTTCCGCTGACGCCCGGTGGTCTTGGCGTGGGTGAGGCCGCGTTCGAATCGTTGTTCCGCCTCGCGGGGCTCGACGGCGGCGCTGAGGCAATGCTCGCGTGGCGGCTGCTACTGGCCGGCCTCGCGCCTCTCGGTCTTTGGTACTTCGTCCGAGGGAGAGCTGCGGCCGGAGTCGTACCGGCAGACGCCTAGTCGCGCGGAGCAAATAGAAAGGGCGGCATCTGCAGATGCCGCCCTTTCTTCCTGAGACTGTTCTTGACCGACTAAGAGCAGCGTCCGCCGCGAACGAAGGTGCAACCGTCGTTCATCAAGCCGATGTGATCCTGCGGTCCGCTGATCCCGGACTTGGTGATCTCGCGGAACGTCCCAAGCTTCTTCAACTCAGGGCTCTTGTACATGTGGGTTGCGACCTCCTCGGTTTCAAATGACGTCGAGCCGTCGCTCGGCGGAAATGAGGCGCACCCCGCGCCCCGTAGGTTTTAGCTCTCGGCCCGTCCTCACCCTAAGCGTGCGCGCAACCAACACTCTGTTTGCGCCAACGCAACAAGTGCGGCAGCCTCCTCCACGTCTGCACGTCCCTGGCCGGCCCAGAAACTCGCCCGGCTGAGGAATTTGCTTCCGTCTATCACGCCGAGGTCAGCAAGTATCATACCCTTACTGTACTCAGCTATTACCCACCGCGCGTGCTCTGTAGCGGTTCTGAAAAGTGTTCGTTGAGGAAGTCCAGTACGGGCCCTTCTTGGGCCCAATACAGCCGACGGAAGGTAGCCTTTGAAAGCGGCCCGAAGTAGCCGTTTGTTCTCTCTTCGGGAATAGCTCTCTTCAATCGGACGACCCGCCGCAAAGCGGACTATACGCTGGTCAAACAAGGGGGATCGCACCTCGACGCCATCAAGCAGGCCAGTCGCCGTATAGGCCGCGTTGACGCGTTCTCCTGTTACCTGTCGTAAGAACCAGCTCTGGTCGAGAGCAGCGTGGCCTTCGCCGCGCCTGCGCTGCAATGGTGTTCGATTGAGCGTCTCCAGAGCCTCCAGTTGGGAGAAGCTTTGACTCGCCCAGGTTGGTAGTTGACGCGTTAGACGGTGTTGCAGCGGGCGTCGGTGTCGTAGTTCGTTCGCAACGGCGATCGCGTAAGACGGCAAGTTTGGTAGCACGACGGTTCGCGCGAACAACCTCCAGTCTCGACCTCCTCCAGCCTCACGCCAATCGCGGGCGAGGGTGATGAATCGGCCGGTTCGAAAGTGGTCGGCAAGCCGCGCAACGCCGGCAGAGAAAAACTGGTCGCCGCCGTTCCCAACGAGAGCCGCCCTAAACCCCGCCGAGCGCGTTGTGCGAGCGAGCGCGCGGTTCGCGGTCTCGTAGGTGTGGTACATCGGCTCGTCGCGGAGCCGCGCGAGGTCCACAGGAGCCGTGAGGGAAGGCACTTGATCGACGTCAAGCCACGTGGGCTCCAGATTCCAAAAACGCGTCGACTCCTCGATGAGCTCGTCCTCGCGCCCAGGATCGCCCGGCGGATAGGAGATCGAGACTGGACGTGCCGGCTGCATCCCTCTCTCTTTCGCGGCGAGTTGAGCGGCGGCGAAGAGTGTCGAAGAGTCGTAGCCACCACTCAGCCAGATTGCAGTTCCGCCGAGGTGTGAGGTGCGCTCGGCTACGGCTGCGACTATCAGGCGGCGGAGCTCCTCGGCTGCTTCGGCGAAGGGCGGTCCATCACCACGCAGGAAGACAGGTACCTCCCACCAGCGCGATACGTGCGGCTGAGACGACGCCCGCCAATCCAGCCGGTGGCCGGCCGGGAGGCGTGACCCGGACGCATACGCGGTCCCGGCAGGATCGTGAACGCGCAGAAACAGCGCGTCGTTAGCTACCGAAACGAGGTTCAGTTTCTTGTCGAAGCCCGGCAGCGTCGTTAGGCCATCGAGCCGAGAAGCGATCGCGAGCCCGCCAGGCTGCGTCGTGTAGAAGAGGGTACGCACGCCTGTATGGTCGCGCGCGGCGATGACGCGGCGCTCGACGCGGTCCCACAGAATCAGCGCGAAGTCGCCTTCGATGTACTCGAGGAAACGGTCGCTCCAGGCGCGATACGCGGCCAGAATGAGCGCAGCGGGGGAGAGATTCGGGACTGCGTGACCGGCCGCGCGCAAACTGGCCGTGAGGTCGCTGATGTAGTACAGCGTCGCATCGGTCGCGACGACGGCTCTATCATCCGAAGCCAGACGGGCCGCCGCGGGACCTTCGCCGCCGACCTCCCACGCGTCCGACACGGCGCCTAACGCTGTGTTTCCCTCGCCCCAAACTTCGACGCGCTCCTTCCCGCGCGCATGCATGCCCAAGAGGACCGCGCGTGCGAGAGCTGCAGCGTCCTGTGTGGCGATGTCAAAGAGCCCGACGATCGCGGTCATGGCGCAATCCTATCTCTAGCGTTCCTTTTGCGCACGCGTCATCGTCCTCCGGCTGACAAAGGGAACGTCAAAGTCCTGTGGCATTTCTGCATCTCGAGTAGGAGGCAAGGCAAGCGAGTGAAGATCGCGTCGATCGTTGGCGCACGTCCGCAATTCATTAAAGCGTCTCCCGTGAGTCGCGCGCTCAAACAGGCGGGGCACGTCGAAATCATCGTGCATACGGGGCAGCATTACGACGCGCAGATGTCCGATGTGTTCTTCGACGAAATGGCGATCGCGCGTCCGGATCACTTTCTCGAGATCGGATCCGGATCGCACGCGGAGCAAACCGGGCGCATGATGGTCGCGGTCGAGCGCACGCTGCTGGACGAGCGACCGGACTGCGCATTGGTGTATGGCGACACGAACACTACGCTCGCCGCGGCGCTCGCGGCGTGCAAACTCGGCGTGCGTCTCGCGCACGTCGAGGCGGGGCTGCGTTCCTTCAATCGCACGATGCCTGAAGAGCACAATCGCGTGCTCACAGATCACTGCTCAGATCTCCTGTTCTGTCCAACGCAGACTGCCGTCGACAACCTGGCGAACGAAGGAATCCGGAGCGGCGTGCACCTGGTTGGCGACGTGATGTACGACGCGGTGCTGCACTTCGCCACGCGGGCCAAAGAGCAATCACGCATCTTGTCCACGTTAGGCGTGCGCCCTCGAGAGTACATGCTCGCTACGGTGCACCGGGCATACAACACGGACGATCCAGCAGTGCTTCAGCGCCTGCTGCACGCGCTGGATACGATCGGCGAGCCTGTCGTCTTTCCGCTGCATCCGCGCACGCGCGCGCGTCTCGCCGCTCACGGCAACGGAAAGGAGCCGCGCAACGTGCGGCTCGTGGATCCGGTGGGATATCTCGACATGCTGACGCTGGAGCAGCATGCGAATGTCATTCTCACTGATTCGGGCGGCGTGCAGAAGGAAGCCTTCTTTTTCGAAGTACCGTGCGTCACGCTGCGGCCCGAGACGGAATGGATCGAGACCGTCAGCTCGGGATGGAACGTGCTCGCGGGCTCGGACCACGACGCGATCGTCAGCGCGGCGCGCAACGCGGTTCGCCCCAGCGCTGCGGCGCCACACGCGTTCGGCGACGGACGCGCGGCCGATCGAATCGCCGAGCTGCTCGCCTAACGAGGGCTGCCGGCACTCAGTGCCGGTGCCACTGGGCTATCGCCCGCGCCGCCTCGGGGAGTCGCGCGAAGTCGCGCGCGATGTGCAGCGCGTATACAGACGTTCGCGTTGCCAGTGACGCCGCGCCCTCGAATACGCGAGCGGCATCCGGTCCCGCCAACAGCGCGCCGAGCTTCTGATACTGAATGAGCGCCATGGTGGCCGCGATTCCGTCCAACGCTTCGCGACGCACAGTTACGTCGCTGGTGGGTTCGGTCGGAACCAGCGTGTAAAGTGCGGCGACGGGCGCCGCGCCCATCTCGAGGGATGCGTCAGGCAGCTGCTCGAAGATGCGCTTGTCGCTCAGCACCGGCCGGCCGGCGCCGATGCCGTCAAAATGCCCGGCCGTCTGCTCCCAGAGCCTAACGCTGTGTACACCGGGCATCGCTACGCCGGTGCTCGGCGAGACGATCAACGTATCGTCGGTCAGGAGCTTTGCGTTATGCGCCGTGACGAGTGACATGGCGAGCGAGCTTTTCCCGTAGTTCTTGGGTGCCATGAAACCGATGGCGCGGCCCTCGAAACACACGGCGCTCGCGTGCAGCGCGAGTTGACCTCGCTCGTGCTGCGCGAGCGGCAGCACGCGACCAATCAGGTCGGCGCGAGCGACGTCACGCTCGCAACCATGCTTCTTGTACCACACGATCCGCGTAGCATCATCATGCAAGTCGAAAACGCCCGTGTCGTCGAACTGCAGTCGCAGTGTGTCGCGCGCGCGCAGAAACCTCGCCCAGACGTTTTCGAATAGCTCGTCCTGACCTATCTCAGCGGCGGAGTCGAGAGCTGGCGCCTCGGCCATAGATGACTCGAAATGCCAGGACGGCCACTCCTCCCCCATGCTCGCGTTCGCGACGCGGAGCTCCGGGATAGGCAGCGTGCTGCGGAGACGGCCACCGTAGACGACGTAATCGGGCATTAACAAAAGGGAGTTTGTGGACGGCGCGCGCCGGCAATCTAGTTGAGCGCGCTCGACGGCAGTTCTTGCCGGCCTCCAAGACCGTTGTGGCTAGCAGACTTACGGCCCGACGCAGCTGGCCCTTGGCGTGCTCTGCAGTACACATCCGCAACTGTGATCTGAGCCGCATTCACGCCGTGACTACCAGCAAACTTCGAGCTTCTGTTCGCAACCCGAACGCAGCGACTGCGCAGTGGAAACTGCCCGATGTGCTGCTGCTTATCGCCTGTGCGGCGCTAGGCGGGGCTATTGCTGAAACGGCCCTGATCCTCGGCGTGCGGCTGACTCTCGACAGAATCTTCCCGTTCAATCCTCAGGGGATTTGGCTCGCGCCGCTTGGAAACGCGGTGCTCATGCTTCCGGCCGTTTTTCTCGTTTGGGGCGTGGCGAGGTGGCTGCGCCCGCACTGGGCATTTCCGGCCGCAGTCACGGTCGCGCTGTTCCTCGCTCTTCTCGAGCCGTTTCTGCTCATCCGTCCACGCGTACACGAGCTGGCGCTGATGATTCTCGCGGCCGGCGTTGCTGTGAAGGCGGCAATGCTGGTGCACGAGCACCCGCGAGTCGCGCGGCGCACGTTGCAGTGGCTCTCGTGTGGACTCGCCGCCATTGTCGTCCTGGGAACCGTGGGCTTCAACGGAACGAGAGACTGGCGCGAGCGACAATCGTCAGGTCGGCTCGGGGCCGCACTCGATGGAGCGCCTAACGTGCTTCTGCTAGTTCTCGACACCGTTCGTGCCTTATCGCTTTCTGTCTATGGCTACGGGCGCCCGACGAGTCCGGTGCTGGAGCGTCTCGCAGCACGAGGCGTAGTGTTCGATCGCGCCGTAGCCACGGCGCCATGGACGCTGCCGACGCATTCGTCCCTGTTCACAGGACATTTCGCGTACGAGCTGTCGGCGAGCTACACCACGCCGCTCGACAGCACCTTTCCGACGCTGGCGGAACGCCTAACGAGCATCGGCTATGAGACCTCGGGCTTCGCCGGCAACCTGCGCTACTGCACCTACGAGTACGGATTGGCACGCGGGTTCGGCTACTACAGGGATTTCGACGTCTCGCTGCCGGAGATGTTCCGAACCAGCACGCTGACGCGCTCTCTCGTCTTCTGGCTCGGTCATCGCAGGGTTGGCTACAACTCCGCTGGGCGTAACAGCGCGGAGCGTCTGAACGAGCGGTTCTTCGACTGGCTCGATGACGACGGCAAGCGTGACGCGAAGCGGCCATTCTTTGCCTTCATGAACTTCTACGACGCGCACGGGCCATATCATCCCCCGGCTCCGTACGACACGATGTTCCTGGGCCGAGAGCCGTCGACGCGAGACTCCGAGACGCGCCAATTCACTCCCGCCGAAGTGGCGGACCTCGTGGGTGCGTACGACGGCGCGCTGACGCATCTCGACAGTAAACTGGGTGAGCTCTTCGATGGCTTAGAGCGCCGCGGGCTCCTCGAAAACACGATCGTTATCGTGACCGCGGATCACGGTGAAGAATTCAACGAGCACGGACAGATGAACCACGGGAACACGCTGTATTTCCCGTCGCTGCACGTGCCGCTCATTTTCGCCGGCGCTGGCGGCATTCCGCGCGGACAACGTGTAGCCGATCCGGTGACGCTGCGAGACGTGGCGGCCACGGTGTTGCAGCTCGTTGGCGCGCCGGCCCAGGCTCACCTCCCAGGGTCTTCCCTGGCGCAGCACTGGGGCCGACAGCCCGATTCGTTAGGAATCGCTGCAGAATCGCCGATCTTCGCCGAGCTAGACTACGCGCGCAATCTGCCGTCGTCGCTGCCGGTCTCGAA